>NZ_JABMCA010000087.1:0-39785 GCF_014706005.1 Actinomadura sp. RB99 | reverse complement strand
ACGATCGGCACCTTCATCGACGGCTGGAACGACCGCTGCGAACCATTCTCCTGGACCAAAGACGCCGACGAGATCATCGCCAAAATCAAACGAAAAGAAACTATTCGAGCGAAACACTAGCACAACGAAGACGGTCGGTGCGTTCGGCTTGGTGATGACGCTCTGGCGTCGCAACCGGTCGAGTACGGCTTCATCGTTGCTCAGGATCACTCTCGCGTACGCCTCGGTCTGAAGAAGCCCGTAGACGATCCTGGTCTCGAACGCACGTAGCGCATCCGCGGACGCCTCGGCGCGGGGGAAGTCGGCGAAGAACTTCGGATAGCTGCTGGAGCGGAGGAGTTCGTCCCAGGCATCGACCAGAGCGGTGCCTGTGTCCAGCGCCTTGTCCAGCCGTTCGGCGAAGTCCCTGCGGCACTTGGTGCGCCCGGATTCGACCTGGGAGATGTAGCTGCGCGTGACCGCCGACCGTGCGGCGAGCTCCGTCCGGTTGAGGCCTGCTTCTTCTCGCAGGCGCGTGACCTCTGCGCCGAAGGCGACGGTCTTCGATGTGGGTTTGCGTGCGGCCACTGCTTCGCCTCCGTGTGAGCGAGGGGAACCCACCTACCAGCGATCGGCAGCGCCACGTGTGTGTTGCTGCACTTCGGTGGTAACGCTACGCCGTGGAGTTCAGAGTGTGCAGCGAGTTACCAGAAGCCGTCAGTGGCCAGCGAAGGTCGTGCCGATGTCCGCAGCACCGCAACCCCTGAAGTCCCGACGCTCGTCCTTGAGCGCAACGATGAGGCACCGCGCCTCGCGCGCCGGTTCCTCGCCGAGCAGTTCGCCGGCTGGGGCATTACCGACGACTACATGGGCCGCCTCGTGGTCTGTGAGCTGACCACGAACGCCTACAAGCATGGCGAAGGCCCGATCGTCGTCCGGCTGTTCCTCGACTCGCACGACGGACAACCGGTCATCGAGGTATCGGACACCGGCACGGGACAGCCAGTAGTCCAGCCCCAGAACTACGCCGCCACCTCCGGCCGCGGCCTGCAGCTCATGGCCGAGCTCGTGCACGGATGGGGAGTCAGGCGCCTCACCGAAGGCGGCAAGGTCGTCTGGGCCAAGCTGTTCTGCACTCGGCAGGTGCCCACCACGACGGACCCGGTCCCTACTCCCCTGGCAGGACAGGCGGGCGCCCGAGTGTGAGGAGACGATGAACGTCACGTCACTACTACTGCAGCACCTCTTTCCGGACTGGTCGATCACCCCGGACCGAGAAGGCATCTGGAGAGCGACCGGACGGATCCTGATCTCCGCGTCCGACCTGGACGGCCTGGTGAGCATGCTCCACGTCGCCGACCCCGAAGCCTTCGAACGCGCGATCCTCCTGCTCCAAGAACCTCGAGGAACAGCCAGCTTCCGAGAGGACGGACGACAACCACGAAGGACCTATTGATCAACGCCCTCGTCGGGGAGACCGGACAGGGCGAGTGGGATCAGACGGCGCCGAACTCCTCGAAGGATCCTGCTGTAGCGGAGCCCAAGCCCTCGGGAAACCAGCCATCGCCAGGCGCGCTTGTGCGCTGGGGTCAACCGGCTGCGGCACAGGACGCTCGGCCGCAGGTCTTGCTTCTCTGACATGCGCGGCCGCTTTCCGGGCGGCGTCGGCCTGGGCTTGGCGCTGCTGGAGGTGGCGGAGTTCGGCGATGGTGTCGAGCAGGGTGACAAGGTTGGCGATGAGCAGAACCGTGGACACCACCGTCCGGTTCTTGATGACGCCGGTCCGCGCGAGCAGGCGGGCTGCAGTACGCAAAGCATCCCCGGCCGGAGTCGGAGTAGGGATGCGCCCGTAAGGTGCGCGCGCAGCACGGTCGTAGGCGTCGGCCGCACGATGCAGATGACGGTTGCCGGTGACCTTGGCCGCGACGTGAAGAGCGTCGGAAGCCGCCCAGCAGGCATCCTGCACCGCATACGGGCCGACCGCCAGGTACCGGCGGATCTGAGCAGTGGCGTAAGCAGCGGCCCGTGCCGCATCGTCATAGAACCCCTGACGCTCCTCCGGCGTCAGTTCGTCATGCTCGACAGCCTGTGCATGCGGCCGACCCGGCGAGGCCCAACGCCTGAGAAGGCGGGACAGTGACAGATCATCGGCAAGGCGGCTGCCGGGACACCAAGTCGGTTCCACGCCATCACGCTCGACGGGAAACGCGACCGCGTATCCGGTC
This sequence comes from Actinomadura sp. RB99, assembly GCF_014706005.1. NCBI lineage: Bacteria > Bacillati > Actinomycetota > Actinomycetes > Streptosporangiales > Thermomonosporaceae > Actinomadura > Actinomadura sp. RB99. The sequence goes on along the minus strand of NZ_JABMCA010000087.1, from coordinate 37,581 downwards.
ACCTGCCCGGGACTTGTCTGGCTGTAGCGAGCCTTGACCAGGAGCCCACCCTCTCGCAGCCGGTCGAAGAATTCGGTGGTCGTCCCGGACTCGTCCGCCGCGCGGCGGACGGCGGTCCGCAGCAGGACCCGCCTTGGAACGCCAGGAGTACGCCCGGTTGCGCGGCGAGCTCGACCGGCGTCTCACCGCCGCAGGCTGTACCACCTGACCATCCCCCGGGTGACCGCTCGAGAAGACCGATCGGCCCAGGCCGCTCGGCGCGGCCACGGCGCATGAGTGCCTCCGTCAGTCGAACAGGTCATCCGCCCCCACGGGTCAGGGACTCGCGTTGCCGACGCGCCGGCCGGCAACGGGCCACCCGGCGCGGTCTAAGCGGTCGCCGTCTCTCTGCGACACGATGGGGTCCGGCCAGACGCCTGCAGGCACGTCGTAACAGTGACGGCTGGGCGACACGCTGCCGTGCGCGCCGGTGCCGCTGACCCGCGGTGACGAATACGCTGCGGCGGTGGCAAGTCTTTCCTGGCGACACCCGACGATCACTCCTGAAACCCACCAGGCGACCTCCTTCGAGATCTTCTTCGACCTGGTCTTCGTCTTCGCGATCACCCGCGTCGTCTCGTTCATGGCACACTCGCCGTCCGCACCGGCACTGGCCCGCGGGCTGATCCTGCTCCTGTTGCTCTGGTGGTCCTGGGCCGCCTACGCCTGGCTCGGCAACCGAGTGCACGCCGACCGCGGCGTCATCCGAACCGGGATGCTGATCGCGATGGCGGCATTGTTCGTCGCCGCACTAGTCATGCCGGACGCCTTCAGCCACCACGCCGCCACCGTCGACGCGCCGCTCGTGCTGGCGGTGGCCTTCAGCGTCGTACGGGCGATCTACCTCGGACTGCACCTGTCCTCGGCGGGAGATGATCGGAGGTTGCGCGCCCAACTACTGCTCGACGCCATCCCTCAGACCATCGCCTTGGCCATCCTCCTGACCGGAGCCGTGCTCGGCGGGACCTGGCAGACCGCACTGTGGGCCACCGCGTTCGCCATCGACTTCGGCGGCGGCAGGATCGCCTCCGGCCTGGGCGGCTGGACGATCCGCAGCGCCGCTCACTTCGCCGAACGGCACCGCATGGTGCTGATCATCGCGCTCGGCGAGTCCCTGGTCTCCGCCGGCGCCGGCGGAGACCTGACCGGGACCGCGGCGCTCCTCGCCGCGCTGGTCGGGTTCGTCGCCGTCGTCTGCCTGTGGCTGCTCTACTTCTCCAGGGTGGCGGACGCCGCCGAGGCAGCCCTCGAACGCGCGTCCGGTACGCGCCGCGCAAAGATCGCCCGCGACGCCTATACGCTGCTGCACTTCCCCCTCATCGCGGGAGCCGTCTACATCGCGCTGGGCGTCCACGAGGTCCTTTCGGGGCTGTCCGGCGACTCCCCCGATACAGGCCGGCCTCTGGAATGGGCCCCTTTGACCGCCCTGTACGCAGGGGCCGCCGTCTTCCTCCTAGGACGAGCGGCGTTCGTCAGCCTCACCACCCACTCCGGCCAGCCCGCACCACTGATCGTCGCCGCAGTGCTCCTCGCGCTGATCCCCCTGGCTCGACTCCTGCCCGCGATCGCCGCACTCGCTTTGGTTACCGCCCTGCTTGCAGCGCTGGTCGCCTTCGAGCAGCGAACGGGTGAAGTTCAGAGAGCCTGAGGCGGTGCAAGGCGCGGCAACGCGGCGCTGTCCGGGGCACCTGTTGTTCACCGCGGTGAACTGCCAGAACCCCATCACGGCCACCGACCCCAGTGCGAGCCAGAGCCCGGCCACCTCCGCGACGCCCAGCGCGTCGGGCACACCCACGGCCGGCGCGGGCGCAGGAGCGGGCGCACGGTGCGGCGACGCCGGCACCGGCCCGACCGGCGGAAGGCTTCAACTGATCATCAAGTCCGGGACCGCGACCTGCGCCCAGGCACGGAAGGTCCTCAACGACTACCGCGCCTCCCGCAACCGGCAGGGCTCTGGCGGTTTTGCCACCGTGAACGGCTGGAGCTGCGGCCACAACGGCATCGCCGGATACCAGCAGTCCGGCGAACTCGAAGGCTGCGAGCGCGGCCCGGACGCCTTCGAAACCCGCACCGACCGGTGAGGCCCACTCAATCCGATTATCGGCCGGTGATGCGCTCCTGCACACCGACTACGCACCCGCCCGGCAAGGGCGCACGAGCAACCGCGAGGCTCGGGGAGAAGGGCGTTTACCCCGGAGCCTCCCGGCGCGCTGACCTGCTTGATGATCCCCTTCCGGCGTATTGCGGCCATGCCCCCTGAAGACGGGTCAGGCTTCGACGGCCTCAACCGCCCCCTGGTCATCTTGGCCGTGGGCGCGGAATCGGCGTACGTGCGGAGACATGACCGCACAGGAGGTGGCGCCGAGGATCAGCACGGCGGCTCCGGCGGCGGCGCCCTCGACTCCTACGGCCGAGGCGATGGGGCCGGCGACCAGGAGCCCGAGGGGCGCCAGCGCGAGCGCGCCGAGCAGGTCCCAGCTGGCGACCCGCGACATCGCCTCGGCGGGGACGTCGTTCTGCACGGTGGTCGACCACAGCACCCCGAACGCCGTCTGACACATCCCGGCCGTCAGCATCACGACGGCCAGGACCATCCACGGGGCACCCAGGCCCATCAGCAGCATGGGCATGGCGGACGGCGCGGTCATCAGCGCCGCGAAAAGGATCGGGCGGGCAGGGCGCAGCCGGGCGGCCAGGCCGCCGGCGAGCAAGGTGCCGAGCGACTGGCAGCCGGCCATGATGCCCCAGGCACGCGACCCGCCGTTGCCCGCCGTGACGTAAAGCGGCCCGATCACTCCGACGTACGCCGCTGAAGCCGCGGTCACCGCGGTGTACTGCAGGGACAGGATCCACAGCCACGGACGGCCGGCGAACTCCCGCCAGCCGCCGCGCAGTTCGCTCACCAGCGACCCGGTGGCGCGGCTGCGGCCCAGGATCCGCAAGCGGGTCAGCAGCGCCGCCGATGCCGCGAACGACGCGGCGTTCAGCGCGGCGGCCGTTGCCGGGCCGACCGCGGAGACCACCACCCCGGACAGGGCCAGGCCGATGATGAGCCCGCCGGAGGTGGACTGGCGCAGCAGGGCGTTCGCGGCGAACCGCCGTTCATGGTGCACCAGGTCGGTGACGATCCCCTCCGCAGCGGGGGCGAACAAGGCGGTGGCGACACCGGTCAGCACGGCCAACGGCGCGACCACGGCCGGCGACGCGGAACGGCCGGTGAAGCAGACCGCCAGCATGGTCCACGTCGCGGCCGCCAGGGCGTCCGCGCCGACCAGGACGTACTGCCGGCGGACCCGGTCACCGATGATCCCGCCGACGAGCACCAGCAGCAGTTGCGGGAGCGCCTGGCACGCAAGGACCAGCGACAGTCCGCCCGGACCGTAGCCCAGGTGCAGGGCTCCCCAGGCGAGCGCGACCCGCCCGAAGCCGTTCCCGATCGCCGAGGTCGCGCGGGCGATGAACAGGGGCGCGACGGCGGGGTCTTTCAGGACGCTGATGAGCGTGGGTTTCACCGGCACGAACGGGCACGCTACGGCACCGATGGACGGGTCAGACCGATGCCGACCCGCACGCTATAGGAGTCAGGCCGGGCCGCTAGTGCTGATCAAGACGATGAGGGGCGGCCGGTGCCCCCACCGAGCCATCGGTGAAGTGGGGCCAGGGACGGACGGGTAGGTGTCTTGGCGCGGTGGCGGGCGCGCCGGGCACGGGTGGGACCTTGGGCGGCCGATCCCTGAGTGGTGTCGGTCGGCTCGTTCACCGTCACGCTCGTCGAACGGGACCGGGCGATGATCTCAAGCGCATCGGCCACACGGGTGGCATCAACGGGCCGGGTCTCGGGCTGCCTGCCCAGCAGGCGTGGAATCGCCTGCTCTAACTCTGACCCAGCTCGTATCTGGTGGCCACAGCCCGGTGGCGCTTGAGTCGGTTGATGCCGCACTCCACCGCGTGGCGGTCGCGGTGGTCGATCGAGCCGAAGGCGGGTGGGCGACCGCCGCGGTTGCCCCGCCGCTGCCGGTCCCCGGGCCTGGTCGGCCGGCACCGGGATCGTGGCCGCGATACCGCGGCGACGCGGATGCGCGCGGATCGCCCGGGACGAGTACGCCTTGTCGACCCGGACCCCGCCCCGGACCGGCCATCATGGCCTGAAACTGCGGGGCGTCTCCGCGCCGCCCAGCCGTCACCACCGGCGACAACAGCATCTGCCCCTGCTCACAGGACAGATGAACCTTGGTCGACGATCCGCCGCGGGAGCGCACGCCCTAGACCTGCGGTGATGTGGCTAGTGCGGTCAGCGGCGCGCCGGAAGGCGCCACTGGACGTGATCGGTTCCCAGGAGGAGGCCGGCGCGGTCAGTCGGAATGACGCTGGACGCGTTCGAACCAGTCCGCGGTCAGTTCCGCGCATTGGGCGGGGGAGCCGGCGGCATGGAGTACCTCCACCACAGATTCATGGAGCATGGGGATGAGCATCTGGTTGTGCACCTCGGTGCCGAGTACGCCCTGCCCGTCGAAGAACGCGCCGAAGACGGAACCGACGGAATCAGTTCCCGGTGTCACCGGAGAGAGCAGGGCCAGCAGATGCGCGAATCCCGTCTCCTCGGGGCGGAGAACGGCTGTGTCCTCGGGGTCGCAGGGCCAGGCGGCGGCTCGCTCGCGGAGTACCGAGACGAAGGTGTGCTGGGCTGCTTCCAACGTCTCGAGTTCGTCCTCTTCGGGATCCCCGACAGCGAACCAAGGCACGTAGAGACGGCCGTCCATGGCCCGCACCCTACTTGTGGAGCCGATCGGTCGGACGCGCGCCGGGCACCTCGTCGGCGAGGCGTGGGAGGGTCGTACCGAGCCGCGGACCCTGCAGAACGGGTGCTCTGTCCTGTACGCGCAGCGACGTTTCCGCAGTTCAGCGTACAGAGACGCAGAAGGGCGGCATTCCGGCCCAAGAGCCGAACACGGTTATCCACAGCCGAACCCGATTCCAGCGCTGAGCGGCTGACCGGCAGTTTCCGACGCCCGCGCCCTCTCTGCCGCATTCAGGCTCCCCCTCGAAGGCCGCGGAGGCTCTGCGGGTCACGGAAGTGGGTGCGCAGGCCCGAGGGCGAGCCCACGGGTGGGGCCAGGGAGCGTGGACCAGATCGAACGCATTCCGCCGGGGCCTGTCCGGCGGATCAAGCCAGGCGGCCTGCCGGCGCAGAAGCGCCCTGATGGAGAAGGCGCTGGATGGAGCAGGTGGGGTCCGTGGACAAACCCCTCGACAGCGGCGCGGTGGTCGGGGATCCTTCGCGCAATGGCCAGAATTGACGACACGCCGCCCGCATGGGACGAGCGCACCCAGCTCACCACGTTCCTCGACTACGTACGGGACACCGCCCGCGCCAAGTGCGAGGGGGTCTCCGCGGAGAACGCCCGCAAGGCACTCCTGCCGGGCTCACCGCTGATGACCATGAACGCACTGATCAACCACCTCCGCTGGGTCGAGTACTACTGGTTCCAGGTCGTCTTCCTCGGCGAGGAAGACCGGGCCCCCATGACGGATGAAGACCCCGACCGCGAGATGCGTATCGCCGTAGACTTCCCGATCACGCAGTTGCTCGACGAGTACGCCGAACAGAGCGCCCGCTATCGTGAACTGGTCGCCGACAACGACCTGGACAAGCAGGCCGAGGGAACCATCCGCAACGGCCTCCACGTCGACCTGCGCTGGATCCTCCACCACCTCACCGAGGAGACGGCCCGCCACAACGGCCACCTGGACATCCTGCGCGAGATGCTCGACGGCACGACCGGCGTCTAGGGCCTGTTTCAGAGTTGATCAGAGCCATTCGTTGATGGTGCCGATGTGGACGGTGGACCTGGTAGCGGACGGCGAGCTTGTCGAACCTGGTGGCCAGTGCCCGGTGGCGTTCGAGCCGGTTGATGCCGCACTCCATCGCATGGCGCTCGCGGTAGTCGACCGGATCGAACCCGGGCGGCCGGCCACCGCGGTTCCCGCGCCGCCGTCGGTGGCCGGCCTGGTCGGCCGGTTCGGGGACCGTGGCCGCGATGCCCCGGCGCCGCAGGTGAGTCCGGATCGTCCTGGACGAGTAAGCCTTGTCTGCGCGCGCCCGCTCAGGCCGGGTGCGCGGGTGCCCGCCGCCAACGCGGGCGACTCGGATCCCGGCCATGTCCACCTCGAACTGGGGAGCGTCGCCCCGCTGCCCGGCGGTGACCACCAGCGACAACGGCTTTGGCCGCAGGCTAGGTGCAGCTTGGTCGACAACCCGCCCTGCGAACGTCCCAAAGCGTGATCGTCGGGCTCGGGTGTTCTTCCGCCGGGCGGTTCGGCCTGCTTGTCGCCGAGCCGGCGGCCTCCGGCCGAGTGCTGATGGGCGCGCAGGACGGTGGAGTCCACACCGGCCTGCCGCCCATCAGCCCGGCAGCCTCGGCCCGTGCTTGCAGCCCGGCCAGGATGGTCGCCCAAGTGCCGTCGCGTTGCCAGCGGCGGAACAGCGAGTACACCGCTTGCCAGGAGCCCTAGCAGGCAGGCACGTCCCGCCACGGCGCACCGACACGCACCCGCCATCGGATACCGTCGATGAGCTGTCGCTTGGTCCATTCCGAGGGTGGGCCCGAGCGTCTGGGCGCGGGCAGCAGCGGTTCCAGCCGCGCCCATTGCTCATCGGTCAGATCGAACCGCCTCGTCACCGCTAGGGTGGCCACGAGGTCTCCGGTGTTGTTCTTCTTGGTCGATGAACGCACTACCGGAGACCTCACTGCGTCCGGCACATGACACGCCGCCGCTCATATCACTTCGAAACAGGCCCTAGTCGAGTTCGGCGCCCATCCGAGCGGTCAGCGTGGCTGTGGCCCTCGGGTACCTGGCCCGGCTTGGCGAGGGCCACATCCAGGGAGGCCCGCATGGGCGTCCACCACTACGTCGTCGAGCGGACCATCGGTCTGCTGCACTGGTTACGCCGCTTTCGCATCCGCCGATAGATCCGCCACGACATCAACGAAGCCTTCATGACCCTCGCCGCAACCATCATCTCTTGGCGACACCTCGCCCGCTGATTCCGTCACGACCTCTTAGCCGATGTTCTCGCTGGTCGGACCTACGATCGAGAGACGCCGATTAGGGATCAGCTTTTCCCACGTCAAAGCTCGCCAGATCCATTCCAGTGGGCCATATCGAGCATAATGCAGCCAGATCCAACTGAGCGCGGCTTCAATCAGAAACACACAGCAGCCCACAGCAAAGGCTTTGCCATATGCGGGCACCGCTTCCAGTTGCACATACCTGTTGATCACCACTATCAGCACCGAGGCGCCGAGATAGTTCGTTAGTCCCATCCTTCCCACCAGCGCGATCTTGATCGCAACCCGCCGGATACGGGTCCGCATCACGAGCACCACGGCGATCATGTAACTGACCGCGGTCGCAACCCCTGCACCTGCCGCTAGCACCGAGTACTCCGAGACTCCGGAGCTCCATTGCCAGACATCCAGCGCACCGGCTGTCGTCCCGCATATTCCGAGCCCCAGGAAGATGTGCTTCGTCGGCAATTTCAACAGCCAGTCGATCTTACTTTCCATTGCCAGGCCGACCAGTAAGAGCCCTGGAATTAGCAGGGCACCGCCCCGAAGGGCCACGGCCGCCTCCGTTCCGGCGATCCCGAGCGCCAGCACGCCACTCGCGGGCAAGAAGGAAAGGGGCAGCATGACGAAGATCCCGATCACGCTGTACATCCGGAGTATCTCGTTCGGCTGCAGAACCTGATGCGCTAGACCGAACGGCAAGAGGAGGAGCAGCCGGGAAAATAGCATGACCCGCGGATACTGCTTTTTCTGTCTGGCGTTCCGCAAGATTATGCCGAAGCTCAGACCGAATAGAAGTGAAAATATCGGAAAGAAGCGCTGATGGAGCAGCGTCTCGTATATCCAGTACCCAGCCCCGTGCTGATGCTCTCCAGTCGGAACGGGCATGTTCGTGACGCCTATCGTGTTAACGATGGTTATCCCGAGCAAAGATATGCCTCGAATGGCGTCGATTTCACCGATGCGCGCGGTCCTTACGCGCTCGTCAGCAACGACATCTGCTGTTTGTAGCGACGCCCGCACCTGACCTCCTTACGTCCGGTAGGTCATCAAACCACATCTCATCCCACTCCACCCACAAAAGGGTTACTCCGCACTAAGACCGTGTCTTGATTGGTGGTGATTCGTTGGACTGGCCGTGGCGAGCTTTGAGGAACGGCTGGTGCCGGACGAGTTGTGGGAGTTGTTCCAGCGGGTGGTCCCACCAGCGCCGACGCGGCCGCAGGGCGGTGGACGTCGGCGTGCCGACGACCGCAGCATCCTGGCGGCGATCGTGTTCGTGGCCACCACCGGCTGCACCTGGCGGCAGATCCCGCCCACCTTCGACGCGTCTTGGCAGACGGTGCACCGCCGGTTCACCGAATGGAGCGCCGCGCGGGTGCGGGCCAAGCTCCACCGGATCCTGCTGGACGAACTCGGCGCGGCCGGTGAGCTGGACTGGTCGCGGTGCGCGATCGACTCGGTCAGCGTCCGCGCCGTCAAAAGGGGGAGCTGACGGGCCCGAATCCTGTCGACCGCGGCCCCGTTGCCGTCGGCTGCACCGCCGCTATGAGCGCAAGGCCGAGCACTTCCTTGCCTTCGTTGGCATCGCCGCCGGCCTCATCTGCTACCGCCACCTCACCAGATGAGACGACGTCTAAGGGATGATGTCGGCGACAATGGTTGTCGGGCCGTTGCGGCAGGAGGCCGCCCGTCCGGTCCGGGCGGACTCGGTGGAGGAGTTCGAAGCGCATTTCCACCCGTCCACGGTGGCCACGTCCGCGGGGCCCTGCTTGGGCGTGCTCGGCCGGTAGTAGGCGCGGAGCACCCTGAGGACCGTCGCGCAGGTCGTCCGGCCGGTCTGGACGGCGGCGGCGAGCAGTTCGCCGTTGGCCGCCTTGACCTCACCGCACACGGTGTGCGGACCGACCGGCTTCGGACTCGGGGAGGCGGGCTTCGGGTGCGGGGCGGCCGGCCTCGTCGCGGAACCGGCCGGTTCCGAGCTGGATGAGGCGGGCGGGGCGGTGGACGCGGGGCTCGTCGCCGGAACGGCCGAGGCGGACGCGGGATGGGCGCTGGGAGCGGGAGCCGTATGGGAGGGCGCCTTGCCCTCGCACGCGGTCAGCGTGAGCAGGAGCGCGGCGGACACGGCGAGAAGGCGAGCGCAACTGATCGACTCCGCAGCGGGAGAACGACCGCACAAGTCCCCCACAGAATGATCAGATTCACCCCATGCGTTTTCGTGACCAGGCGGAACGCCCGGCGGGGTCCCCTTCTCCGACTGGGAGGCTCCGCCTGCTGCGTCGTCGTCCAGCGCGCAGACTTCGCCCGTGCCCATGTTTTCGTGCACGTGATCCTCCTGGTTTGTTTTCGCGGGATGCCGCATCGAAGGCGACGAACCAGGACCGTCCTGATGATCTCCGTCCCCGCAACAGCCTCGGATGCGCTACCGGGGCCGGTCACCGGCATGCGTCAAGATCCTGATCGGCAGGGTCCGCCGCGCGGCCATCACCGGTGCGGCACGTTCGCCCTCCCCTGAAATACCGGGGGTGCCCCGGGCTGGACGCGGCTGCCCTGAAGCCGCGCAAGTTGCGCGACGGAACAGGCTTGACCTGCGAGTTCGACGTCAAGAGCGACGCCCAGGTGATCGCTCTGCGGGCTGGCATCGACGCCCTGCCCGTCCAGAAATAGAACGACGTCGAGTGCGGATGGGAGGTGGACGGCGTCGCCTACGCCTGTGGACACGGCGCTCACACCACGGTCATGCTCGGAACCGGCCTGTTCCTGGCCGGGCTGGACAGAACCGGGCTGTTGCCCGGCCGGGTCCAGTTCATCTTCGAGCCCGCCTGGGGGCTCCCCTTCCGAGTGAAGCCTTTGGCGTGATCGAGCAGGGGTGGATCGCAGTCCGCTGCTGGCCGCATCTCCCGGTCGGTCAGTTCGGGACCTGCGCCCGTCACCTCGGTGGCGGGCATGGTCTGGGTGAAGGTCACCGGGCCGGGCGGGCGCACCTCTCGACCGCAGAGCACCACCGACTTGGTGCTCACCCCGGCATCGCGGTCGAGGTTCCGATGGCGCTTTCGTGGTTGGTCGACCTCGTGCGGGGCTGTCTGGGGGAAGGTCCGCTGTGGCGAGGCGCCCAACGAGATCCCGTCCGATGAAATTCTGGCAGGGATCGTCCGCTGTCAGGACAACCAGGCGCGGGATCGGGCGACCGAGCTGGTCAAGCGCCTGGTGGAGGCAGTCGCCAGCGAGTTCAATGCCTAGGCGGAAATGGGGTGTGTAGGGGCGGTCTGCCGGCATCAATAAAGGGTCCGGAGAGCGTGCAGATGTTCGAGCACGCGGCCATGTTCATGCTCGGCGAGAGCACAGTCGTCCAAATGTCTCGAACCTTGGCGGGGACAGGTTCGGCTACTACCAGTTGGAGATCCCTGGGGTCTACATCTGGATGGGTGCGAGCGCCCTGGGCTCGTCCCGAACGACCGACCTGTGCTTTGCGGACTACAACCCCGACGAGGGCTGCATCCGTGACGCTGTCAAGGCACTCGCGGCTACGGTGCTGACCGTGCAGGAGCTTGTGCTGGCCTGACGACCAGCACACGCGAAATCAACTATCGCTCCGGCTAGAAGGGGCCGGCGAATGCCGAGCCCTTCTTTCACGGGCGCCGGAGCGAAAGATCTCATCGTCACGCACGGAGCGGAAGCCGCAGCAGCGCGTCCCTGGAGGACGGCCGCACGCTCCTCACCTGCGCGGTGAGCCGGCGAACGCGTACGCTTCCCGCAGTCGGTGGGATGGGGACGTCAGGGCGGGGCGCGATGTTATACGGCCGCGAAGCCGAGCAGGATGTGGTCGATCGATTGCTGGAACGGGCCGCGCAGGGTGTTCCGGGATCTCTCGTCGTGCGCGGTGAGGCAGGCCTCGGGAAATCGGCGCTGCTGGAGTATGCCGAGGCCGCCGCGCGGGGCCGGGTGCTGCGGGTGACCGGGGTCGAGTCGGAGACCGAACTGCCCTTCGCCGCGCTGCACGTCCTGCTGGGCCCGGTCCTCGACGAGGTCGGGCGCGTCCCCCGGCGGCAGGGGGAGGCGCTGCTGGGCGCGCTGGGACTGGGAGCCGACGCGCCGGGGGACCGGTTCCTGGTCGGCCTGGCCGCGTTGAGCCTGCTCACCGAGCTCGCGGCGGAGGAGCCCCTGCTGTGCCTGGTCGATGACGCGCACTGGCTGGACCGGGAGTCGGCGGACGCGCTGCTGTTCGCGGTCCGGCGCCTGCGTTCCGAACCGGTGACCACGATCTTCGCCACCCGGGCGGACGCCGGCGTCTTCCCCGCGCCCGGGGTGCCCGAGCTGCGGCTGGCGGGACTGGACGGCCGGGCGGCGCGAGCGCTCGCCGATTCCACCACGACGCTGGCGCCGTGGGTGCGCGACCAGGTCGTGGCCGAGGCGGACGGTAATCCGCTGGCCTTGGTCGAGCTCCCGCGCCTGCTCACGCCGGAGCAGCGCGCCGGGGCCCTGCCCTCGCCCGGGTTCGCGGCCGGCGTGACCGAACCGCCGCTGGGACGGGTGCTGTCGGCGTTCCGTGAGCGCATCCGGGAGTTGCCGGCGGTGTCGCGTCTGTGCCTGCTGGTGGCGGCGCTGGAGGGCACCGGGAAGATCGAGACGGTCGCGGGTGCGGCCGCGGCGCTCGGAGCCGAGCTGACCGACCTCGCGGCGGCCGAACACGCCGGGCTGGTCCGGGTCGCCTCGACCGGCGTCGAGTTCCGCCACCCGCTGGTGCGGACCGCCACGCGGCTCGCCTGCGACGTTGCCGAGCGGGTGGCCGCCCACAGGGCCCTCGCCGGGACCGTGGACGACGACCGGCGGGCCTGGCATCTCGCCGCGGTGGCCACCGCGCCCGACGAGGCGGTCGCCGCCGCCCTGGAGCGGGCCGCGGTGCGCGGTCGCCGCCGCGGTGGCCAGGTCGCGGTGGCCGCCGCGTACGAGCGGGCCGCCGAACTGTCGCCCGCGCCCGAGGCGGCCCTTCGCCGGTGGGTCGCCGCGGCGGGCGCCGCTCTGGAGGCGGGCCTGCCCGGACGGGCGGAGGAGCTGACCGCGCGCGCCGCCACCGGACGGCCGCCGGACGAGCCCCGCGTCGTCGCGGAGCTCGCGCGGGTGCGGGCCGCGCTCGCCTTCGAGTCCGGGCGGCCCCTGGACGCCGCTCGCCTGCTCTGCGAGGGGGTCGAGACGTTCACGGCCGCGGACGAGGTGACGAGGCTGACCATGCTGGGCTGGGCGGCCGTCTACGTGTGGGCCGGCCGCCCGCACCCGGACCGCCTGGCGCTGGCCCGCCGCATCGAGGACCTCGCCCCTGAGCTGCCGGGCCCCCTCGGCGCGGTGCACGCGATCGCGCGGGACGTCCGGCTGATGCTGGAGGGCGACCAGGTGGCCGCCACCATCGCCCCCTACAGCCTGGGTCAGGAGGAGGACCTCCCGTTCGATCTCCGCGTGCTCTCGGTCTACCTGGGCTTCGGACGCGGCGATGTGGACGGCATGTACCGGGACGCGCTCCGTCTGGTGGACGCCTGCCGTGCGGCGGGACGCATCGGCCGCATGCCCCAGGCCATGGGGATGCTCGCGATCGCCGAGCTCGCGACCGGGCGGCACCCGTCCGCCCGGTCCACCGCGTCGGAGGGACGCCGGCTCGCCGACGACGTGGAGCAGCCGCACTGGACGCACTACCTGTCCGGGGTGGACGCGTGGCTCGCGGGAGTCGCCGGTGACGAGGAGCGGTGCCGGGCCCTCGCGGAGGAGGTGCTGGCGGCGGACGATGCCTGGATCACCGGGTACGCGTGGGCGACCTGCGCGCTCATCGCCCTGGACTCCGCGCTGGGCCGCCACGACCGGGTGCTCGACCGGTTCGACAAGGCGATGACCGGGCCCGCCCGGGATGTGTGGCTCTGGCGCTACACGCATCCGGACTATGTGGAGGCCGCCGTCCGGGCCGGCGACCCGGAGCGGGCGCGGCCGGTGGCGGCGCGGCTCGCTCGGTGGGCGGAGGCGATCGGGCAGCCATGGGCCCGGGCGGTGTCGGCCAGGTGCCAGGCCATGCTGACCGAAGGTGACGCCGCGGACCTGTACGAGCAGGCGCTTGAACTGCACCGGCGCGGTGACCAGCCCTTCGAGCAGGCGCGTACGGAGCTGGTCTACGGAGAGTGGCTGCGCCGCCACAACCGGCGGGCCGACGCGCGGGCACAGCTGCGCTCCGCCATGGCCGCATTCGACCGGCTGGGCGCGTCCGCCTGGTCTAGGCGGGCGGCCGCGGAGCTGCGCGCGAGCGGGATCTCGCTGCCGGAATCGCCGGCCGGCGACCGTGCCCGCGATCCGCTCGCGGCGCTGACCCCGCAGGAGCTGCAGGTGGTCCGGCTCGCCGCGACCGGAGCCACCAACCGGGAGATCGGTGCCCGGCTGTTCCTTTCCGCTCGCACGGTCGCCTACCACCTGTACAAGGCCTTTCCGAAGCTGGGAATCTCCTCGCGCGCCGAGCTGGCCAGATATGTGTCGACCTAAGCGATCGTCATGACGGCGGCGGCGACTACCGTCATTCGACGGACGCGGCAGGCACCCGGCCGTCCGTAGCGTCGGCGCCATGAACCTTCCCACGCACACCGACGTGCTCGTCGTCGGCGCCGGCCCGGTCGGCCTGGCGCTCACCGCTTCGCTCGCCGCCAAGGGCGTGTCCACGATGCTGATCGACAGGCAGGCCGAGGGCGCGAACACCTCGCGGGCGGCGGTCGTGCACGCCCGCACCCTCGAAGTGCTCACCGAGCTCGACGTCACCGAGAAGCTGGTGGCACGCGGCATCGTCGTCCCGCACGCGACGATCCGTGAGCGGGACCGGGTCCTTCTGCATGTTGACTTCGGTGATCTGCCCACCGAGTACCCGTTCGCGCTGCTGATCCCGCAGGACGTCACCGAGCGGATCCTCCTCGAGCGGCTGGTCGGCGCCGGTGGCCGGGTGACGCGCCCCTGCGAACTCACCGCGCTCTCCCAGGACGCCGACGGCGTCACCGCCACCATGGCCACCGGCGAGCGGATCCGCGCACGGTACGCCGTCGGCGCCGACGGGATGCACAGCCTGGTGCGAGACCAGGCGGGCATCGCCTTCCGGGGCGACACCTACCCGCAGTCGTTCGTCCTCGCCGACGCGTACCTGAGCGGGGACGTGCCGGACGCCGAGATCCGGCTCTACTTCTCCCCGGAGGGCGTCACCGTCCTCGCGCCCCTGCCCGGTGGCCGCCATCGGATCGTCGCCACGGTGGACGAGGCTCCCCCGGCGCCCGGCCACTCACACGTCCAGGGCCTGCTGAATACCCGCGGCCCCCAGGCGCGCCCGGCCACCGTCGACGAAATCGTGTGGAGTTCCCGCTTCCGGGTGCACCACCGTGTGGCCGAGCGTTACCGCGCCGGCCGGATGTTCCTCGCCGGCGACGCCGCCCACGTCCACAGCCCGGCCGGCGGGCAGGGCATGAACACCGGCTTGCAGGACGCTTTGAACCTGGCGTCCAAGCTCGTCGCGGTGATTCGCGACGGCGCCGACGAGATCGTCCTCGACGCCTACGAGACCGAGCGCCTGCCCGTCGCCGAGGAGGTCGTGTCCTTCACCGACAAGATGACCCGCGTCGCGACCGTGGACAACCCCGTGCTGCGCGCCGGGCGCAACACCGCCCTGCGCGCCCTGGACTGGATTCCCGCCGTCCACCGCAAGCTGGCCATGAACCTGTCCGAGCTGGCCCTCGATCCCCGGCACGACCGCTGACACCCGCCACGGGTCGCGCGCGATGTGTGGACGGCCGCTGGCGTTGCTTTTGTGCAGCCGTGCGTTCACCCCGCGAGAGCCGTTGCAAGCGGTGAAGCACTGCTCGCGGCGGCGGCCGCCTCCCCGCTGTGCTGGTCGAGCGGTTTCGGCCGGGTGTCCGGCATGGGTCTGGCGGACACCCGGTGATGGCCGCCGTAGACGATCGGGGTCGGCGTGCTGGTCCGCTTCTTGCACGGGCGTCCCCGGCCGTCACTCGGCGTCGTCTTGATCGCCGCGGCCATCGTCGCCCTGCTGGCTGGGAACCCGGTCGATGGCCGGGCTTTGGCGACCTCTGACGGCTCGCAGACGATGTCACGCTTCCAGGCGGGAGCGGCCGATGAGTACGAGGCCGCTGATGGTGGCGAGCACGGTGATCGACAGGTAGATCAGCCCGGCCTGGAAGCCGTGGTCGGCGGAGTCGAAGTACACGATGCCGATGATCGCGATACCGAGCGCCCCGGCGAGTTGCTGGCAGGTGGCGAGCACGCCGCTGGCCGCGCCCGCGTGGTGTGAGGCCACGCCGGCCAGGACTCGGCCGATCAGCGGCGCCATGACCATGCCCTGCCCGAGGCCGTTGACGGTGAGCAGCACGCTGAGCGCGAGCCGGTCCGGGACGAGGGCGTACTCCCCCGCGTAGGCGGCGAGCAGTAGCACGGCGCCGGCGATCAGGGAGCGGTCTCCGAACCGGGCCAGCAGCGGCCGGGCCAAGAGCGAGGTGGCGAAGAAGCCCAGTGCCAGCGGGGTGACCTGGAGGCCCGACTGCACCGGGGACAGCCCTTGGACGGCCTGGAGCTGCAACGCGAGCACGAAGAAGAACGAGCTCATCCCGGTGTAGAAGGCGAAGACCGTGAGCAGGCCCGCCCGGAACGCGCGGTCGGCGAACAGGCTCGGCGGCACCAGCGGATCGCCGCCCTTGCGCGCCGTCCGGTGCTGGTGCCGGCCGAACGCGCCGAGGACGAGGGCCGCCGCCACGAGGCTCGCGTACGACCAAGCGGGCCAGCCCTGCACCCGCCCCTCGGTCAGGGGAAGGATCAGCAAGACGAAGCCGGTGAAGGAGAGCGCACCACCGGTGACGTCCAAGCGGCTCCCGATCGGAGCCGCGAACGGCACGAGGGGACGCACCGCGGCGAGCGCGATGACACCGACGAAGATGTTGATGAGGAAGCACCAGCGCCAGCCCAGACCGGCGAGGTCCGCGCTGATGAGGCCGCCGCCGAGCAGTTGCCCGAACGCGGCCGCCAAGCCCAGCGCCAACCCGTAGAAGGTCATCGCGCGCGGCCGTTCCCGCTCGCCGAACATGTGCTGGATCAGCGTGAGGACCTGCGGGAACAGGAGGGCCGCGGCGGCGCCCTGGGCCGCTCGGGCGAGCACGAGGGCGTTGGCCGTGGGCGCGATCCCGCACAGCAGGGAGGCCGCGGTGAAGCCAGCCATGCCGAGGGCGAATGCGCGGCGCCGCCCCAACCGGTCACCGAGCCGCCCGCCGATGATCAGTAGCGCGGCGTAGGGCACCGCGTACCCGCCGACGATCAGCTCGGTCTGCCCGCTCGTCGCGTGCAGATCCGTCTCGATCGACGGGATGGCGACGTTGACGATGAAGAAGTCGAGGATCGGCATGAACACACCGGTGAGCACCACGACGAGAGCGAGCCACCGCCGGGCGCCATCGCTCTCCGCGTCCCGGCGGGCCGGCGACCGGAGGAGCGTTCGAGAGGTCATGGGATCAGCCTCGTCCCGCCGCCCCGCGCCATCCAGATTCCGCTCATAGCGGTACAACAAGTACCAGGCTAGGGTGATCACGCCATGCCGAACTCTCCGGAACGCCGCCGAGAGCTGGCCGGCTTCCTGCGAGGCCGACGGGAGCGTCTCTCCCCGCAGGCCGCCGGGCTACCGCCCGGCGGGCGCCGCCGCACGCCGGGACTCCGCCGCGAGGAGGTCGCCGTCCTCGCGGGCGTCTCACCCACCTGGTACACGTTCTTGGAGCAGGGCCGCGACGTCCGGGCGTCCGTCCAGGTCCTGGAGGCCCTTGCCCGCTCACTCCAGCTCGACGCCGGTGAGCGCACCCATCTCTTCCTGCTGGCCCATGGCGAGCACCCGCCGCTCGCCGTACCGGAGGTCGAGACGGTGGACCCGGCGCTGGCTTCGCTGCTCGCGCTTCTGGAACCGAACCCCGCGTACGTGACCGGCCGGCGCTGGGACGTACTGGCCGCCAACCGTCCCGGCCGGGCACTGTTCACCGACTGGTTCGCCCGCCCGCCCGGCGAACGCAACATCCTGCTCTACATGTTCACCGACCCGGCCGCCCGCGAGCGGCTCGTCGACTGGACGGGCGAGGCGCAGGCCCTGCTCGCGCGGTTCCGTGCGGCAGCAGGACGGTATGTCGAGGACCCCGCGTTCGTGGAGCTCATCTCCCACCTCCGCAACGCCTCGCCGGAGTTCAGGCAATGGTGGTCCCGCCACGACGTCAAGACCCGCAACAGCGGAACAAAGGTGCTGCACCACCCGGCCACCGGCCGCATGACGCTCACCCATACAGTGCTGCACACCGCCGAGGCACCAGAGCAGAAGCTCGTCGTCTACTACGCCGAACCCGGCAGCCAGGACGCCGAACGCCTAGCCCACCTCCTCCCCCGCGAGCGGCCCTGACGACCCCGGCCGTCCGCACACCATCGCGCGCTGCACCCCCCGTGCACCCCGCCGGTCCGCCGCGTCTTAACGGCCTTGTGAACTCCCGGGCCGGAACCCCGAACGAGAACGCCTCAGCTCACGAACGCCTCAAGCGGTGGGCCCGAGGGAGACAGTGCGTCTCCAGGTCGACGGCACCTTTGGAGGCGCTGAGATCCATGTCCGCTCCGTCAGACCTGACGACGGTGATGCCTGGCGGCACCGTCGCAGGAGGTGGTGACCCGGCGGCCGGCCCCGGCGACGTCGGTCGGCGGGCCCGCGTAAGCGCGGTCCTAATCCGTCCTCTCAAGGATCATGACGATATCCGCGCTCGCAGCGGCCAGGAGCGAACCGTCCGGACTGAAGGTCAGCTCACTGACATAGTGCGGAGTCCCTATGAAGGGAACCAGCTTTCGTTTGCCGTCGAAACTGGAAATCCGGGAACCGGTTCTGGCGTTCCAGATCCGCACGGTGTTCCGGTCATCGGTGGCAAGGGTCCGGCCGTCCGGGCTGAACACGACCTCGCTGACCGATCCCTTGCTCTCGGTGAGGGTGGTGACAAGGACACCGGTCCTGGCGTTCCACACCTTTATCGTCTTGTCCCAGCTGCTGGTGGCCAGCCTGGAACCGTCTGGACTGAACGCCGCCGCGCTGACCGTGTCCTTGTGTCCTGTGAGCGTGGTGATGAGGGCACCGGTCCTGGCGTTCCACATCTTCGCGGTGTGGTCCCCGCTGGTGGTGACGAGCATGGAGCCATCCGGGCTGAACACCGCGTCGCTGACGTAGTCGCGATGACCGGCGAGCGTTTTGACGAGTGCACCGGTCTTGGCGGTCCACAGCTTCGCGGTCCACACCGGAACACCAGGAACGGTGACCAATAATGAGCTGGCCGGGTTGAACCTCACCTTCCAGTTCACGCCGGAAGGATCATTGATCGTGGAGATGAGAGCACCGGTCCTGAAGTTCCACAGCTTCGGCCTCTCCGAGCCCGCGGTCACGAGCCTGGAGCCGTCCGGGCTGAACGCCAGGGTTCCGCCCCCGTACTCGTGGTCGGTCAGGGTGGTGATGAGCGCGCCGGTCCCGGCGCTCCATACCTTCACGGTGTCGTCCGAGCCCGCGGTGACGATCCTGGAACCGTCCGGACTGAACGCCACCGAGGAGACGAACTTGTCGTGTCCGCTGAGGGTGAAGCGAACACGGAAGCGCCGGTCCTCGCTCCCATCGTTGCCTCCGATGACGACGAAGGGGACCACTACCACCGCCGCCGCGACGGCGGCTGCGATGACGAGGGTGCGCCGCGGTATCAGCGGGGCCGACGAGATGCGTGCAGCGGTGTCGGGTTCTAAAGGTGAACCGCGTTCCCCGGGCGGATCGCCACGCCGTGGGACGGGCCGCAGCGGCACGTCCGGACGCGCAGGAGGCACGCCCGCGTCTTCGGAGCCGCGCAGACGGGCGAGCACCTCTTCCGCGGAACCGGGACGCTGGCCGGGCTCTTTGGCCAGCAGATCCAGGACGAGGCGGTCCAGGGCTTCGGGGATCTCCGGTCGGTCCGTGCTCGGCGCCGCCGGCTCCGCATTGAGATGCTGCCCCATGAACGCGTCGACCGACGGGCCCCGGAAGACCGGGTGCCCCGTCAGCAGGACGTACAGGATCCCGCCGAGGGCGTACAGGTCCGTGCGGTCGTCTACCGGGTCCCCGCGCCACTGCTCGGGAGCCATGTACGCCGGAGTACCCGCCTTCCGGCCATGGAGGGTGTGCGTCGCCGACGCCTCGGCGATATGAGCGATGCCGAAGTCGCAGATCTTGACCTGGTCCCCGTCCAGGAGCATCAGGTTCGCCGGCTTGAGGTCCCGGTGCACGACGCCGTGCTCATGGGCCGCGGCCAGCCCTTCCGCGATCCGCGCGGCCAGCGTCACCGCCCGCGGCACGGGAAGCCCGTGTGGATGCCCTGCCATCTCCTCGGCCAGGTCCTTGCCGCGCAGGAACTCCATGACCAGGTACCACTGGCCCTCGTGCTCGCCGAAGTCGTCGACCGCGGTGATGTTGCGATGGTTCAACCGAACCGCGATCTTCGCTTCCTGCCGGAACTTGCTCAACCAGACCGGGCCGCTCGCGGCGACGTCCCGGTGCAGGAACTTGACCGCGACGTCGCGGTCCCGCAGCAGATCGACCGCCTGCCACACCTGCCCGAAGCCTCCGCCGCCCAGCGTCCGTTCCAGCCGGTACCGGCCGGCGATCCGCAGCCCCGGCTCCGCCCCACCACCCCCGCGCACGATCCGCTGACAACAGGATCAGACAATCACGAACAAGTGGGACTGTCGCTCAAGATCGCATGGACGCGTGGGCGCCGCAGTCGCCGTAGCCGTCGATTTGGGAGAACCGAAGGAGGCAGGCCCCATGCCATTTCCCGGCCGACCCGCAAGGTCGGCTAGGTGAATCTGTGATACCAGGAGTCCGTTTCCCAGTCTCTCCGATCGCGCTCGTACACCTCCTCTGGAGCGAGCAGGTCGGCCGCTCCGGTGAGACGGAGGAATTCCGCGTCGAGACAGTTGTCCCAGTCGTCGGCGGACCGGTGCCGCCAGTCCGGGTCCGGATCGAGGCACGCCTCGTCCGGCTGGAACGACGCCCAATGCACGACCCGACCCCGCCAGCGATACTCGATCAGCGTGGCGGTCGAATCGTCGTGGGTCAGAGAGGCGAGCCAGGACGGGTGGATACTCGTCAGTTCCTCGCCGTCGATGCTCGGGGTGGTCGGCGTGAGCAGAGGCAGGTCCGCAGGGTCCGGGGACGGCAGAACCGTGGTGGGCGTGGCGCTGGGCCCGGGCCCGACGCGGGGCGAACGGTTGTTGCCGGTCCGGTAACTGCCAGCGACCCGCACTCGCCAGGTGCCATCAGGGTGCCGCCGCCACGACGCTTCCGGCGCCCTCGGCGGCCGCCCGTCCGCGGTGGTCACGCGGACCTCGTCGAAGCCGTACCGGCAGAACCGGCTCGGCCCGTCGACGTCGTGCCAGATCACATCCTGGGAACCGCCCTCGTCGAAGCGCCGCACCCAGATCGCGCTGTAGGCCCATCCGACATGGTTCTCACAGAACTCCACCAGGCCATTGCCCTTGCCAGACCCGTACTGGACGTCGACATAGCGTCCTTGTGGCCCGCGTCGGATACAGACCGGGACGTGATAGGACCCGCGGGGACCAAGCAGCATCCAGGCGATCCACTGTGCCTCGACCTCGTCTATCCGGCTGTCAGCCCGTGCATACACTCGCGCGAAGTCCGTGAAGATGTTCGACACCGAACAAGTGTGCCCGTCCCCCAGCAGCTCCCTCCACATGATTCCTCGGAGCCTGTCTCGCCGGAGCGGATCGTCCAGCCGGGCTTCCAGCTCTCACCGGTGGTTGTGACAGCCCAGCCGGGCGCCGTACGGCTCTGCCTTGTCGGCAAGGGGTCAAGTGCCCCGCCAGGTGACAGTGGCCACGCCGGTGAGGCGACGGCTCATCAGGTCGAACATGGCGAAGTGGATCATGGCTTCGGATCGGGTCGGCAGGTCTCGCAGTCGCGTGCCAGGCGGCGGTGCAGCATCAGCCAGCCGAACGTGCGCTCCACCATCCAGAGTGCCGTAGCGGGGCAAACCCTTGGTGGCGGAGTCGCGGCGGATGGGTTCCAAATCGATCCCAGGGTGGCGGCATGGTCGATGGCCTTGGTGCGGTAGGCAGTGTCGGCCCATTCCTTGGTAATCGTCGGGCGTGTCGCGGCCACGCCGGTCAGCCGAGGAAACAGATCCAGGCGCCCAAGGCCCGCCGCGGTGGTTCCACTCGCGGCCACACTTGCTCTTTCCACCTGAACGGCGTGATCACCGCCGAACCACTGCGCAGCCTGCGTCCGGACCCGTTCCTGCCATTCACGACCGATGACGCTCATCACACCGCCCTGGGGCTATCTGGCCACGCCGCCGACATACGCTCACACCACCAGCGCCTCCGCTCACCTGACCACCATCACTCATTAACCCGGGTTAGGCGCCGTTCGCGCGTCGCAGCGCAGGAGGGCATCGCCGGCGGGTCTCTGATGTGCAGAGCGAAGGGGCGGCGAGCCGGAACATGACGTGACCGTGCCGTTGGCCGAGATCCAGGCAGAAGCCTTGGTCTCGGTTGACATGATCACGATGGCGAGGCGGTCGCTCTGCTGGGTGAGGAGGCGTTGCAGGTCGAGGCTCTCACCGTCGTACGTGATGACCAGGCGACGCGAGGCGCCCGGGCAAAGCGCGTGAGCGTGTGTCTGCTGATCGTCGTGGGATAGCTTGAGCCGGGGGATCCGCTCCCATCAGGTCGTCCGCGTTCGGGCCGAGGAGCCGCGATGCATGTGGACGACTGAGCACAAGCTCGATGTCCATGTGTCATTTGGTAAGACATTCAGAACCAACCATATGTCGAACGCCACCTTCTGCGCCAAGACCGGCGAGCGATGCTCCACCCCAGGTGAACGGGTCGGGGACTGCCTGGATGGATGCCGGATACAAGCTTTTCGCCTCGGTCCCGTCCGTCGCGAGCATCTCGCCCTCTCCCGCCTTGACGCCGAGCCGTGCTCGGACGTCGCCGGGGCCGGCGGCCGGATGATCCGTTACTGGCATTGCAGGGTGACCGTGTTGCTCCAAAGTGTCTGGGTAAGAGCGTGTCTCACGTGGGTTGGGTCTGCCCTGAGGGATGATGCGGGATCGTGTCGTCGGATCTTGCGTTGCGGCTGGTGCCGGATGAGTTGTGGGAGCTTGCCGAGCCGCTGATCCCGGCGTTCAGACCGCGGCGGCAGGGCGGTGGGACGGCGGCGGTGAGCGATCGGGCGGTGTTCACCGCGATCGTGTACGTGCTGACCAGCGGGTGTGCGTGGCGGCATCTGCCTGCGGAGTTCGGCGTCAGTGTGCCGACCGCGCATCGCCGGTTCAGCACCTGGACGCGGGCGGGGCTGTGGCCGCGGCTGCATCGCGCGGTGCTGGACGAGTTGGGTGCCCGGGGTCAGGTGGACTGGGCGTCGGCGATCGTGGACGCCGCGGTTGTCCGCGCGAAAAGGGGGGCACGCTGACCGGCGCCAATCCGGTCGATCGGGGCAAGAAGGGCAGCAAACTCCACGTGCTGTCCGATGCCGCCGGGTTGCCGTTGGTGGTCGCGGTGTCGGCGGCCAACGTTCACGACAGTCAGGCGCTCA
Source organism: Actinomadura sp. RB99 (assembly GCF_014706005.1). Classification (NCBI taxonomy): domain Bacteria; kingdom Bacillati; phylum Actinomycetota; class Actinomycetes; order Streptosporangiales; family Thermomonosporaceae; genus Actinomadura; species Actinomadura sp. RB99. The sequence goes on along the minus strand of NZ_JABMCA010000087.1, from coordinate 14,811 downwards.
AGCCGCTGCTGATGGCGTTGCCGGCGATCCGATCGCGCCGTGGCCCACGTCGGCGACGGCCAGTGAAGATGCGTGCCGACAAGGCGTACCACTCCGCCGAGCACCGCACCTGGCTGCGGCGACGCAGAATCGTGCCGCGCATCGCCCGGCCCGGCATCGAGTCCGGTGAACGCCTGGGCCAACACCGCTGGGTGATCGAACGGACGCTGGCCTGGCTGCTCGGCTACCGGCGCCTGACCATCCGCTACGAACGCCACGGCCACCTGTTCAACGCCTTCCTCGTCCTCGCAGCCGCCATCACCTGCTACAAGAAGCTCACCAAACGGCCCACATGAGACATCCTCTAAGTCGAGTTTCCGAGCAGCAGCGAAGAGCCACGATGGGCGGGGCAAATCCCGCTGGCCCAGGTTCCGCCGATCACGCGCTGAGGCCACCGCTCGCTGTCCACGGCGCGCTTCGCGCTCCCGGGCAGGGCTTGATCATATCCGGGCGAGGATCTCGGCCTTCTTGGCTCGAATTCCTCGGGAGTGACGATGCCTGCGTCCCGCAGCTCGCCGAGCTTCCGCAGCGCCTCGAAGACGTCCTCGCAGGACGAGAACGGTTCCTGCGGCGCAGCCAGTACGGGCAGCGGCGCCGGCGAAAGCCCCGCTCCTCTCGGGGGCCGGGGCTTCCTCAAGACGGTGTTTGGGGTGTTAGCGCTTCAGGATCGCTACGAGGTTCGCGAACTCGTCGCGGCGCAGGGTGAGCTTGGCGCCGGCCGGGTTCTTGCTGTCGCGGATGCCCACGGTCTCGCCGAGGTCGGCCAGTTCGACGCAGTTGTCTCCGGCCTCACCGCTGCGCGATGACTTGCGCCAGTCACGTCTATCGCTCTCTCACAACCTTCCGCATCAGCTCGACCGACGCCTTCGGCGAAAGCGCCTCCGCTTGAAGCCTACTGAAGATCTCGCTGACGATCGTGAGGTCTCTCGGCTCCACGCTGGTCTCGCCACCGACGCTGCTCTCGATGTAGACGACCTCGCTGCGGTCGGGCTGCGTGGCGATGGTGAAGGCGGCCCGGGCATCACGCTGGTAGCCGATCGGAGCGATCTGGATCGGTGATGTTGTCATGCCCTGACATCTCGATCAGATGCTCCAACTGCTCGCGCATGATCTCCGGCGACGACGTGGTGACGATGTTCTGCGAGCGGATCGCGGCGATCCACAAGCGGGGCCGTGACCACTTGGAGGTGCTGCGGGAGGCGCACCGCGCCGAGTCCGAGCGGAGACTCGCGGGTCGACTCCCCGGCTTAGGAGATTTCACTATCGATTCGCCTCGAAGGACGCGAGTTCAGCCGGGCTCCGGGACAGCTCAACGGCGCAGACCGGAGCCGGGAGGTAGTCGCACGCGAAGATGGTGAGCAAGGCGCGGCCGAATTCTTCGAGTCCTTGACAGGTGGGGTGTTTGGGCTGCCGTGGGTGAAGCATCGCAGCACCTGCTCGGCTTCCGCCGTGTCGAGCCGCTCAGCGAAGCCACTGCGGCTGCCCCCGGGAGTTTCAGCGCTGCCACCGCCCGCTCGCGCAGCTTCCGGACAGCATCTTCGGTGTCCTGCCCGGCCTGCCCGTAACGGTTCGGACCGGCAAGGATCGCGTCCGCCAGCGCCTTCAGCACCTCCCGCGACACCTCCGCCCGCCGGTAAGTGTCGTACAGCGCGAAGTCGATCGGTCCCGTGTCGGTTTCGACCCGGAAGCGCGCGATCCCCGGGACCGTCACGATCCCCGCCCGTTGGAACGCCGGATTCCACTGCCGGCCCCGCCGGGGCGGGACGTCGTCGATCACGACATGCGCGGTCGCGAGATCGCAGCTCCGCAGCCCGTCGCGCATGCGGGCGCGCAGGACCGTCCCGTCCAACCACACCCCGGGATGGGCGAACCGGCGGCGCAGGCGCGGCACCGAAGGCCACACCACGGCGGTGGCGATCAGCACGGCCACGCCACCCGCCCAAGCGGCGACACCCGCCCGCGAACAGCTCCTCCTCGTCACACCGACGGTAAAGGCGGCCCCCAAAGCGGCCGCCATAAACGCCCCCACAGCCAGCCCGGCAATGGCACCCGCCTTCCGCGCGCCGGTGAGGCCGTTCAGTTCTGAATTGCGCCAGGCGAGGGGTTGCGAGAGCGAAAATCAAGGACAAATCGGACACATTTCGGCGGGAGTGTCCGGTCTCTCAGAACTACTCATTTCTGCGCACATGCAGCGCGACGGCGCTTACCTAGGTGATCGCTCGGACCGGCGTGGCGCGGCGTTGGAATCCCAACTCTGCGGTCATCGGCACCTCTCTGATCGCCACTGTTGGCACAGAGAGGGGCCAATGACCGCAAAGCCCCCCAGAAGCACGCGCACACCAGCGACCTGATGGCGGTGCGGCTCGTCACTCCGGGCACGATACCGGCGGCGCGGTCAGTAGCGGGACGCCGCGTTGTTCTCGGCCCAGAGCTTCTCCGCGTCGGAGCCCGCGGGGGGCGGTGCGATTCCGTTGATCATCCAGAGGTCTTCGCTGGTCTCGTCGACGTGGAACTCCCAGTGCAGCCCCGCGTGCCGTTCGAGGTAGGGCTGCAGCATGCCCTTGATCCACTGGGCGTTCCGGCGCCGGCTCTCCCGGTCGGGGCTTCGCCGGGCGATGTGGTCGATGGCGATGCGGACCCCGAGCGGGGTGGGCTCCCCACCGACGTAGAACTCCTCGGGCCGGGTCTCATGGAACACCGTGACCACATAGAACCGAGGCAACCCGACCTTTTCATAGTGGTCGGCTATGTGTGCGGCGAGTCGGCGCTTTTCCTCGTCGGTGAAGATTCCGGGTGTGTGATGAATAGTCCACAACGGCATGGCGGTTCGCCACTCCTCGATTGTTGGGTTGGGGTGTTCAACGGGAGACCGAGAAGGCCAGGTGCTCCACAGGGCCGGACAGCGCCGCCTTGGCGGCGACCGTGGCGTCGTCGGTGAGCACCTCCGTGGCCTCGGCCTCCAGGCCGTCGACGATCCGCGCGGCCACCTCGGCCGGCGTCGCCTTCGGCAGCTCGATGGCGGAGACCATCTCGGTGTCGATGAACCCTGCGTGTACGCCGACGACCTGGGTGTTCTGGCCCGCCAGTTCGAGTCGGAGCGAGTTCGTGACGGACCACGCCGCCGCCTTGGACGCCCCGTAGGCGCCGCTACCGGCCAGCCAGGACAGCACGGAGTGCATGTTCACCAGCGCGCCCCCGCCGTTCACGGCCAGGATCGGCGCGAACGCCCGCGCCATCCGCAGCGACCCGAAGACGTTGACGTCGAAGGTCACGACGGCGCGCTGGAAGTCACCCGTCAACAGCGGGCCAGGCAGCAGGATCCCAGCGTTGTTGAACACGATCTCCGCGTCGGCGGCGGCCTCCGCGAGTGCGGCGACCGACGCCTCCGAGCGGAGCTCCAGCTCGGCGGTGACCACCTCTGGACGGTCGTCGACGTACGCCGAGCGCGCGGTCGAGTACACCTTTCGGGCCCCGCGCGCCAGCACCTCGTCGACCAGCGCCGCGCCGAGTCCACGTCGGCCTCCGGTCACCACAACCACTTTGCCCGCTACGGCAACCACGGCACCTCCACCTGACTAACGATCTCGTTAGCGAGATCGAATCACACCCTGCTGAATAACGCAAGCGTTAGTTACACTGACGGGGTGGCGATGAACTTCGAGGAACGGCTGAGCGACCGGGATGCGTGGGCGATCGGCGACCGATGCTCGGCGGGTCGGGTGCTGGACCTGCTCAGCACCAAGACGGTGTTCCTAGTGGTTCGCGAATGCTTCTATGGCACAACCAGGTTCGACGACTTCGTGGCACGGATCGGGGCCTCGGCACCCGCGGTGTCGCGGGCGCTCAAACAGCTGAAGGTCGCGGGTGTCGTCGAGCCCGTTCCTTACCGGGAGCCGGGGAGCCGGGCCCGCGACGAGTACCGGCTGACCCAGGCCGGCGAGGACCTGCTGCCGGTGTTCCTGTCGCTGATGCAATGGGGCGACAAGTACCTGCAGGAAGACCGCCCGCCCCTGTCGTTCGTCGAGGCCGAAACCGGCCGTCCGGTACGGGCCCGCGTTACCGCCGAACCAGCGCCGGAGGCGATGTCCAACAACATCGAGATCCGGCTGAACCCCCCTGGCGGCGCGGCTGGCGGCCGCGACCGCAGCACCTAGGAATGTGATTTGAGACCTATGACGACACGCCTGGCGGACATCGCCGCGCACGCCGGGGTGAGCGAGGCGACCGTGAGCCGGGTCCTGAACGGCAAGCCGGGCGTGTCCCCGTCCACCCGCCAGGCGGTGCTGACCGCGCTGGACGTGCTCGGCTACGAGCGGCCGGCCCGGCTGCGCCAGCAGCGGGCCGGGCTGATCGGGCTGATCATCCCGGAGCTGACCAACCCGATCTTCCCGGCGTTCGCCGAGGTCATCGAGAGCGCGCTGGCCCGGCACGGGTACATGGCGGTGCTGTGCTCGCAGGCGCCGGACGGGGTCGCCGAGGACGACTACATCGAGATGCTGCTGGAGCGCGGCGTCGCGGGGATCATCTTCGTCAGCGGGCTGCACGCCAACGCCCGCTCGGACCGGGCCCGGTACGCGCGGCTGATCGAGCAGGCGCTGCCGGTCGTGCTCGTGAACGGGTACCGGCCCGACATCGACGCGCCGTTCATCTCCAATGACGACGTCGCGTCGCTGGAGGCGATCGTCGGGCATCTGGCCGCAATGGGCCACCGCCGGATCGGGCTGGCGATCGGGCAGGACGTGTACGTGCCGACGCGCCGCAAGACCGAGGGGTTCCGGCGGGCGATGGCCGCGCACACCGGGCTGCCGGCCGACGAGGTCGACTCGCTGGTCGTCAACACGATGTACACCGTCGAGGGCGGGCAGGCCGCGGCGGCCAAGCTGCTGGACGCCGGGTGCACGGCGATCTGCGGCGGCAACGACATCATGGCGCTCGGCGCGATCCGCGCGGCGCGGGCGCGCGGACTGCGGGTGCCCGAGGACGTGTCGGTGACCGGCATGGACGACTCACTGCTGACCGCCTACCTCGACCCGCCGCTGACCACGATCCGCCAAGCCGTGCGGGAGATGTCGATGGCGGCGGTCAGCACGGTGCTCGACGAGATCCGGGGCGCGCGGTCACCCCGCACGGAGCTGCTGTTCCGCCCGGAACTGGTCGTGCGGCGCTCCACAGCGCCCGTCCCGGCCGGCCGGCGGCTGTCCACCGTACAGGAGGGCCGAGCCGGGCCCCGACCGGGACCCCGCTGCAGTTGCTGCTCGCGCGCGCCCACTCCCCCACCGAGTACGCGCCCCTGTAGCACCACCTGACCACCGAGCACGCCTGGCACAGACTCCGAACTCGACGAGCATGTCGCAGTGGTTCGCGTCCGGCCTGAGATCTTGGAGATGCCGGAGGCAGTCGTCCAGACCGGCCGCGATCAGGAAACGGCTGCCCCTCCGGCAGTCGGGGCACCGAGAGACTGTGGGTGACCGAAGCGATCGCCACCCGCCCCAACCGCATCCCGCTGGCGTCGTCCACTCCGCATCCCCTCGGATCCTCGACGAGGTGATCGCCCTCGCGGCTCTGATTCACTCTCCGTGCGATCGCTTAAGGCATCTCAGCCTGAACGGCCCTAGGCAGCAGGACTTTCGTCCTTCCCGCAGCTCCGCAGGGTATCCCGGGCCGTCGTCCCCCGCGGCCGCTCGTCCGCGGGCGGAGCGGGCACGGCCGGCAGCGCAGGCGCCACCAGCACTGCCGGAACCGCCACCACGGGCAAGAGCGTCCTCGGCGCAGGTCGGCGCGAAGGCGCCGCAGCGGTCGCGGGTGCCGCACCTTGAGTCGGTTGATCCCGCAACCGACAATGCGCTCCACCGGCTGGACCAAAGAGTCTGCCGCATCCTGGCCACGGTCCACTCGGGTGCGATATTGAGGTTCGCCGTGCGCTCGGCCCCGGCGGCCCCGGAGCGAACCTCTCCGCTACCATCTGGCAGGTGTCGAAGTGGTGGGCAAGGTCGCTGTCCTGGTTCTTTCGGCGGCGCGAGGACAAACTCGCGCTTATCGACAAGGGAGGCGCTTCCCGGCTCGTCGATGTGTACGCGGCGGATGAGGTGAAGCCCGCCGAAGGCATGGCACCGATCGCGACGGACCGTCGGCACGAGCCGGTCGAGCGCCTGTCGTCCGAGCCGGTGCCCCCCAGACAGCCGAAGCCGCACGGGAAAAGGGTCCAAAAGACCCCCGGAGCGTTCCAGGTTCCCCTGCCGGGATTGGCCGAGCGTCATCGTGCTGAGGGCAGAGGCGGAAGCGAATTCAAACTGGCGTGGCTCGACTCCCCCATACCGCTCGTTCTCGTGGTTCGCTTTCACGGCTCCGGACCGAACCAGGCCGACCTCGTCCAGGGGGTGAGGAGGTGGACGCTGCTCCGGCGCGAGGATCGGGGCCGTACGGTGGTTCCGCTGCCGGTACGTGGCAGCGAGGACGTCCACCTCCTCATCGAGACGCGCGCCAAATGGTCGGCGTGGCTCCAGGCGGGTGACACTGTGCCTGTTATCGACGCCCGTTACGCCTCCCACGGTTCGTTCGTCCTCCGCTATCTTGACGGGCCCGCTCGCTTCCACATGGAGCACCGAGCACGTGGTGGGTTCTCCGTGACCGAGCTCACGCCGGAGTTCGAGCAGGGCCCGCGCGTCCTCTCAGGCAACGGACGGGCCGCTGCGACGGGCGAGCTGGCCGAGCCGGCGTTCCTGCATGTGCGGGCGGAGGGCGACTGGCAGATCACCGTGACCCCCAGGTGAGACATGCGCAAGTCGCCCGGCCGCGAGACCCGCTGCGGCCCGACATCGTCCAGATCGGCCCCGCCGCCCTGAACCGCGAGCCGGTCGCCTGGTCCGGCCTCGATCCGTAGACAGGTGAGACATGGCCGGCCGAGCTGGCCCACCATCTCAGGCTGGCGAACCAGACGGAGATCTTCTACGGAGTCCGTGATCCGCGCATACACTGTGCCGGCTCAACCGAGCCTTCCCGATCAGGTAGCCCGCATACGGCCGCCGCCGGGAGCATGCCACCGCACGGCCTCGGCAGGCGCTGGCCGATCCCGGGACCGTGCCGCCAGCGGCTCCGGCCGCGACGGCCGCCTCGGAACGCCACCGATGGCAACGGACCGCCCCGAGTGATCGAGACCGCGGTGTGCGCCGCGGGCGGAGTCCAACTTCAGGGTGCCAGGATCCGCGCCCACCAGCCGTCGCGCAGGTAGCCGAGCTCCTTCGCGATTCCTCGCGTTCGGCGTTCTCGCCGGACTTCTTTCGGCAAAGGCCCCGGATGCACCCTGCTTCGGCGACTGCGTGGATCTGCCGGTCAGGCAACTATCCCTTGTGGACACGCGCGCGTATCCCACGAGGCCACCGGTCCGTACGGTCGGTAGGGGGCGAAAGAGATCGGCACTGACGTCGTCCCGAGTGGCTACATCCGCCAGATCGCATAGAAAACAGCGCTCTCATTTTCTAGAGTACGTCGGCTCTCTGGCCCTTTATGGGAGTGATCCGACGCAGATCCTAAGCGCGCCGCCGCTTGCTGATCTCGCTGAAGAATCGGTCGATTGTTGATATCACCAGACAGGATGGTTTCACCGCGGGTACGGGAACTGCTGGATCCGAGTGGAGAGAAGGTGGTAAACTGGGCAGTTTCCGATGTGCGGCCCCATACACGAGCGATGGGTGCGGACGGAGCGTTGTCGGTGTCGTCTGCTTCCATGGGGCCATGGACTACGAAGACGAGCTCGCTGCGATCCGGGAGTTGTGCCTGGAGCGCATGGGAGAACGGCTGGGACAGAAGGTAGCCGCCCTGGCCAAGCGGGGTTTCATGCTCAAACCAGTGAGTGACGACGCCCCACCGACCGGCCGCTGCCAGGCCCGCGGCCCGGCACTCCTTGAGCCAGGCACACCCTGGCCGGAGAACCGAGCAGGTGTACCGCTCACGGTGGTCGCCGTGCTTGACACGGACGCCCTTGCCCCATGGCTCGCTGATGAACTACCCGCCCGGCTCGGCCTGGTCAACGTCTTCCATCTGGAGCCGGACCCTCAATACGCCGAGGATTCCCGGTTCGCGGAGACCCTGGGGCGGTACCAGAAATGGAGCCGCCGGTTTGACAACGATCTGGACTGCCAGATCGTCTTGGCCGACCCGGCGCACGCGGTGGAAGTGCCGGCACCGGCACCGGCCAGCACCTTCGAACCACGCCTTCTGCACGCCGCCCCGGTCATCACCCTGCCCTCCGTGGACGGGGAAATGGTAGACCCGGCCCTGAAGACACTGGACTACCGCTCTGAACCCGAGTTCGATGACGATGACTGGCAACCTCCAGCCGAGCGGTTCGTGCAGGAGCCGCTTCGTGGTGTCTGGCGAGACCACTGTCGGACTGCTCTGAGACTCGGACGCGAAGACGAAGAGGGATGGTTCCGTGTTGACCAGGCCTTTGGCTGGCCGTACATCGACACCTGGCTAATGGACAAAAAGAACGAGGAGTATACTCACATCCTCACACTATCCGGCGATGTTCTCTGGCCTCACGGAGATGGAATCCACCGCGTCATGGCCCCGGTGAGCGCGCTCCAAACCGGTGACTTCGCAAATGTGCTGTACGAAACGGACGGCCTGCACTGAGCGTTACCGACGGTGGCCGATTCGACTGAGGTATGGGCGCATGCCGCAGGAAGCTCCTTGCCGTTGCACAGGCGTCAACCGACCAGGGCGGCGCAGAAACGCATCGCCCGCGTCGGAGGAGACCTCCTCGACCGTCCACCACGTGACGCTGGCCAGCCCCTGCGCCGTACTGACGATTCACGGTCGGGCGGCCAGGACCAGGTGTCGCCAGGACGGTGACGCCGACAAGCACCTGCGTCGCAACGACGCCTCGCCCCGAACAGCCTCTACTTGGCGTCTCATCGCAGCTTCCGTTCAGGTGCAGAACGCTAGAGTGTCTTGTGAGCATGCTTGGAGGGGCGGAGCGGTCGACCTTGATCAACACGGCCAAGCTTTATAGGATCACCCGATGAGGCATGACGACCTTCCGACCCTTGAGCTCGCTTTCCCGGGTCCGGAGCGTGACCGTGGTGTGGCGGCGATCTTGAGCGGTCACAAGACCGCGCTCACGGGACTTTTGGAGATCTACGAGCACGCCAAAGAGGCGGTACCGGTGGCTGGCCAGCGATTCTCAGTGCTTGATTCCGAAGGCCGTCCGGCCGTCACCATCATGCTCGTCGACGTCCGTGTCGTTCCCATGAAGGAGATCGACGACGACTTCGCGCGATCCGAGGGACGCGGATACTCTGACGCGGCCGAGTGGCGGGCCGCCCACAAGGAATTCTTCCGGAGCGATGGTGTGAGCGAGTACTTGGGACACACCCCCGTCATCAATGACGACACTCTGGTCGTTGCGGAACGCTTCCGGGTGGTCGAGCCCGACGAGTCGGGTGTTCAGTGATTCGTCTCTGAGAGCGGGATCCACTTCGGCAAGGGACTCAGGGCGCCACCCGGCCCCCACCGCGCCGGCCTTCGTCTGAACCAGATACTGGCCGCCGTGCACCGCGAGGCGGGGAGGGCCGACGTCCTGCTGTCGGCCCTCCCCTGTCCTTGGGCTTCGTCTGCAGAAGACTTTCTTGCCGTGGTGATGATGAGCCATGCGGCGATGGCGAAGGCTGGGGTTCTGTTCGCGCAGGTGAAAGGCGATGGCGAGCATGGCGTCGTCGGTGACGGCGGCTCCACCGATATTTTTACTACGGGGCAGACGTAATCGTGACCTGCAGGGATGAGCCCGCGATTTTACCCGCGTCCCATGCCCGACACGGGCGGACATGACGGTGAACACCATCCCGCATGGGCCGCGGGTTCCTGGAAACTCTCCGGTGAAGAATTTCAAGCCGATGTTTGAGGCCCTGTACTCCTCGGCCGGCGCCGTCAGTTCGATGGTCCGGCCTGGCCGCTCGTGCTCGTGCACCCACAAGCTTGCGGCCCTGTCCCTTACCCGATCCGTCGCGCTTGCTGCAGGCGACGGACGGCGCCACCGAGGCGTCCCGTCTGCCGCTCATGCCTCGATTCTGAGCGGGCAAGGCGGGCTCGAGGCCCTTGGGTTCGCGGAAGGTGGCGCCGTAGCGTGCGTCAGGCAGGTCGGCCGGCGGTGGCGGCGTAGTGCGCGGCGATGTCGTCGCTGGTGGTGTTCCACACGCCGGGGTGGTTGACGACGTACTCCAGTGCCTGGTCGAGGTACTTCAGGCGGAACGCCTGCCCGGTGACGAAGGGATGCAGGGCCAGGGCCATGACCCGCCCGCTGTGCTCGGAGTCGGCGTACAGCTGGTCAAGCTGATCCTTGACGATCTGCACGAAGTCGGGGCCGCTGATGGAGTGGGCGGTGAACAGTCCCAGGTCGTTGAGTTCGAGGGTGTACGGGACGCTCATCATGCCGGGCACGTTCAGGTGGTACGGCTGGTCGTCGCTGGTCCAGTCCAGCAGGTAGTCCAAGCCGAGCTCGGCCAGCAGCGCCGGGGTCTGGAACGTCTCGCTCAGGGCCGGTCCCAGCCAGCCGCGGGGGCGGCGTCCGGTCGCCTTCTCGATGGTCTCGACGACGTCGGTCAGGTACGCCCGTTCCTGCGCCTCCACCTCGGACTGCACGGTGGAGTTGTTCTTGCCGTGCGCGAGCCAGGCCCAGTCTCGGGCCCTGCCGGCCTCGATGATCTGCGGGTACTGCTCGGCGACGTCCGAGTTGAGCAGCACGCTCGGACGCACGCCGTTGCGGTCGAACGCCTCGATCATCCGCCAGATCGCCACCCGCGGGCCGTAGTCACGCCAACCGTGGTTCAGGGGGTCGGGCACGAGCGCGGCGGTCGCCTGGTTGATGCTGGTGGACGGCTTGCCCAGCACGAAGTGCTCGACGTTGAGCCCTACATAGAACGCCACTCGGGCCCCTCCGGGCCAGGTGATGGGCGTGCGTTCGGTGATCGGACTGTAGTCGTACAGCTCATTGCGCATGAGAGCTCCTGCCAGAGGGGTCGTTCCGCCCACCTTGAGCGGAGATACGATACGGTCCGTGCCGTGATACGGACCGTATCGTATCCCTAACTATAGAGGGGAGCATCGAGGCGGTGTCAACACGGACCGGATCGTCTCCCCAATGCGGTAGCTTGAGAAGCCACAGAGGATGAGGTGATATGAGCCCGTCGCACGCTCCCGATCCCGCCCGGCGCAATCCTGAGACGACTGCCGCGATCCTCGAGGCCGCTCTGGCCATGGCCAGCGAGAGCGGCCTGGCGAAGGTCAGTATCGAGGGCATCGCGGCGCGCGCGGGCGTCGGCAAACGGACGATCTACCGCTGGTGGCCCTCCAAGGGTTCAGTCGTCTTGGATGCTTGGGCACAGCGGCTCGAGGACCTGTCTTACGAGGATCTGCAATCAGCGCAGAGCGACGACTTCGAGGGCGACCTGAAGCAGATACTCAAGGACTCGTGGCTCGGCGCGATCGGCGACTCGCGCCCCGTGCTGGCCTGGCTCATCGGCGAGGCGCAGCACGACACGGGCCTCGCCATCGAACTGAGAGACCGCCTTATCGGTCCTGCCAGGGACCGGATGGCCGCGCGGATCCGCCGCGCGCAAGAAAAGGGACAGGTCGCCCCCGACATCGATCCGTACCGTGCCATCGATCTCATCTATGCCCAGTTGTACTACCGCCTACTGGTCGCGCCCGGCCCGCACGACGAGGCGTTCACGGAAAGCGTCGCCGACCTCGCCCTCCGCGGGCTGCGGCCGCGGTAAGAAGGATCTTGGGCACGGTGTCGTTGGTGGTGTGGCTGCAGTCCCTCCAGCGGCTCGGTCACCTCTCGGAGATCGAAGACGTCCTAGCGGCCCTGCCTAGCCATGTTCCCTGCGTGCTGGGTCTGGCCGATGGAGTGAAGTTGTGGCCTGCGGTTCCGATGTCGGTCGGCCGCTTGTTCACTCTTCGGGCCTAGAAGTGAGGGTGGTGAGGGCGGTGGCGATCTGGTCGAGGCGGGTGGTGTTGAGGGAGTAGAGGACGTAGTAGCCATCGCGTCGAGTGGTGGTGAGTCCTGCCTGTGTGAGCTGGTGGAGGTGGCGGGAGATCACCGACGGCGACAGGCTGAGCAGTGTGGCGAGTTCCTGGGTGCTGCGGCCTTGGGTGGCGAGGTGGGCGAGGATCTGCAGGCGTGGTGCTGCGGCCAGGGCCCGCAAAGTAGTGAGGGTGTCCTCCTGACTGATGGGGCGGGCGGCCGAAGCAGGGGCGAGGGGCAGGGCGGGGTAGGTTATCCGCTGAGGCCATGGCTGGTCGCAGGTGACACGGACGTGGGGCCAGACATAGTGGCTGGCCGTGAATGTCACGGGGCGGCCGCGGGTGACCTCGATGTCGTGGTCGTGCGGTCGGTCGAGCCGGAGCGTTCGCCGGGCGGGGTCGATACGGATCTGCGGGACCAGGGAGCGAAGCATCGGAAACAGGCCTTGGTGGGCTATCCGGCTTCCCGTCCGCGCGATCGACTCGTACAGGGAAGGCTCGACGCGTTCCCACTCGACGGCGAAAGCAGTGCTCCAGTAGTCCTCCAGTACGGCGAGCACATCTTCCAGGACGGGGCGAGGGTCGGTGAGGATGACGCTCAGCCGTGCCGCCCGGTCGGGTTCGGCCTGTTGGAGTTCGGCGAGGACCGCGTCGCGGACGGCGGAGTCCTCGATGAGGTGGTGCCCGGTATAGCGGGTGGTGTCAATGAGGGTCTGGGCGAGTTCAGTGGCCAGCAGGGTAGGCGGCAGCGCCCGTATGGCGGCGATCTGGTCCGCGAAATCGGCGTCGTGATCGCCCGCCCGGCTTTCGAAGAACGCCGGAATGTAATCGACCACTGCGAAGCCGTGTTCGCGTATCCGCCGACGCAGGGCGGTGGGCAGCCGGCGGCAGCGCCGCACCCACGGTATGTGCAGGGCGTGGTGGCCTGGGTCTGTCAGCACGTGCCAGGAGTGGACGGCTTCGAGCAGCGGAGAGACAGAGAAGGCGATGTCCTCCTCGGCCGTCTCGGTGAACCGCATCGTGATCACGATTGCAGGATTCCACAATCAGTTGATCGGTTCTAGCTGCGTCGGTCAGGCTCGGGAGCGGACAACGGCCTCCTCGCCGCAGGTCACTCTCCTTCCCCGACCCGAAAGCCGCAGGTCGCCCTATGAATACGCCCGATTTTTCTTGGCAAGCCGTGCTGGACGCGGACGGCTGCGCATACACCGTCCACGAGCACGCCCCCGCGCGCAGCGCCGCTGAGCGTCAGACGTTGCCCTTTCCCTTGTCACAGGCCGTCAAGACGCTTGCCTTCACCACCCGGAACATTCCGCTCGTCCTCGCGGCCCTGCGCGCGGAGGACCAGGTGGACTTCGCCCGCCTCGCGCTTGCCATCGGTGTCGGCCGCTCCCAGCTGCGCATGGCGGACGCCAGCCTGCTCGCCGTGGAGGGCCTGAATCCGGGTGGCATACCTCCAGTCAGTCACCGTCCGGCTGTGCCGTGCCTCATCGACACTGCCGTCGCGGAACCGCCCCGCTCCGTCTACTGCGGCGCCGGCTCTGCTGACCGCACTCTCCAAATCGAGTCCGCCGTGCTGGCCCGCCTCCCCCGTGCACGCGTGACGTCCTTCTCCCGGTAGTCCGCCTCGGGCGGCGCCGGTGCCGGCCCGCTCCACGTACAGCAAGCACGTGCCGCGCCGCCGTCCCATCAGCAGCGTGGCAGTGATGAGGAAGAACTGGCTCATGGTGACCCGCGAAAGCCTCCTCGAGTTCGCCGCAATGTCCCTCGTCGTGATCGCGATCCCCGGTCCGAGCGTCCTGTTCGTCGTCGGCCGCGCGCTCGCCCACGGTCGCCGTACCGCGCTCGCCACCGTCGTGGGCAACCTCCTGGGCTGCTATGCCCTCGTCCTGGTCGTCGCCCTCGGCCTGGGCTCCCTCGTCCAAGGCTCGGCCTTCGCGTTCACGGCGGTGAAAATGGCCGGCGCCATCTACCTCGCCTACCTCGGCGTCCAGGCGTTCCGCCACCGCGACCAAATGCGCACCGCCCTGGCAGGCGATAAGGCCGAACGACGTGGCGCCCTGTCCACCGTCTTCGACGGCCTGCTCGTCGGCGCCACCAACCCCAAAGGCCTGGTCTTCTTCGCCGCGTTCCTGCCGCAGTTCGTCAACCACAGCGCCGGACACATCCCGCTGCAAATGATGGTCCTCGGCCTGGTCCCAGCCGGCATCGGCCTGATCTGCGACACCGCCTGGGCCTTGAGCGCATCGGCCGCCCGGACCTGGCTCGCCGTCTCCGACCGCCGCACATCGATGATCGGCGCCGCGGGCGGCATCGCACTGATCTGCCTCGGCCTCACCATCGCCACCACCCGCCACTGACCTCCTCCAAAGCAGTTGGGAGAGGATTCCCGACTGCCTTGACCAGCTATACGGTGGCTTGGGACCCATCGCAGCCCGCCACAGCGGCGACATCAACGCTCTTCGACGTCTACGTCGAAGCCGAACTCGCCAGCTCAACGGCGCCGGCTGCGGCCGTTCCGTCGGTCCGTTGATCGATGGTCGAATCAGTGACGGTTCTGGTCGGGGCGGGTGTTTCGGAGGTTGTCGAGGGGGCCGTTGACGATGTGCTGCAGACCGGTGAGCAGAGTGCGGCGGTCGCTGTCGGGCAGGTCGGCGAGCAGGGCGTTCTCGATCTTGTGGAGGTCGGCGGCGACCGCGGACCTCACCTCGAGGCCGGCGGCGGTCGCTTCGACGACCCGGACGCGGC
>NZ_JABMCA010000086.1:0-40561 GCF_014706005.1 Actinomadura sp. RB99 | reverse complement strand
GTACGCCGGGCCCGGCAGCGCGGGACGCGCCGGGCGGGCCAGGCCGCGCGGCGCCCCCGTGGCGGACCCGACCGGGTGCGCGACCAGCGGCGGCTCGGCGCCGCTCAGCAGCTCGTGCGGCTCGTCCAGCACCACCAGCGAGTGCGGGACGAGCACGATCGCGGTCGTCCCGCCGTACGGGGACGGCTGCAGCGACACGCTGATGCCGTGCCGGTCGGCGAGCCGCGCGACGACGAACAGCCCGAGCCGCTCGGTGTCGACCAGGTCGAACTCCACGGTGCTGGACAGCCGCCGGTTCAGCTCGTCGCGCTCGTCCGGGTCGAGCCCGACGCCGCGGTCGACGATCTCGACGGCCAGCCCGTTCGCCACCGTGTCGAGCTTGACGGTGACCTCGGTGGTCGGCGGGGAGAACGACGCGGCGTTCTCGATCAGCTCCGCGAGCAGGTGGATCACGTCGGCGACGACGGTGCCGGTCACCGCGGCCGACGACGCGCCGGTCACCTCGACCCGGGTGTAGTCCTCGACCTCGGCGATCGCCGCGCGGATGACGTCCTCGGCGGACACGGGGTGGTCCCAGGCGCGGACGGTCGGCGAGCCGGACAGGATGACCAGGCCCTCGGCGTGCCGGCGCATGCGGGTGGTGAGGTGGTCCAGCCGGAACAGGTCGTCCAGCTCCTCGGGGCTGGCGGCGCGGCGCTCCATCTGGTCCAGCAGCCGGAGCTGGCGGTGCAGCAGCGACTGGCTCCGCCACGACAGGTTGACGAAGACCCGGTTGATGGCGGCGCGCAGGTCGGCCTCGCCGACCGCGGTGCTCACCGCGGTCCGCTGGACGGCGCCGAACGCCTCGCCGACGAGCGCGATCTCGCGGGTGCCGCCGATGACCGGCGGCGGCACCTCGGCGTCGACGTCGACGGGGTCGCCGCGGCGCAGCCGGGCCACCACCCGCGGCAGCCGCTCGTGCGCCAGCTCCTGCGCGGTCCGCTGCAGGTGCCGCAGCTCCTCGGTGATGCGGCGGGCGAACAGCAGCGACAGGGCCACCGAGGCCGCCACGGCCAGCAGCCCGAGCCCGCCGATCAGGTAGAAGGTGAGCATGATCCGGCGGCCGGCGGGCTTGACGTCCTTGTTGCTCACCTGGTCGCCGGCCTTCGCCGCGGCCTGCAGCCAGACCGGCGACAGCGCCGCGATCGTGGTGCGCCACTCGCGCTGGGACGGGGCGAACCCGTTGTCGACCACGGCGTTCTCCAGCGCCGTGTAGGCGGTGTACTGCGACGAGTTCGCCAGGTCGTCCATGATCCTGGCGATCGGGCCGTCGCCGGCGGCGCGGCCGAGCTCGAAGAACTGGGCGCGGGTGCTCGCCCAGCCGGCGAACGTGGTCCGCTCGTCGGAGCCCAGCGCGCCGCGCTGCAGCCCGGACACGAGGTCGGCCTCGCGCAGCATGAACTCGCGCGCCCAGTAGTTGTCCAGCAGCGCGTTGGTCTGCTGGTACACCGGGACGGCGTTGACGCTGACCAGCGTGGTGAGCACCCGGATCGTGCCGTCGATGATCTTGCTGTAGCCGCCGATCGCGCCGAGCGGGGTGGTGCCGTCGACGCGGATCTGCGCGCGCAGCGACTCCAGCGCGTCGAACGCGCCGCTGAGCGTGTGGACGCGCCGCTCGACGGCGTCGTCCATGGCGCCCGCGGCGTCGGAGGAGAAGGCCGACTTGCGGAACGCCGCGACCATCGTGTCCGTCCGGGCCGCCTGCTCCTTGAACTTCGTCTCGCTCCCGGCCTTGGGGTGGGCCAGCGACGCGACGGCCGCGGAGCGCTCCTGCTGCATCGCCTCGATGACGGTGGTGGCGGGCAGCCCGACCTTGTCGTAGACCGTCGCGAAGTCGTACCGCTCGAACGCGTTCGACAGCGTGACGCCGGTCGGGACGAGCCACAGGACCAGCAGCGAGGCCAGCGGGACCGACAGCAGCAGCGCGATCCGGCGCCTGATGCTGCGGGTGCGCGGCCGGCCGGTCCGGATGCGCGGACGCCGCGGCGTCGCGGGCGCCTGGTCGGGTCGCGTCACCGGTTCACTCCCTGTGTCGTGCGTCGTGGAGCTCGCTCCGTCGCCGAGCTGCAAAGGCCCGCAGCATACTGAGTCGGATTTATCGCTGACCAGGGGTATCAACTGCTATTTATCGGATGCGTACGCGCAGTGACCTCGACATCGGCATGGAAATGGGCGGAAACGGGAGGGCGCGGGCGGAGCTGGCCGCTTCCGGCAACGGCCGCGGATTGGCAACTCTAGATCTTGTTGGGTGTAAGCCCACATGTCACGCTTCGTGAAATTTGTCCCCCCCTGCAACGGAGCCACGGTCATGCGCAGAGCCGCGCTCGCCTCCCTCCTGGGGCTCTCGCTCGCCGCCACCGCGCTGGCGGCGACCGACGCCCAGGCCGCCGGACCGGACAGGTCCAAGCTGGCCGCCCTCGTCACCCTCAAGGCCGTCCGCCAGCACCAGCTCGACCTGCAGAAGATCGCGGACGCCAACGGCGGCAACCGCGCCGCCGGCCTGGACGGCAACAAGATCACCATCAAGTACATCGCCGACCAGCTGAAGCGCTACGGCTACCACCCGACGGTCCAGGACTTCACCTTCGACTTCTGGCAGGAGAACGCGCCCGCGACGTTCGCCGAGACCGCGCCGACCCCGAAGACCTTCACTCCCGACACCGACTTCGCGACGCTCCAGTACTCCGGGTCCGGCGACGTCACCGCCGCCGCGACGCCCGTCGACCCGGAGGCCACCGGCAACGGCAGCGGCTGCGAGGCCGGCGACTTCGCCGGCTTCCCGAAGGGGAGCATCGCGCTGATCCAGCGCGGCGGCTGCTTCTTCTCCGTGAAGGCCGGCAACGCCGTCGCCGCCGGCGCGAGCGCCGTCGTCATCTACCAGCTGCCCGGCCAGCCGGGACCGGTGGCGGGCACCCTCACCACGCCGTACTCGATCCCCGTCGTCGGGCCGACCAACGCGGTCGGCACCGACCTCGTCAAGCAGGCGCAGAACGGTGGCGTGACGCTGCACGTCAAGACCGACACCACCAACCAGAAGCGCGCGGCGGCCAACGTCATCGCCGACACCCCGCGCGGCCGCGCCGACAACGTCGTGGTGGTCGGCGCGCACAACGACAGCGTCACCGCCGGGCCCGGCATCAACGACGACGGCTCCGGCACCGCGACGCTGCTGGAGATGGCCAAGCAGATCCACAAGCTGGGCGCCAAGGTCCGCAACCAGGTGCGGTTCGCCTTCTGGGGCGCCGAGGAGGAGGGCCTGCTCGGCTCGCAGTACTACGTGGACAACCTGCCGCAGGCCGAGCGGGACAAGGTCGCGCTGATGCTCGACTTCGACATGCTCGCCTCGCCGAACTACGTCCGGTTCGTCTACGACGGCGACAACAGCGAGGGCGGCAACAACGTCGACACCCCGCCCGGCACCGGCGCGATCGAGAAGGCGTTCACCGACCACTTCGCTGCACGCCGCCTCGCCACCGACCCGACCGCGTTCGACGGGCGTTCCGACTACAACGCCTTCATCACCGCGGGCATCCCGGCGGGCGGCATCTTCACCGGCGCCGAGAAGATCAAGACCGAGGAGCAGGCGAAGGTGTACGGCGGCACCGCCGGCGTCGCCTACGACCCCTGCTACCACTCCGCCTGCGACCGCTACGACAACGTGAACCTGCAGGGCTTCGACCAGATGATCGACGCCACCGCGGCGGTCACCGAGCTGTTCGCCCACAGCACGCTCACCGTCAACGGCAACGCGCTCGCCCGCAAGCAGGCGGCGGCGAAGCCGGCCGCGCCGACCCGGGTGGGCTCCTACCTCACCCGCTGACCGCGCGTTGAGCCGCGGCGGGTCGCCGTTATGGCGCGTTCATGACGGCGGCCCGCCGCAGGCGAACGGACCGGCGGGGTCAGGGCTTGCGGCCGACGCCCACCAGGAACCAGAAGCGGGACGGGTCGTCCGGCACCTCGTCCGGCGAGTCGGGGCGCCAGAGCGGGCCGTGCACGAGACCGGGCTCGACCAGGTCGAAGCCGGTGAAGAAGGCGCCGATCTCCTCGGCGGTGCGCAGCGTCGGCTCGCCCTGCGCCACGGCCCGCCGGTACACCGTCGCGACCGCCTCGCCGGTCTCCCGCTTGTGCGTGCCGTGGCTGACGGCCAGGTGGCTGCCCGGCGCGAGCGGCGCGGTGAGCTCGGCCAGGATGCCGCCCGGGTCCTGCGCGTCGGTGACGAAGTGCAGGACGGCGACCAGCAGCAGCCCCACCGGCTCGTCGAAGTCGATCATCTTCCGCACGGTCGGGTGGCCGAGGACGTCCGCCGGGCGGGTCAGGTCCGCCCGGATCACGGCGGCGTTCGGGTCGCCGTCCAGCAGCGCGGTGCTGTGCGCGACCGCCACCGGGTCGCGGTCGACGTAGACGACCCGCGCCGCCGGGTCCACCCGGCGGACGATCTCGTGCACGTTGCCTAGCGTCGGGATGCCCGAGCCGATGTCGAGGAACTGCCGGACGTCGGCCTCGGCGGCGAGGTACCGGACGGCACGTACGAGGAACGCCCGGTTCGCCGCCGCGATCGCGCGGGCCTGCGGCTCGATGGCCTCCAGCGTCCGGGCGATGTCGCGGTCCGCGGAGAAGTTGTGCGCGCCGCCCAGCAGGTAGTCGTAGACGCGCGCGACGCTCGCCTGGTTCGGGTCGATGCCGGTCGCCCAGTCCGGGTCGTTCAACGGATCCCCTCTCGTTGTGCGGTCGCGCCCCGGCCGGTCAGGTGCCGGTGCGGACGAGCATCACGGTGACGTCGTCGTGGTTCGGCGGGACGACGAGCTTCGCGACGACGTCGGCGCACGCGTCCTCCAGCGGGCCCGCCCGGCCCGCGAGCGCGGACCGCAGCGCCGCGATCCCCGCCTCCAGGTCGCGGGCGCGGGTCTCGATCAGCCCGTCGGTGTAGAGCACGAGGGTGGACCCGTCCGGGACGGCCACCCGGGTGTTCTCGTAGTCGGCGCCGTCCAGGCCGAGCGGCAGCCCGGGCGGCAGGTCGAGGACGTCGCAGTCGCCGTCCGGGCGCAGCAGGATCGGCGGCGGGTGCCCGGCGCGGCAGATCTCGGCGGTGCCGGCGGCGGGGTCCAGGACGGCGCACGCGCAGGTCGCGAACTGGACGGGGCCGATGTCGGGCGCGATGCGGTCCAGCCAGGTGAGGATCTCCGCCGGGTCCTTGCCGAGCATCGCCAGTGTGCGCGCGGCGGCGCGCAGCTGCACCATGGCCGCGGCGGCGGCCGAACCGTGGCCCATGGCGTCGCCGATGACGAGCGCGAGCCGCCCTCCGGGCAGCGGGACGACGTCGCACCAGTCGCCGCCGACGAGGTTGGCCCGGCCTGCGGGCACCGACCGGTGCGCCACCCGCACTCCGGGGACGGCGCCCGGCGGCAGCGGCAGCAGCCCCGCCTGCAGCGCCCGCGCCGCCGCGTGCTCGCGCTGGTAGCGGCGCGCGCCGTCCAGGCAGCGGGCGGTCAGGGCGGCCAGTTCGCCGGCCAATGCGGCGTCCGCGTCGGTGAACGGCCCCGCCGCCTTCCCGCGCGCGAACGCGGCGAGCCCGAGCACGGCCTCGCCCGTCCGCAGCGGGACGAGCAGGAAGTCCACCAGGTCGGCGAGCCGCTCGCGGGCCGGGCGCGGCGGCGGCACCCGCGGCTCCAGGACGAGGTGCCGGTCCAGCTCGCCGAACCGCTGCGGCGCCCCGTCGGCGATGCACGCGGCGTAGGCGCTGCCGGCCGCGAACACCACCATCTCCCCGGCCGGGAACAGCGGCTCCAGGTCGGCGCCGGTCGCGCCGACCGCGATCCGGCGCGTCTCCACGGCCCGGACGCCGGGCGGGCGGGGCGGCTCGTCCCCGACGATCAGCTGCTCGGCGACGTACACCCCGACCGTGTCGGCGAACCCGCCGAGTGCGACCGCGACCAGGTGCCGCGCGACCCGCTCCATGTCCAGGACGCCGGCCATCCCGGTGCTCGCCGCGCTCAGCAGCCGGAGCCGGTCGGGCTCGGATTCGGCGTTCACGTCGTACGCCTCCCGCGGGCGCTCGGTGAATCGTGACGAGGGGCGCTGAATCGTGCAGACATGATCATTTCGTGCGCCCGGCGGCCGCCGCAAGGGCTTCGCGGAAGCAGCCTCCGCTTTCCGCCGCCCGGCCCGGCCGCGCCGCCGGCGCCCGCGCGGCTGCGAGGATGGGGACATGACCGACCGGCCCCGCCTGCTGCTCCTGGACGGCCACTCGCTGGCCTACCGGGCGTTCTACGCCCTGCCGGTCGAGAACTTCAGCACGACGGCGGGGCAGCCCACCAACGCCGTCTACGGGTTCGCGAACATGCTGGCCAACGCGCTGCGCGACGAGCGCCCGACGCATCTCGCGGTCGCGTTCGACGTCTCGCGCCGCTCGTTCCGCACCGAGGCGTTCCCCGGGTACAAGGCGACGCGGGCGCGCTCGCCCGAGGAGTTCGGCGGGCAGCTCGCCGTCCTCGACGAGCTGCTCGGCGCGATGAACGTCCCCGTGCTGCGGGCGCCCGGCTACGAGGCGGACGACGTCATCGCGACCCTCGCGACGAAGGCCGCGGCGGACGGCCTGGACGTGCTGGTCGTCACCGGCGACCGCGATGCGCTCCAGCTCGTCAGCGAGGACGTGACCGTCCTGTACTTCTACCGGACGGCGTCGGAGATGATCCGGTACACGCCGGAGGCGGTCGAGGCGAAGTACGGGCTGACGCCCGCGCAGTACCCCGACTTCGCGGCGCTGCGCGGCGACCCGTCCGACAACCTGCCGAGCATCCCCGGCATCGGCGAGAAGACCGCCGCGAAGTGGATCCGCGAGTACGGGTCGCTCGCCGCGCTGCTGGAACGGGCGGACGAGGTGAAGGGCAAGGCGGGGGAGCGGCTGCGCGCCGCGCTCGACACCGTCCGGCTGAACCGGCGGCTCACCGAGCTGGTCCGCGACGTCGACCTCCCCGTGGACGTCGGCGACCTGCGGCGCCGGCCCTACGACATCGCCGCCTTCACCTCGCTGCTGGACGACCTGGAGTTCCGCAACGCGAGCCTGCGGCAGCGCCTGTTCGCCGCCGACCCCGGCGGCGGCCGTCCCGCGGAACCCGCCGGGCCCGTGCTGCGCGGCCGCGAACTCGGGCCGGACGAGCTGGCGCCATGGCTCGCCGAGAGGGCGACCGGACTGGTCGGGCTCGCCGCCGACCACGTATGGGCGCGCGGCTCCGGCGACGTCCACCGGATCGCGCTGGCCACCGCCGACGGGTTCGCCGCCGCGTTCGAGCCGTCCGCCCTCACCGCCGCCGACGAGGCCGCGTTCGCGGGGTGGCTCGCCGACCCGGACCGCCCCAAGGCGGTGCACGACGCCAAGGCGCTGCTGCGCGTGCTGCCCGAGCGCGGGTGGCGGCTCGGCGGCGTCGCCGTGGACACGGCCATGGCCGCCTACCTGCTGCTGCCCGGCCTCGCCGCCTACGGGGTCGCCGACGTCGCGGCCCGCTACCTCGGCCGCCGCCCGCCCGAGGACGGCCCCGAGGGACTGATGCTGCGGGCCGGCGCCGTCCTCGACCTGGCCGGACGGCTCGCCCCCGACCTCGCGTCCACCGGGATGGGCGAGCTGCTCGGCGACGTCGAGCTGCCGCTGTCCGGCCTGCTCGCCCGCGCCGAGCGCACCGGCGTCGCCGTGGACGCCGGGCTCCTGCGCGAGCTGGAGCGGCACTTCGCCGACGGCATGGAGCGCGCCGCCGACGACGCGGCCGAGATCGCCGGGCACCGCTTCAACCCCGGTTCCACCAAGCAGCTCCAGGAGGTGCTGTTCGGCGAGCTGGGGCTGCCGAAGACCAAGAAGATCAAGTCCGGGCACTCCACCGACCTGGACGCGCTGACCTGGCTGGCGACGCAGACCGACAACGGCCTCCCGCGGATCCTGCTGCGCCACCGCGACCAGGCCCGGCTGCGCGCCACGGTCGCGGGGCTCGTCCGGGAGATCGGCGCGGACGGGCGCATCCACACCACCTTCCAGCAGACCGTCGCGGCGACCGGGCGCCTCACCTCCACCGAGCCGAACCTGCAGGTCATCCCCGTCCGCACCGAGGAGGGGCTGCGGATCCGCCGCGCGTTCCGGCCCGGCGACGGCTTCGACGCGCTGCTGACCGCCGACTACGGGCAGCTGGAGCTGCGCGTCATGGCGCACCTGTCTGAGGACCCCACCCTGCTCGCCGCGTTCGCGTCAGGGGAGGACCTGCACAGCACGATGGCGGCGCGGGTCTTCCAGGTCGCCCCGGAGGCGGTGACGCCGGACATGCGCCGCAAGATCAAGGCGATGTCGTACGGGCTGGCCTACGGGCTGTCGGCGTTCGGGCTGGCCAAGCAGCTCGGCATCGCGATGGCGGAGGCGCGGCCGCTGATGGACGCCTACTTCGCGCGGCTCGGCGGCGTCCGCGACTACCTGGAGGAGGTCGTCGCGGAGGCCCGGGTGACCGGCTACACCCGCACGCTCCTCGGCCGCCGCCGCTACCTGCCGCATCTGACCAGCGACGACAGGCAGCGGCGCGAGACCGCCGAGCGGATGGCACTGAACGCGCCGGTGCAGGGCTCGGCCGCCGACATCGTCAAGATCGCGATGCTGCGGGTGGACGCGGCGCTCACCGAGGCCGGGGCGCGCAGCCGGCTGCTGCTGCAGGTCCACGACGAGATCGTCCTGGAGGTCGCGCCGGGGGAGCACGACGCCGTCCGCGACCTCGTGCGCGCGCGGATGAGCACCGCGTACCCGCTCGCGGTCGGCCTGGACGTGGCGACCGGCATCGGCGCCGACTGGGCCGCCGCCGCCCACTGACGCCCGTCCGCCCGGCCCGCGCCTACTGGAAGGCGGACTCGCCGGTGAGCGCGCGGCCGATGACGAGCGAGTGCACCTCGGAGGTGCCCTCGTAGGTCAGCACCGACTCCAGATTGGCGGCGTGCCGGATGACGGGGTACTCCAGCGTGATGCCGTTGGCGCCGAGCAGCGTCCGGCAGGTGCGGGCGATGTCGATGGCCTCGCGGACGTTGTTGAGCTTGCCGACGCTGACCTGCTCGGGCGTGATCGTCCCGGCCTCCTTCAGGCGGCCGAGGTGGATCGCCAGCAGCAGCCCCTTGCCCGCCTCCAGCGTCATGTCGGCCAGCTTCTGCTGCGTGAGCTGGTACGAGGCGAGGGGGCGGTCGAACACCCGCCGCTCGCCGACGTAGTCGAGGGTGGTCTCCAGGCAGTCGAGGGCGGCGCCGACCGCGCCGAACACGATCCCGAAGCGCGCCTCGTTCAGGCAGCTCAGCGGCCCGGACAGGCCGCGCGCCTCCGGCAGCACCGCGTCCGCGGGCAGCCGCACCTCGTCCAGCACCAGCTCGCTGGTCACGCTGGCGCGCAGCGACAGCTTGCGCTCGATGTCGCGGGCCTCGAAGCCGGGGGTGCCGGCGGGGACGAGGAAGCCGCGGATGCCGTCGTCGGTGCGGGCCCACACGACCGCCACGTCCGCGACCGACCCGTTGGTGATCCACATCTTGGTGCCGGACAGGATCCAGTCGGCGCCGTCGCGGCGGGCCCGGGTGCGCATGCCGGCGGGATCGGAGCCGAAGTCGGGCTCGGTGAGGCCGAAGCAGCCGATCGCCTCGCCGCGCGCCATCGCGGGCAGCCACTGCCGCTTCTGCTCCTCGCTGCCGTGCTTCCAGATCGCGAACATCGCGAGGGAGCCCTGCACGGACACCAGGCTGCGCAGGCCCGAGTCGGCGGCCTCCAGCTCCAGGCAGGCCAGGCCGTAGGAGACGGCGCCCATCCCGGCGCAGCCGTAGCCCTCCAGGTGCATGCCCAGCACGCCGATGGAGCCGAACTGCCTGGCCAGCTCCCGCGCCGGGATGCCGCCCTTGTCGAACCACTCGGGCAGGTGCGGGCGCAGCTCCTTGTCGCAGAGCTTGCGGACGGTGGCGCGGATCTCGCGCTCCTCCTCGCTGAGGAGCCCGTCGATGCCGAACAGGGCGGTGGGGTGGACGGTCCTGGCGCGCGGTGAGGTCGTCATGCGCGGGAGTCTAGTATTGGATCCAATATCCGTGATCCAGTGACCCCGCGTGAGATGGTGGCCCGATGACCGTGCAGCGCACCCGGCCGCCGACGGCCCAGCAGTTCGTCCTCGACGAGCTGCGGCGCGCCATCACCAGCGGCCGGCTCCGCCCGGGCGCGCCGATCCGGCAGGACGTGGTGGCCGAGGAGTTCGGCGTCAGCCGCGTCCCGCTGCGCGAGGCGCTCAAGACCCTGCAGGGCGAGGGCCTGGTCACCTACCGCGCGCACCGCGGCTACTACGTCGAGGAGCTGTCCCTCGGCGACCTGCGCGAGGTGTACCGCATCCGGACCCTCCTCGAAGAGGAGGCGGTGCGCCGCGCGGCCGCGCTGATGACGGCCGCCGACCTCGCCGCCCTCGACCGCGCCGAGGACGAGGTGGAGGCCGCGGCGCGGGCCGGCGACGTGCTCGCGATGGCGGCGGCGAACCGGGCGTTCCACATGGCGCTCTACGAGTACGCGGCGATGCCGCGCCTCGTCCGGCTCATCCGCACGCTGTGGGACGCCACCGACGCCTACCGCTCCATCTACTACGGCGAGGGCGTCAACCGGGAACGCGTCGTCGGCGAGCACCGCGCGGCCCTCGCCGCGCTGCGCGCCGGGGACGCCGACGAGGCCGTCCGCGTCCTCGACGTGCACCGCGCGCACGCGGTCACCGCCCTCGAGCACCTCATGGCCGAGCCCGCCCAGGAGCCCGCCGAGACCGGCTAGCCCGCCCCGGGGGCGTCCGGGCGGGGGTCAGCCCCAGACCTCCTCGGCGGTCTCCGCGATCAGCCGCAGCTTGGCGAACTGCTCGCTCGCCGTGAGCACGTTCCCCTCGACGGTGGAGGAGAACCCGCACTGCGGCGACAGGCAGATCTGCTCCAGCGGGACGAACCGGGCGGCCTCGTCGATGCGGCGCTTCAGCTCGTCCTTCGACTCCAGCTCGCCGCGCTTGGTCGTGACCAGGCCGAGCACGACCGTCTTGCCGGGCGGGACGAACCGCAGCGGCTCGAATCCCCCGGAGCGCTGGTCGTCGTACTCCAGGAAGAACCCGTCCACGTCCAGCTCGGAGAACAGCGCCTCGGCGACGAAGTCGTAGCCGCCCTCCGCCGTCCACGACGAGCGGAAGTTGCCGCGGCACATGTGCGTGGTGACGGCGAGGTCGGCGGGACGTCCCGCCAGTGCCGCGTTGATCTGCCGGATGTAGCGCAGGTGCAGGTGGTCCGGGTCGTCGCCGCGCTCGGCGATCATCGCGCGCTGCTTCGGGTCGTTGAGGTAGGCGAGGCTGGTGTCGTCGAGCTGCAGGTACCGGCAGCCGAGGGCGGCGATCCGCCGTACCTGCTCGGCGTACGCGGCGGCCAGGTCGGACCAGAACTCCTCGACGTCCGGGTACACCTCCGGGTCGATCGCCGCGGGCCCGCCCCGGTAGTGGACCATGTTCGGCGACGGGATCGTCAGCTTCGGCGTGACGCCCTCGCCCGCCGCGTCCCGCAGGAAGCGGAAGTGGTCGGCGAAGATCGTCTCCTCGAGGCGGACCCGGTCGTGCACGCGCAGCGCGGCCGTGCTGAACTCCAGGTCGCCCGACTCGTTGCGGAACCTGACCTTGATCTGCTCGTCCGCCGGGCTGATCCCGCCGAGCCGGTAGATGAAGTCCATGTGCCAGGACGTGCGGCGGAACTCGCCGTCGGTGGCGGTCCGCAGCCCGGCCTGGCGCTGCATCGCGACGGCGTCGCGGATCGCGGCGTCCTCCACCTCGGCGAGGCGCCGGCCGTCGATGCGGCCGCGGGCGTGGTCGTCGCGCGCGGCCAGCAGGTCGGGCGGGCGCAGCAGGCTCCCGACGTGGTCGGCGCGGAAGGGCGGGCGTGTGCGCGGGGACATGGCGGCTCCCTGACCGAGACGGTGCTGCCGGAACGGGCTCCACCGCCAAATCTAGGCACTCCGGCGACGGCGATCAATCCGCCGCCCAGGATCGCCCCTGACCGGCCGCGAGAGCAGCCGGCCGGGACCGCCGCCCGCGCAGGGGCCGCGCGAGGGCGACGGCGGAGCCGTCGTCAGGGCGCCAGGCCGTTGCCGTGCGGCCGGGTGCGGTCCGCCTCGGGCAGGGTGCGGATGACGCTGCGCAGGTGCTCGCGGGCGGCCCGCTCGGCGGCCTCGGGGTCGCGGGCGCGGATCGCCTCGATGATCGCCAGGTGCTCGGGCAGCGACACCGCCGGGCGGCCGGGGTGCATCGCCAGCTTGAACTGGTGCCGGACGCTCTGCGCGCGCAGCCGCTCCAGCACCTCGGCGGCGGTGCGCTGGCCGCTGATCGCGCGGATCTCGCGGTGCAGCCGCTCGTTCAGCCGGGAGTAGCCGAACACGTCGCCGGACGCGACCGCGGCGCGCATGTCCTCGGCGATCCCGGTCAGCAGCCGGACGCCGTCCTCGGTGACCCGCTCGGCGGCCTTGGCGGCGCACAGCCCCTCGATCACCATGCGCAGCTCGCTGATCTCGATGGCCTCCTCCAGGGAGATCGCCCGGACCCGGGCGCCCCGGTTCTGGACCCGCTCGATCAGGCCCTCGTTGGCGAGCTCCAGCAGCGCGGCGCGGACGGCGGCGCGGCTGGCGCCGAAGCGTTCGGCGAGGTCCGCCTCGACCAGCCGCTGGTTGGGCACGAACTCGCCGGAGAGGATCGCCTCCCGGATCCCGGTCGCCACCGGGCGGCCGGTGTCCTGGTCGTCGGCAGTCGGCACTGTCCCTCCCGTGGAACCCGTGCGAAGATATTGTCGCCAATTTTGGCGCGACCCTCAGTCTAGCGGCGGGGCAGCGCCACCGTGGTCGAGGAGGCTCGAATGTCGGAGGGTACCGGGCGGCCGCCCGTCGTCGCCGTGCTCGGGCTGGGGGAGGCCGGCGGGGCGATCGCGCGCGACCTGGTCGCCGCCGGCGCCGCCGTCCGGGCCTACGATCCCGCCGTAGCGGCACCGGAGGGGACGGTCGCCGCCGCCGGCGAGGCGGACGCGGCCGAAGGCGCCGACCTGGTGCTCAGCGTGAACAGCGCGCACGACGCCGCGGCCGCGCTGCACGCCGGGATCCCGGGTGCGGGCGGCGCCGTGTGGGCCGAGATGAACACCGCCTCGCCCGGCCTGAAGCGGGAGCTGGCGGCGGCCGCGAAGGCGGCCGGCGTGCGGTTCACCGACATCGCGATCATGGCGCCGGTGCCGGGCCGCGGGCTGTTCACCCCCATGCTGGCCAGCGGCGACGCGGCGGCGGACGCCGCCGCGATCCTCACCGGGCTGGGCGCCTCCGTCGAGGTGATGGACGCCGAGGCGGGCGCCGCCGCGACCCGCAAGCTGCTGCGCAGCGTCTTCTTCAAGGGCCTCGCCGCGTCGGTCGTGGAGGCGCTGGAGGCGGCGCGCGCGGCGGGCTGCGAGGACTGGCTGCGCGGCAACATCGTCGAGGAGCTGGTCGCGGCGGGCGAGCCGACGGTGGACCGCCTCGTCGCCGGGACGCACCGGCACGCCGTCCGCCGCGCCGACGAGATGGCCGCCGCGGCGGACATGCTGGTCGAACTGGACGTCCCGCCCACGATGGCCGCCGCCAGCCGCGACCTCCTCCGCCGCCTCTCCTCCTGACCCT
Organism: Actinomadura sp. RB99; assembly: GCF_014706005.1. NCBI lineage: Bacteria > Bacillati > Actinomycetota > Actinomycetes > Streptosporangiales > Thermomonosporaceae > Actinomadura > Actinomadura sp. RB99. Next base: position 26,844 of record NZ_JABMCA010000086.1, on the reverse strand, counting down.
CCCCGCCGGCGTGCCGCGGGTCAGAGGGGCGGGGTGCCGTGGGTGTGGAAGGACTCGATGGTCTTCAGGCCCCACGCCTGGCCCTTGGCGCGCTCCGCCTCCGTCCAGGTGATCGGCTTCCAGTCGGGCGCCAGGACCAGCCGCGCGCAGGGGTTGCACAGCTCGATCCGGTTGCCGCCCGGCTCGTAGACGTACAGGAAGAACGTCTGCTGGATCGCGTGCTTGTGCGGCCCCGTCTCGATGAAGACGCCGTGGTCGAGGAAGATGTCGGCCGCGCGGAGGATGTCCTCGCGGGTGTCGGTGGCGAAGGCGATGTGGTGCAGCCGCCCGTTGGCGCCCGTCCGGTCGCGGGTGTAGACGATGTCGTAGGACTTGTTGGTGAAGTGCAGCCAGCGCCCGGCGATGTCGCCGCTGTCGAGCCGGATCTGCTCGGTGGTGCGCCCGCCGAGCGTCTCCATCAGGAACTCGGTGCTCGGCTCGACCTCGGCGGACAGGAAGTTCACGTGGTCGAGGCGGCGGACGCACACGCCGCGCGCCGGGTACGCCTGCGCCTGGTTCTTCAGCGCCGGCCGCAGCTCCGGCGGCGCCTCGTACCACTCGCTCTCCCAGTACAGCTCCAGCTCGTGGCCGTCGGGGTCGCGGAACACGTACGTCGGGCCGAGGCCGGGGTCGCCGTCGCGCCAGCCGATGCCGAGCCCCGCCTCCTCGATCGCCTTGACGCGCCGTTCGAGGGCCTCCTGCGACCAGGTCCGCAGCGCGGTCCGGCGGATGCCGGACGTGCTGTGCGCGGTGAGCTTGACGGTGTGGTGCTCGTAGTCGTCCCACGTCCGCAGGTACACCGAGTCGCCTTCGGAGCCGACCTCCGTCAGGCCCATGACGCGGGTGAAGAACCGCAGGCTCTCGTCCGGGACGGGCGTCAGCAGCTCGACGCTCCCGACGTGCGCGATCTCATGCGTGATCAAAGGGACCTCCGGGGGAAGACGGTTCCGTCGAAGAGCTTGCGGGCGGTGCGGACGACGCTGGACCGGCGCACGGACGCGCCGTCGAGCTCGACCGCGACGTCCAGCCGGCCGGTGGGGTGCTCGATGCCCATCGGCGCGCCCGGCGCCGGGAGGTCGGCGAGGTCGTGGCCGACCGCGCCGTCCATCAGCAGCGCGGTCGCCACGGTGACGGCGCCCAGCACGCCGATCGAGGCGTGCACGCGCAGCGGGATGAAGGTCCGGGTGCAGACGGCGCCGCCGTCGCGGGGCGGCGCGACGAGCGTGGTCTTCGGGACGGACGCGTCCGAGACGTCGCCGAGCCCCATCAGCTTCCCGGCGGCCAGCCGCAACGACTGGATCCGGTCGCGCAGCCGGGCGAGGTCGGCGGGGTCCTCGTAGCCGGTGACCCCGAGATCGGACGCGGCGGCGACCACGACCGGCATCCCGTTGTCGACGCACGTGACCTCGACGCCGTCGACGACGTCCCGGACGTTCCCGGTCGGCAGCAGCGCCCCGCACGCCGACCCCTCGGTGTCCTCGAAGTCCAGGACGACCGGGGCGGCGGTGCCGGGCACCCCCGAGATCGCGGTGTCCCCGTCGTAGTCGACGGCGCCGCCGGGCGTCGCGAACGTCGCGGTCGCGACGCTGTCGGAGTTGACCATCCGGATCCGCACGCCGCTGCGGTCGGGGCCGGCCGCGACGAGGCCGCGCTCGACCGCGAACGGGCCGATCCCGGCGAGCAGGTTGCCGCAGTTCTGCCGGTCGGAGACGGTCGGCTCCCCGACGCCGAGCTGCAGGAACAGGTAGTCGACGTCGACGTCCGGCCGCCGCGAGGGGGAGACCACCGCGACCTTGCTGGTCAGCGGGTGCGCGCCGCCGATCCCGTCGATCTGCCGGGGGTCGGGCGTGCCCATGACCCGCAGCAGCAGCTCGTCGCGCTCGGCGGGGTCGGCGGGCAGGTCGCCGGCGAGGAAGTAGGCGCCCTTGGACGTCCCGCCCCGCATCATCATGCAGCGGATCCCGGTGCTCATGACTCGCCGTACTCGCTGTAGGGGACGTACTCGACGCCCATCCCGGGCAGCCGGTCGCGCAGCCCGTAGCGGTCGAGCCCGAGTTCGCCCTTCTGGAACGCCGCGCGGGTCGCCTGCTCCTTCTCCTCACGCGCGCGCGCCGCCTCCACCGCGCCGGCGACCTGCTCGCGCGGGACGCGCACCACGCCGTCGTCGTCGGCGAGGATCGCGTCCCCCGCCCTGACGACCTGCCCGCCGATGGTCACCGGCACGTTGACCGCGCCCGGCGTCGCCTTCACCGTGCCCTGCGCGCTGACCGCCGCCGACCACACCGGGAAGCCCATCGCGTGCAGGGCGGCGACGTCACGCACCCCGGCGCCGATCACCAGCCCGCGCACGCCGCGGAACTGCAGCGCCGTCGCGAACAGCTCGCCGAACATCCCGTCGGTGGACGGCGACGTCGTCGCCACCACCAGCACGTCGCCGGGGCGGCACTGCTCGACCGCGACATGGATCATCAGGTTGTCGCCCGGCCACGACAGCACCGTGACGGCCGTCCCCGCGATCCGCGACCCGAGGTGCACCGGGCGGATCGCGGGGCCGAGGTAGCCGGTCCGCCCCATCGCCTCGTGCACGGTCGCGACGCCGAAGCCGCCCAGCGCGTCGACCGCCGCGGCGTCCGCGCGCGGCGGGTCCGTCACCACCACGGTCCTCACGCCAGCACCCCCGTCGTCTGCGGGTACACGCGCACGTACGCCTCGGCCATCGTCTCGTGGGGCAGGCCCAGGTTCGGGCCCGCGTTCCGCTTCAGCTGGACGCCGCGCCGCTTCGCCAGGTCGGTGTAGTACTCCCACATGTGCACCTGCGCGGGCAGGCACTCCATCGCCTTGCGCTTGCGCTCGAAGACCGGCGTGATGTCGAGCAGGACGTCCGGCTTGAAGTCGCACTGCTCCGGCTGGTGCGGCTCGAAGAGGAACACCGGCGGCGCGCCCAGCGGCTCGCCCGGCGCGTCGTACCCGATGGCCTGCGCGAGCACGCGCGCCTGCATCGCCATCCGCGCCGCCGCCGGGTGGTCGCCGTTGTACGGGTCGGCGAGCGTGTGCGTCAGCACCACCGCGGGCTCGACCTCCCGGTACACCCGGACGAGGCGGTCCACCAGCTCGGGCGTCTCCCGCAGCGGGTAGTCGCCGGCGTCCAGGAACTCGATCTCGGCGCCCAGCTCGACCGCGGCGGCCTCCGCCTCGCTCCGCCGCAGCGCCTTGATCTCGTCGAGGCCCTTGCCCTCGCGCCACGCCCGCGCGGACTCGCCGCGCTCGCCGTAGCTCAGGCACACGACCTTCGCCCGGTCCCCGCGCTCGGCGGCCAGCGCGATCGCCCCCGCCGCCCGCCACACGAAGTCACCGGCGTGCGCGCTGACGACGAGCAGCGGGCCGCCGGTATCGGTGCTCATTCGGATTTCCTCCATCGACATGCGGGACCGACCCCCGGACCAGGGCCGGCCACCACGATCCTGGAACCTGTCGCCGAAATTGTCAACAATTCTGGCGCTTATCGTGGCGAGGCGCCCGCGGGGACGGCGCCCGGTCAGGCGGGACGGCGGTCGAGCGCCTCGGCGCCGGCGTCGTCGTCGGTGAGGAAGCCGCCGGACTGGTGGTGCCACAGCCGGGCGTACGCGCCGTCCGCCTGGAGCAGCTCCCGGTGCGAGCCCTGCTCCAGGACGCGGCCCCGGTCGAGGACGACCAGCCGGTCCATCCGGACGACCGTGCTCAGGCGGTGCGCGACGACCAGGGCGGTGCGGTCGCGCATCAGGTGCCACAGCGCCTCCTGGACGAGGATCTCGCTCTCGGAGTCGAGGGCGCTGGTGGCCTCGTCCAGCAGCAGGATCGGCGCGTCCCGGAGGATGGCGCGGGCGAGCGCGACGCGCTGCCGCTGCCCGCCGGAGAGCTTGACGCCGCGCTCGCCGACCAGGGTGCCGAGCCCGTCCGGCAGGCCGTCGGTGAACTCGGTGACGTGCGCCGCCCGCGCGGCCCGCAGGATCTCGTCCTCGGTGGCGCCCGGCCGGGCGAAGGCGATGTTGTCGCGCACCGACCGGTGGAACATCGCGGGCTCCTGCGGCACGTACGCGATCAGGGCGCGCAGGTCGCTCTGGCGCAGCCGCGCGATGTCCTGGCCGCCGACCAGGATGCGTCCCCCGTCGACGTCCATCAGGCGCAGCAGCAGCCGGGTCAGGGTGGTCTTGCCGCCGCCGGACCGTCCGACGAGCCCGATCCTGGCGCCTCCCGGGATCTCCAGGTCCAGCCCGTCGAACAGGGGCGGGCCGTCGCCGTGCGCGAAGCGCACCCGCTCGAAGCGGACCGAGGCGTCGGCCGGCGCCGACGGCTCCGGATCCGGCGGGTCGACGACGGCCGGCGGCGCCAGGAGCAGCTCGGTGAACTGCGCGGCCTCGGTGAGCGTGCTCTCGATCCGCCGGTAGACCTGGTTGAACTCGAACATGATCCGGGTGGCGTTGGTGTAGTAGGTGAACGTCACCACGACGGCCTCCACCCCGAGCCCGCCGCGCAGCGCGACCGCGGCCAGCAGGCCGAGGACGCCGGTCAGGATCGACATCGGCGCGACGATCATGTCCACCCGCAGGTTGGCGTAGTCCCACGAGCGCAGCGACAGCCGGCGCTGCTCGATGACGCGGGTGCGGTACTCCGCGGCCTCCCGCTCCTCGGCGGCGAACGCGCGGACCGTCTCCATGTTCGTCACCACGTCGGCGACATGGCCCGACACCCGCACCTTGGCGGCCTCGCGCGCGTCCACCAGCGCCTGCCGGCGGCGGATGAGCGGCGCGACGAGCAGGCCGGTCAGGACGATCATGCCGAGGAGCACCACGACCAGCAGCGGGTGGTACCGCCACAGGACCACCGAGGCGAACGACAGCGGGATCACGTTGGCCATGATCGAGAACGCGAGCGTGTCTGCGAAGTCCTCGAACCCGCTGGAGAAGTTGAGGATCCGCTTGGTGAGCGCGCCGGCGAAGTTGTCGTGGAAGAAGGCGGTCTCCTTGGCGAGCAGCTCGTCCATGCCGACGATGCCGAGCCATTCGATGCCCCGCCCGTCCGTCCGGTTGAGGCAGTGCAGGCCGGCCCGCCAGAACGCCTCGCCCGCCGCCATCAGGCCGGTGAAACCGAGCAGGTAGGGGAGCATCGCGCCGAGCGTGCCGTCCCCGCCGCCCGCCAGGTGTCCGATCAGGGCGGCCACCACCAGCGGCGTGAGGTAGTACAGGCAGGTGTTCCCGAGGGCGGGGAAGACCATCGCCGGGATCGAGACCCGCCAGTTCCGGCGCAGGACGGCGGTGTAGTACCGCAACGCCAGCAGCACCGCCCGCCTGCGAGGTGCCCGTCCGTCCTGAAGACCATCCCGTGCATCCGCCAGAACCACGCGCCCTCCCCACGCCGCCGCGGACTTCATGCTGCCCCGAACCCTCCGGGACGGGCCATCGCATTTCCGGGTGCGGCGTGCGCCGTGGGGAGCCGCGTTCCGAAAACGAGGATGAGCGCGTCCGGCACACGTCGAAAGCGGGGGAGAAGGGCGCCGCGCCGTCCTTCCGCGCGGCGCCGGTGGCGGACGAGCGACCCCGAAACGGGACGACTGTTTTCCGCTGGCCGCACATCCGAATGTGGCCGAGCCGGTGGCGCCGCGCCTGAGGCGGGCGGCCGGCGCCCCGCTAGAGGTTGACGGCGATGCCCAGCCCGCGCTCGCGGGCCGCGCGGTACACCACGGAGGCCGCCGCGACGTCGAGGGCGGCGTGGCCGGTCGACTTGAAAAGCGTCAGCTCCGACGCCGAACGGCGGCCGGGACGCCTCCCCGCGAGGACGTCACCGATGAGCCGGGCGCGCGCCGGGTCGGTGCCCTGCAGCTCCCAGGCTCCGGCCGGAGGCGGCTCGGTCACGGCGCCGGGCCACTCGACGAACAGCGACGCGTCCTCCAGCGTCCCGGCGTCGAACTCCGGGCCGTCGGAGCCGCCGACCGAGCTGAGGTGGGCCCCGTCGCGCAGCCACGAGCGCCGGAGGACCGGTTCCCGGCTGGACGTGCAGCAGAAGACGACGTCCGCCGACCGGACCGCCGCCTCGACGCCGGCCGCCGCCGCTCCCGCGGCCGGCCGCTCGGGCAGCTCTGCGACGAGCCGCTCGGCCTTGGCCGGGTCGCGCGCGCCGACCACGAGCTCCACGCCGTCCATCGCCGCGATCAGCGCGATCTGCGCGCGCGCCTGCGTCCCGGTGCCGATCACGGCGATCCGGGACGTGCCGGGGCGGGCGAGCGCGCGCATGGCGACCGTCGCGGCGGCCGCCGTCCGCACGGCGGTGACCGCCTCGGCGTCCATGACGGCGAGCGGCCGCCCGGTCTCGGCGTCGAAGTGCGCGACGATGCCGAGGTGGGAGCCGTGCTCGCCCGGCGCGGCGCCGGGGAAGACCGACACGAGCTTCGCCGACAGCCCCAGCCCGGGGACGTGCCCCGGCATCGCGCCCAGCAGGCCGCGCCCCGAGCGGGCGGCGACGCGCGGCGGCGCGGAGACCTCGCCGGCCGCGACGGCGATGAGGGCGGTGCGCACCGCCTCCGCCACCGCCTCCGGACGCGCGGCCTCCCGGGTCCGGCCCCGGTCGAGGATCAGGACGCCGACGCCCGCGGGGTCACTCACGGCCGGCCCCGGAGCCCGGACCGGCCAGCGCGCGCCCCAGCTCCGCCGCGGCCGCGGACAGGTGCTCCCGAAGCACGGCCTGCGTCGGATCGTCGAACTCGCCGTCCAGGCCGACGACCGTGATCGCGCACAGCGGCCGGCCGTTGCCGGCGAGGACCGCGCGGCTCAGCGACGCGATCACCTCCTCGTTGCGCCCGCGCTGCAGCGCGAAGCCGGTGCGCCGGGTCCGCTCGATGTCCTCCAGCAGCGCGGCGCGGCCCTCCGGCGGGTGCCCCTGCCGCTCGGCGGCGCGCAGGTACGGGAGCCGGGCCGCCTCGTCGAGCGCGGAGACGAGGGCCAGGGGCCCGGCGAACGTGTGGACCGGCAGCAGCTCGCCGAGCAGGTCGGTGAACATCGCCAGCCGCGGCGGGCGGACGGCGTCGACCACGCGCCCGCCCTCCGGTTCGAGCACCTGGAGGTTCACCATCATCCCCGTCCGGTCCGACAGCGCCTGGAGCACGGGGCGGCCGAGCACGGCCAGCGAGCCCGCGGCGGCGGCCTGGGAGAACCGCAGGACGGCCGGGCCCGGCAGGTAGCGGTCCTCGCTGCGCAGGACCCAGCCGCGCCTCACCAGGTCCACCAGGATGCGGTAGGCGGTGGCGCGGTGCATCCCCGTCTCGCTCGCCAGCTCGCTCAGGCGGAGCGGGCGGTCGGCCCGCACGGTGGACTCGATGAGGTCCAGGGCCTTGTCGACGGCGGAGCCGCCCGGTCTGGACAACGTCCCTCCACGGTTCGCTGGACGGATGACCGATCTTCGGGCACCCTAACAGACGTTGCCAGATTCACAACAGTTGTTACGGTGTATGTAACGTCCCTGGTCACGGGCGGATTTTCCGGCCCTCCAGGATCGAGAACGGAGACCGCGCGATCGCCATGACGGACCAGGACGAGCCCCCGGTCGCGGAGAACGACCCGGCCCCCACCCCCTTCGCCGCGCCCGGGCCGTGCCGCGTGACGGCCTACCGGGGCGTGTCGCTGATCGACGGGACCGGCGCCCCCGTCCGGCACGGCATGGCGGTGGTGACGGACGGCCCGGTGATCGAGGCGGTGGTCCCCGACGCCGACCTCGGCCCGTCGGGCCCGCCCGGCGCCGAGACGGTCGACGCGCGGGGCGCGTTCCTGCTCCCCGGCCTGGTCGACGCCCACCAGCACCTGTCGACCCCGCCGAACCGCGCCCAGGCCGAGGCGATGATGCGGCGGCAGGTCTACGGCGGCGTCACCGCGATCCGCGAGATGGCCGGCGACCTGCGGCAGATGGCCGACCTCGCGCGCGCCGCGCTCGTCGGCGAGATCCCCGGCCCGGACGTCCACTGCGCGGCGCTGATGGCGGGCCCGGGGTTCTTCGACGACCCCCGCACCCACCAGGTGACGCAGGGGGCGGCGCCCGGCGCCGTGCCCTGGATGCGGGCGGTCGACGAGGGGACCGACCTGCGGCTCGCCGTCGCCGCCGCGCGCGGCACCGGCGCCGTCGCGATCAAGATCTACGCCGACCTCGACGCCTCGCTGGTCCGCCGGATCGCCGCGGAGGCGCACCATCAGGGGATGCTGGTGTGGGCGCACGCGGCCGTGTTCCCCGCGATGCCCGGCGAGGTCGTCGCGGCGGGCGTCGACGTGGTGTCCCACGTCCACATGCTCGTCCACGAACTCTCCGGTGACCGGCCCGTGTCGTACCGGCGGCAGCGCGAGCACCTCGCGGACGCCTACCGGCGCTTCCTCGACGCGCCCGAGGACGCCCTGGACCCGCTGTTCGAGGACATGCGGCGCCGCGGGACGGTCCTCGACGCGACCGCGAGCCTCGTGGCCCGGATGCCGTCGGGCGCCCCCGGCGCGGCCGAACTCGCCCCGCGCGTGCTGCGGCGGCTGATCGGCCGGGCGCGCCGCGCGGGCGTCACGATCTGCGCCGGCACCGACTACGAGACGTCGCCCCGCGACCGGTTCCCGGCGCTCCACGACGAGCTCCGCTACCTCGTCCGATCGATGGAGATGGCGCCGCACGAGGCGGTCCGCGCGGCCACCACCGCGGGCGCCGCCGCGATCGGGCTCCAGGACACGGTCGGCACCGTCGAGCCGGGCAAGCGGGCCGACTTCGTCATCGTCGACGCGGACCCGTACGAGGACATCGACCACCTCCGCCGCATCGTCACCACGGTCAAGCGCGGCCGGCGCCACGACCGTGCCGACTACCACCGTGCCGACTACGACCGCTCGGACCACGACGCCCAGGCGGCCGGCACCGGCGCCGGCACCGGGAAGGGAGCGCCCGATGGGCGTTGACATCGAGGACTTCGTCGTCATCAACGCGCTCGGCGAGCTGGACGACCCCAACGCGCCCGCGTCGGCCGCCGCCTCCGGACAGCTCGCCCCGACCAGCGCCCAGCTGACGATCAACGAGCGCGCCCTGGCCGACGCGCACGCCTCCGGCGTCACCGCGATCAACGTGACGCTGGGCTACACGCTCGGCGACTTCCCGCCCTACCGGCACACCCTCGACGAGATCCGGACGTGGGACGCGATCATCGCCGCCCGCCCGGGCGACCTGATGCGGATCGGCACCGCCGCCGACATCGCCGAGGCCAAGCGGTCGGGCAGGATCGGCATCATCTACGGGTTCCAGAACGCCGCCGCCGTGGAGGACCGCCCCGAGCGGGTGGCCGAGTTCGCCCGCCTGGGCGTGCGGGTCGTCCAGCTGACCTACAACCAGGCGAACCGGATCGGCGACGGCTCGATGGCGCCCGGGAACCGCGGCCTCACGCCGCTCGGGCGCGAGGTCGTCGAGGCCCTCAACGAGCGGCGCGTCATGGTGGACCTCTCGCACAGCGGCGAGCGGACGTGCCTGGAGGCCGCGCGCGTGTCCGCCCAGCCCGTCTCGATCAACCACACGGGCTGCCGCGCCCTCGTCGACCTGCCCCGCAACAAGACCGACGAGGAGCTGCGGCTCGTCGCCTCGCGGGGCGGGTTCGTCGGCGTCTACTTCATGCCGTTCGTCAACGCCTCCGGCCACGCCACGGCCGCGGACGTGGTCGAGCACATCGCGCACGCGGTCGACGTCTGCGGCGAGGACCACGTCGGCATCGGCACCGACGGCGCGATCACCGCGATCGACGACCTGGACGCCTACCGGGAGCGGCTCGCCGAGCAGGTGGCGCGGCGGCGGGCGGCCGGCGCGTCCGCGGCGGGCGAGCGCGCCGACACCCTCCCGTTCGTCGCCGACCTGCGCGGCGTCGACCAGTTCCGCGAGCTGGCGCGGCTGCTGGAGCGGCGCGGCTACTCCTCGACCCGGATCGAGAAGATCCTCGGACTGAACTTCCTGAACTACGCGAAGGCGGTCTGGGGGGCCTGACGCCCGCCGGGCCGCGCGCGGCGCGGCCCGGCTAGACGGCGGCGTGCAGGGCGAGGGAGAGCGTCACGGCGCCGTCGACGACGGCGTCGAGGTCGGTGCCGAGCCGGCCGTCGGCCCACTGCTGGGCGAGCTCGGTCATGGCGCCGGTGAACATGGTGGCGGCGATGACGACGGGGAGCGGCGGGTCCTGGTCGCGGGTCATCGCGAGGACGCCCTCCAGCAGCGCGGTCTGCGCGGCGCGGCGGCGGGCGGCGAGGATCTCGTTGCCGCGCGCCTCGGCGAACAGCACGCGCCCGCGGCCCGGGTCGTCGCTGATGAACCGCAGGACGGCGCGGATGCCGGCGCGGGTGCGCGCGTCGGGGCGCGGGCCGGCGTCCTCGACCGCGCGGGCGAGGACGTCGCCGAGCGCGGTGGCCTGCTGGTCGTACACGGCCGCGAGCAGCTCGGCGGTGTCGGCGAAGTTCTCGTAGAAGTAGCGCGTGTGCAGCTCCGCCTCGCGGCACACCGCGCGGACGGCCAGGGCGGCCTCGCCGCCCGCGGTGAACAGCCGGTACGCGGCCCGGACGAGCATGTCGCGCCGCTCGTCCCGGCGCCGGGCGGCGGGGACCCCGGCCCACCGGGTGTTCGCGGCCGTCCGGGCGTTCGCCATGGCGGTCACGATACCAAGTCTGGACACGCATGTACCCAGACACTTACGCTGGAGTCTGGACACAGTTGTATCCAGACTCTGACGGGAGCGCCGGGATGGCACCCAGGACGAACATCCTCGCGGCACGATTCGAGCGGGCCTTCGACACCGAGATCCGGTCCCGGTTCTTCCGGGGCCTGGAGTTCGCCGGACCCGAGGGCGACCCGGGCTGGTTCGGCCCGGACAGCGCGGTCTGGTACGTCCACTCGCACCTGCCGACCCTGGTCCTCGGCCTGGTCGGCGCCGCCTACATCGAGGGCCTCGACCCCAGCATCAGCTGGATGGCCTACGACCACTCCCGCATCCCCGAGCGGGTGGACGGCGTCCCGACCGGCGGCATCGACCCGGAGGGCGCCGCCGTCCGGCTCGGCCACTCGCTGTCGTTCTTCATCGGCACCGCCTACGGATCCACCAAGACCGCCGAGCGGCTCGCCCGCACGGTCCGCGCGATGCACCACACCGTGAAGGGCACCCGCCCGGACGGCCTGCCGTACGACGCCGACGACCCCGACTGGCTGCGCTGGAACTATGCCACCGTCGTGTGGGGCCTCGCGACGGCCCACGAGCGCTACCACCGCAAGCCGCTGCGCGGCGCCGACCTGGAGCGCTACTACGGCGAGTTCGTCCGGGTGGGGGAGGCGCTGGGCGGCACCGACCTGCCCGCCACGAAGGCCGATGTCGCCGAGTGCCTGGAGTCCTACCTGCCGCGCCTGGCCGTCACGCCGATCAAGGCGTTCGGGACCGGCCCGAACCTGCGCGGCAACGGCACGAAGCCGTGGGAGCCCGGCAGCCCCTTCATGGACTGGGCCGCCCGCGACATGCTTCCCGAATGGGCGCAGAAGCTGGCGCTTTACCAGCGGCCCAACCCGCTGGTGCTGCGCATGCGCCGCGGCGCCCTCTGGCTCGCGCTCAACGGGCTGTACGACGCGACCGGCCCGCTGCCGGAGTTCCGGCAGGCCGAGGCGCGGGTCGCCGGCGGCGCCTCCGCGCCCGTCGCGGTGACGGCGCCGTCCGCGCCCGACCCCGAGCTGACCCGCGAGGAGGTGGAGGCCATCGCCTAGCGGGAGCGCTCGCCTAGGGGGAGCGCTCGCCTAGCGCGAGCGCTCCGCGCGGCGGGTGCCGAGGCAGGCCAGCACGGCGAGCGCGGACAGCGCCGCCATGCAGGCCAGCGCGTACCGGTAGCCGAGGACGAGCTGCTGGACGCCCTGCCCCGACACCCGCGACAGGTCCCCGGCGAAGACGTGCGCGCGCAGCGCGGCCGGCACCGGACCCGCGATGATCGAGAAGGCCAGGGCGGTGCTCACCACGATGCCGGTGTTCTGCACCATCAGCCGCATCGCGTTGACCACGCCGAGCCGGTGCGACGGCAGGCCGCTCAGCAGCGCCGTCGCGTTGGAGGGCAGGAACGCGCCCGACCCGGCGCCCAGCAGCATCAGGCCCGCCGCGACCGGCGCGTACGGGACGTCCCGCCCGATCGCCGCCAGCAGTTCGAGCAGCCCGAGCGTCGTCAGCGCGGCGGCGAGCACCGTCATGGTCCGGGCGCCGACGCGGTTCTCGAGGAAGCCCGCGCCGGTGGACGCCAGGACCGCGACCGCCGACATCGGCAGCACCTTGAGCCCGGCCGTGACGGGGTCGTCGCCCTGCACGGACTGGAAGAACAGCGCGAGCAGCACGACCGCGCCCATCCGCGCGGTCGCGTTGAGGAACGTGGCGAGCAGGCCGAGCGCGAACGGCGCGTCCCGGAACAGCGCGATGTCGACGACCGGGCGGGAGGAGCGGCGCTCGACGGCGAGGAAGACCGGCAGCAGCACCGCGAACACGGCGACGCCGCCGATGACGACCGGGCTGCCCCATCCCCGCTCGTTGACCTGCGACAGCCCGAACAGCAGGCCGCCGAGCCCGGCGAGGACGAGCACGTTGCCGGGCACGTCGACGCCGCGCTCGCGCGAGGCCGCCTCCACGGGCCGCAGCGCGACGGCGCCCCAGGCCAGGCACAGCACGCCGAACGGGACGTTGTACCAGAACACCCACCGCCAGCCGAAGGCGTCGGTGAGGTAGCCGCCGAGGGTGGGCCCGGCCAGCTGCGCGATGGAGAACGAGGCGGTGTAGACGCCCATGGCGCGGCCGAGCCGCTCGCGCGGGAACGCGTCGGTGACGATGGCGGCGCTGTTGGCCAGCAGCATCGCGCCGCCCGCGGCCTGAAGGACGCGCAGGCCCACGACCGTCCAGGCGGTCGGGGCGAAACCGAGCAGCAGGCTCGCGAGGGTGTAGGCGCCGAGGCCGGACAGGTACATCGCGCGGCGGCCGAACATGTCGGCGAACCGCCCGAACACCACGATGAGGACGGTGTTGGCCAGCAGGAACGCCAGCAGCATCCAGTTCGCGGCGAGCGGCCCGGCGTGGAAGTGCCGCACGACCGAGGGGAGCGCGACGTTGAGGGTGTTGCCGCCGAGCCCGGTCAGCACGCTCGCCATGCTCACCGCGGACAGCGTCCACCAGGGGTCGCCGGGCCGCCCGGCGGCGGGCTCCGGGCACCGGACGGCGGGCGTCGTCCCGGTCACGCGGGCGCGCCGGCATCGCCCATGCGGGCCTCCCGACCGACGAGAGAACGACCTCTTTCTAGATGTTGATACTAGAACTCGATTCGAGAATCCAGCCCTTGACGGTACTGAATGAACGGTCTTTTAATTCCGTCCATGGGCCGGATCGCGGGCGTCACGGCGGCCGAGACGCGAGAGCGGCTGCTGCGCGCGGCGGCCGGCGTCTTCGCCGAGCGCGGCTACGACGGCACGCGCGTCGCCGACATCGCGGCCGCCGCCGGGGTCAGCAACGGCGCGCTGTACGCCCACTTCGGCTCGAAGGGCGAGCTCCTGGTGGCGGCGCTGCGCGCGCACGGCCGGCAGATGCTGGCCGAGCTCGTCGCCGCCGACCCGGAACGCCCGATCACCGAGTCGCTGCTGATCATCGGCCGGTGGCTGCCGCGCCGCCGGGACGCGCGCGGCCACCTCGTCGTCGAGGCGCTCGTGGCGGCCCGCCGCGACGCCGACGTGGCCCGGCCGATGCACGACTACATGGGCGAGCGCGCCGCCGTGCTGGAGGAGCTGGTGCGCGCGGCGCAGGCCGGCGGGGAGATGGACGGCGCGCTCTCGCCCGAGGCCGTCGCGCACTTCTGCCTGCTGCTGGCGATGGGCAGCGTGCTGGTCCCGCCGGAGATGCACGGGGTCGGCGACGAGGAGTGGTCCGCGCTGCTGACCCGCGTCGTGGCGGCCTTCGCACCGGCCGGTCCCGCGCCGGCCCGCCCCGCGCAGGCCCGCCCCGAGCCGGGGGAGCCGGCCGGTCCCGAAGCGGAGACAGGAGGAACGCGATGAAGGTGCGGATCGATCCCGGGCGCTGCCAGGGGCACGGCCGCTGCTACGACCTGGCCCCCGGCCTGTTCGGCGAGGACGACGAGGGCTACGGCACCGTCCTCGCCGACGGGACCGTCCCGGCGGACGGGGAGCAGGACGCGCGCCGCGCGGCGGCCAACTGCCCCGAGCGCGCGATCACCGTCGTGAAGGAGGCGGAGGCATGACCACCGACCGCGAGCCGGTCATCGACCGAGAGCCGGCCACCGGCGGCGCGCCGGCGACCGGCGCGCCGGCGACCGAGGACGACCGCTTCACCCAGGGCTTCGAGGAGATGCGCGAGAGCCGGCCGCTCGGCACGCGCAACGAGGTCGTCACCGGTCCGGTGGCGGACTGGGCGACCGACTTCTCCCACATGGAGCCCGAATGGGCGGCCGACCCCTACCCGATCCAGGACGACCTGCGGCGGCGCTGCCCGATCGCGCACACCGGCCGGTTCGGCGGCGGCTGGCTGCCGACCCGCTACGAGGACGTCAGCGCGATCGCCTACGACACCGAGCGCTTCTCGTCCCGGTCGATCGTGATGAGCAACTTCCGGCCGCCGCTGGAGGCGGCGCCGGTGGGCGGGGTGCCGCCGATCTCGTCCGACCCGCCGTTCCACCACGACGCGCGCAAGCTGCTGCTGCCGGCCTTCACCAAGACGGCCGTCTCCCGGCTGGAACCGGCGACCCGCGCGTTCTGCCACGCGCTCCTCGACGGCCTTGAGGGGGACGGCGTCGTCGACGCGGCCCGCGACTACGCCCAGCACATCCCGATGCGGGTGATCGCGGACATGCTCGGGTTCCCGCCGGAGGACGGCCCGAAGTTCCGCGAGTTCGTCGAGAACGCGCTGGAGGGTGTCAACCGGCCGCCCGACGAGCGCATCGCGCGGATGGAGAAGCTGTTCGACTACCTCCTCGACCAGATCCGCGACCACGTCGACCGCCCGCGCGACGACCTCACCACGTACCTGATCAACGCCGAGCTGTACGGCCGCAAGCTCGACCCGTCGCACGTCTCGGGGACGATGGCGCTGCTGCTGATCGCGGGCATCGACACCACGTGGAGCGCGATCGGCGCGTCGCTGTGGCATCTGGCGAAGACTCCGGCGGACCGGGAGCGGCTGGTCGCCGAGCCGGAGCTGCTGCCGACGGCGATGGAGGAGTTCCTGCGCGCCTACGCGCCGGTGACGATGGCGCGGCTGGTGAAGCAGGACATGCACTGGCGCGGCGCCGACATGAAGGCCGAGGACTGGATCCTGCTGTCGTTCCCCGCCGCCAACCGCGACCCCGAGCAGTTCGACCGCGCCGGGGAGGTCGTCATCGACCGCGAGGTCAACCGGCACGCCGCGTTCGGCCTCGGCATCCACCGCTGCGTCGGCTCGCACCTGGCCCGCATGGAGCTGCGCGTCGCCCTGGAGGTCTGGCTCGAACGGTTCCCGCGCTTCACCCTCGACGATCCGTCGGCGGTGACGTGGTCCGCCGGGCAGGTCCGCGGCCCCCGCACCCTGCCCCTCCGCATCGGCTGACCGTCCCGCCGCCCGGGCGCGGCCGCCCGCCGCGCCCGGTCACGGTCACCGGGGCCCGCCCGGCCGGCCGGGCCGCCCGCCCGGTCACACGGGTTCGGGCGGCTCGTCGCGGATGTCGAAGACGCGCTCCAGCCCGGTGACCCGCAGCACGTTGCGGACGCGCTCGGTCGGGCGCACCAGCACGAACCGGCCCTGCAGCGCGGCGATCCGCTTGCTCGCCCGGATCAGGACGTTCAGCCCCGACGAGTCGCAGAACGTCATGCGGGTGACGTCCACGACGATCCGCGGCCGCTCCTCCGCGCCGATCGCCTTCGACAGATGCTCGTCCAGCGTCCCGGCGGTGCCGAGGTCCAGCTCGCCCTCGACCGTCACCACCGTCCAGCCCTCGTGCTCGGCGACGTCGAAACTCGCGCCGCCGCGCTGCGCGCCTTCAGCGGCCCCCATGCGCTCAACCTCCGATCCCTTCCCCCGGCACCCTAGGGGATCAGCGGCGCAGCAGCCTGGCGGCGCCCACGGCCGCCCCTGTGGCGGCCGCGCCCGCCGTCGCCGCGCCGACCAGGTACTTGTGCTTCGCAGCCCACAGCTGAGGGCTGCGCGGATGGGCCTCCTCATCGAACCGGCCGTGCGCGCCGAAGTCGCGGCCTCCGGTTCCGTCGACGGGCTCCCACAGGTTCGCGGGCTGGTCCGGCGGGCGCCGCTGCCCGGTCTGCTGCGACGAGAACGCGGTCCTCGCCAGGTAGCGGTCGAGGACCCCCGCGGCGAACTTGTTCGCGATCAGCGTGCCGACCGTGCTCCCGCCGACCCAGTACTCCCGGCGCCGCGGATGCTCCGCCGCGTACAGCAGGGCGTCCGCCGCGATCTCCGGCTGGTAGATGGGCGGGACCGGCTGCGCGCGGCGCGGCAGCCGCGACAGCACCCAGCTGAACTGCGGGGTGTTGACGCCCGGCATCTCCACCATGGTCACCTTCACGCCGGGGCACGCGTGCAGCAGCTCGGCCCGCAGCGAGTCGTGGAGGCCCTGGACGGCGTGCTTGGCGCCGCAGTATCCGCTCTGCAGCGGGATCCCGCGGTAGGCGAGCGCCGACCCGCACTGGACGATCACGCCGCGCCCGCGCGGCATCATCCGCTTGAGCGCCGCCCGGGTGCCGTTGGCGTAGCCGAGGTAGGTGACCTCGGTGATGCGCTTGAACTCGTCGGGCTCGATCTCCCAGAAAGGCGCGAACACCGAGGAGAACGCCACGTTCACCCACACGTCGATGGGCCCGAGCTCCTCCTCGACGCGCCGGGCCGCCGCCTCCACCCGGCCGTCGTCGGCGACGTCCACGCTGATCGGCAGCGCCCGCCCGCCGGCCTTCACGACGTCCTCGGCGGCGCCGTCCAGGCCCTCCTCGCCGCGCGCCAGCAGCGCGACCCCGGCGCCGCGCCCGCCGAACGCCCGGGCGGCCGCGCGGCCGATGCCCCCGCTGGCGCCGGTGATCACCACGACGCTGCCCTCGTCGATCCCGTACTTCATCGCCGTCCTCCCACCGGCTCGGTCAAGGAGGAGTGCCCGCACAGACGCGTCCGTAACGCGGCATGATCCCGCGTTCGTCCCGACCCGTACTCTCGCGGGCGCGGGGCTCGCGGGCCGCCGCTACGGGCCGCCACTACGAGCCGCACAAGGGGAGGCGCAGGACCATGCAGGTGCCGGACGGCCGGTCGGCGACGGCCAAGGTCCCCCGGTGGGCGACGGCGACCTGACGGGCGATCGCGAGCCCCAGGCCGGTGCCCTCCGGCTCGCCGGCGCGCGCGTCCGGGCGGCGGTAGAACCGGCGGAAGATCGCCTCCCGCTCCTCCGGCGGGATGCCCGGCCCGTCGTCGACGACCCGGAGGACCGCCTGGCCGCCCTCCCGGGCGAGCAGCACCTCGACCCGGCTCGCCGCGTGCCGCTCGGCGTTGGACACCAGGTTGCGCAGCAGCCGCGCCAGCCGGACGGCCGACCCCTCCACCTCCACGCCGGACTCCAAGCGCGCCGTGAGGGCGACACCGGGCTCGCGGCCGGCCAGCTCGTCCTCCACGAGCCGGGTCAGGTCCACGGTGCCGGTCCTGATCGGCACGCCCGCCTCCAGCCGGGCCAGCTCCAGCAGGTCCGAGACGATGTCGCCGAGCCGCTCGGCGTCGTCCAGCGCGGCGTGCAGGATCGCGCGCGAGTCGGACTCCGGGTCGGCGAGCGCGAGCTGCAGCCGGGTCTGCAGCCCGGTGAGCGGCCCGCGCAGGTCGTGCGAGGTGTCCGCGACGGCCTGCTGCTGCCGCCGCAGGGCGTCGCGCATCGCCGCCGCGGCCCGGTGCTCGTCCTGCCGGGCCCGGTGCAGCCGGTCGTTGACCTCCTGCAGTTCGCGCGTCCGGGCGAACAGCTCCGCCTCGACGCCCTCCACCTGGGCCTCGGGCGACGGCGCCTCCCCCGACCGTGCGGCGCGCAGCTGCATGATGTAGGAGGTCACCTCCTCCACCCGGTGCAGGAGGGCGGTGACCGCGCCGTCCGGACCGAGCAGCGGCGCGTTCCGGATGCTCCAGTACCGCTCCTGGTACACCCCGGGCCGGTCGGCGGCCTCGACGTCGTAACGCTGCAGCGGCATGATGTCGGTCTCGCGCTCCGCCACCACCCGTTCCAGGGACGCCCGCACCTGGGCCACGCCCTGCCCGGCCGGGCCGCCGGGGAACACCTCGTAGAAGGGACGGCCGATCAGCTGCTCGCGGGAACGCCCCGCGAGCCGCTCGTAGGCGCAGTTGACCATCACGTACCGCAGATCGGGCGTGAACACCGCGCAGCCGACGGGCAACGCGTCGAAGACCGCCGACAGGTCGATCTCGGCCATCCCCCATACCTATCCATTCAGGGCAAACGGCCGGGAAGCCCCGGGCATCCCGGCCGCAAAACCCCGTCTCAGCCGGGGACGGACGGCCCGCGGCCGCGGCGGGCCGCCGGGGCGTCGGCGGCCTCCGGCTCCGGCGCCTCCGCGGCGCCCAGCTCCTCGATCACGTCGCGCATGGCCCCGCACAGCGCGTCCATGTCGGCCACCAGCGTCGCCTCCGCGCTGACGCCCATGTTCAGCATCCCGGTCCAGCCGAGGGCACCGACCGCGAGCGGCGCGCCCGGCCCGGTCGGGACGATCGGGTGCGCCACGATCAGCGGGGCACCGGCCAGCCGCGCCGGCGTGTTCGCACCGGGGAGGTTCGTGGCGATCGCCTGGAACGTCCGGCCGCCGTACACGGCCCGCGCGAACGCGTCGTGCAGCACCGGCGGCAGCGCCCGCGACGCCCGCTGCATCACGAAGGCCGACGCCAGCGCCCGGGTGCCGGACCGCAGCCGCCGCGTCGCCGCGGCCAGCGTGCGCAGCCGCTCCACCTCCGGCATCGGCCCGTACGGCAGGTCCACCATGACCGCCGAGGTGTGGTTGCCCTCGGGCGGCACCACGGGCCCGCCCGTCATCAGCGGCACCGCGACCCGCAGGACGCGCCCGCCCTCCGGCCCGCCCACGGGCGGCCCGACCCGGCGCAGGCCGCCGGCCAGCGCGCACAGCACCACGTCCGTCACCCGCACGCGGTGCTTGCGGGCGAGGTCGCGGACCGCCGGCATCGGCAGCCGGAACGTGCCGAACGCCCGCTCCGCGGTGCCGGTCGAGGGCAGCCGCGTCCGCTGCCGCGACTCCGTCGCCAGCTGGGCGATCCCGGCGGCCGTGCCCAGCGCGCGGCGCGTCGCCGACGGCCCGGCGCCCGCGGCCGGCAGCGCGTCCGGGGGCGTCAGCATCCGCAGTACGTGCGTGATCACGCCCATGCCGTCGGCGACGACATGGTGCATCAGGAAGATCACCGCCGACCGGTCGGGGGCGTAGCCGCGCACCAGGATCATCCGCCACATCGGCCGGTCGCGCGGCAGCGGCTCGCTCTGCAGCGCGCCGACGAGCGCGTTGAGCCCCGCGTCGCCGTCCTCCGCGAGCACCGCCTCGCGCACGTGCCAGTCCCAGTCGATCACCGGGTGCTCGACCCAGCGGCGCCGCCGCAGCCGCGATGGCGGGGACAGCCGCTGGCCCAGCCGGGGCAGCTCGTCCAGCCTCCCGCGCAGCGTCGCGATCATGTCCTCGCGGCTCGGCGACCCGTCCGGCGCGTCGAGCAGGATCAGCCCGCCGACGTGCTGCGGCGTCCGGTCCGACTCCACCGCCAGGAAGAACGCGTCCTCGGGCGGGACGATCGGGGCCCGCGGCCGGCCGGTGTCCCGGTCGGTGACGAGGTAGGCGACCCAGACGACGGCCAGCGCGCCCGCCGCGTCCAGCAGGTAGTGGTTGGCGGTCGCCATGATGACGTAGAGCGTCACGAAGACGTGCAGGACGCTGGCCGCCTGCAGCCACCGCCGCACCGACAGCCGCGCCAGCTCGACGCTCACCCACAGCGCCCACGCGACGTGCAGCGACGGCATGGCCGCGAGCCGGTCGGCGTGGTCGACGACCGGGCTGCCCCACGACCCCCACGTGCCGTGCGTCAGGACGGTGTCCACGTACCCGAGGCCGGGCAGCAGGCGCGGCGGCGCCACCGGCCACAGCGCGAAGCAGAGCGCGCCGATCACGTTGATCAGCGCGAAGGCGTTGCGGGCGACGCGGTACCGGCCCGGCCGGCGGCGGTACAGCCAGGCCAGCACCCACAGGGTGGTGATCAGGTAGACGGTGGCGTACTCGTAGTTCGCGACGACGGCGACGGAGCGGTGCGCGGCGAGCCAGTCGTTGAGCGGCCGCTCCGCGGCGATGTGCAGCGTCCGTTCGAGGTCGTGGATCCGCCGGCCGTGGTCGGCCGCGGCGGCGTGCCGGTCGCCGACGGGGACGGCCGCGGCGACGGCGTAGAGAGCGAAGAGCGACAGCCCGTACGCGAGTTCGCGGGCGAGCGGAGGGCGGCGGCCCGATGGCCCGGAGGGGAGCGCGGAGGAGACGGAGGGGTCGGTCTCAGGTGTCACCAACCTCTCCTAACCCAAAAACTTGGTTTATACACATATATATGATCGGTTTCGCGTTTACCCGGCGATCAACAGGGTTATGGGGACCATTGCGACCGGCAGAGCGCCGCCCCGCCCCGCGCGCCGCCCCCGAAGGAAACGATGTCCATCAGCGAGCGCTTATGGAACGAGACCCACGAACGCCAGATCAGGAACCGGCTGCAGGCCAGGGAGAACTTCCCGGTGGCCGCCCGGTTCCTTCCCGCCCGGCACCGGGCCCACCTCCTCGACGTCTACGGCTACGCCCGGCTCGTCGACGACATCGGCGACGAGGCGCCGCCGGATGAGCGCGCCGGCCTGCTCGACCTCGTCGACCGCGACCTCGACCGGATCTACGCGGGCGCCGTCCCCGAGATCCCCCTCATGCGCGCGCTGGCCCGCACCGTCCACGACTGCCGGATCCCCGAGGAGCCTTTCCGGCGCCTAGTGCGGGCAAACCGCCAAGACCAGGTCGTCACCCGCTACGGGACGTTCGACGAGCTGCTCGACTACTGCACCCTGTCGGCGGACCCCGTCGGGCACATCGTCCTGCACGTGTTCGGCGCCGCCACCCCGGCGCGGCTCCGCCTCTCCGACCGGATCTGCTCCGCTCTGCAGGTCATCGAGCACTGCCAGGACGTCGGCGAGGACCACCGCAACGGCCGGGTCTACCTGCCGGCGGACGACCTGCGCCGGTTCGGCTGCACCGAGGACGACTTCCGCGCCGCGGTCACTCCGACGCGCCTGCGCGGTGTCATCGCACTTCAGGCGGGAAGGGCAGGACGACTGCTCGCCGAAGGCGCGCCTCTCGTCCGGACCCTGCCGGGGTTCGCGCGCGCCGCCGTGGCCGGGTACGCGGCGGGCGGGCTCGCCGCCCTCGCCGCGCTGGACCGCCGCGCCTACGACGTCCTGGCCGGCCCGCCACGCCCGGGGAAGACGCGGCTGCTCGCCGAGTGGTCGCGGATGTTGGGAAGGAGATGAGATGGACGCAGCCGGCGCCTACCGGCACTGCGAACAGGTCGTCCGCTCGCAGGCACGCAACTTCTCGTACGGGATCCGCCTCCTGCCCCCGCCGAAACGCCGGGCGCTCAGCGCCGTCTACGCCTTCGCGCGGAGGATCGACGACATCGGCGACGACAACGACGCCCCTCCCGATGCGCGGCTGGCCGCGCTGGCCGCCGAGCGCGACCGGCTCGCCGACCCCGGCGCCCACCCGGACGACCCCGTCCTGGTCGCCCTCGCGGACGCGGCGCGCCGCATGCCGATCCCGCTGGAGGCGTTCGGCGAGCTCATCGACGGCTGCGAGGCCGACGTGCGGGGCGCCTCCTACGACACCTTCGACGACCTGCTCTGGTACTGCCGGTGCGTCGCCGGCTCGATCGGCCGCCTGTCGCTCGGCGTGTTCGGCACCGGCGACCCCCGGGTCGCCCGGACCCGCGCGGACGCGCTCGGCGTCGCGCTGCAGCTGACGAACATCCTGCGGGACGTCCGCGAGGACCGGCTCGGCGGCCGCGTCTACCTGCCGGCCAAGGACCTCGCCAGGTTCGGCTGCACGCTGGACCAGGACGCGTCCGGCCGGTTCACCGACCCGCCGGAGCAGCTCGCCGCCCTGGTCCGCTTCCAGGCGGAGCGCGCGGGGGAGTGGTACGCGACGGGGCTGCGGCTGCTGCCGATGCTCGACCGGCGCAGCGCCGCGTGCACGGGGACGATGGCCGGCATCTACCGGCGGCTGCTGCGGCGCATCACCGCCGACCCGGCGACCGCGCTGGCGGGCCGCATGTCCCTGCCCGCGTGGGAGAAGGCGGCCGTCGCCGCGACGGCGCTCGCCGGGATCCGGCGGTGAGCGCCCGGGGGAACGTCGCCGTCGTCGGCGGCGGGCTCGCCGGGATCAGCGCCGCGCTCGCCCTCCTGGAGGCGGGCGTGCGCACCACCCTCTACGAAGCGCGTCCCCGGCTCGGGGGCGCCACCCACTCGTTCGACCGCGACGGCCTCACCGTCGATAACGGGCAGCACGTCTTCCTGAAGTGCTGCACCGCCTACCGGGGGCTGCTGGACCGGCTGGACGCGCGGGACCTCGTCCGCGTCCAGGACCGCCTCGACATCCGCGTCCTCACCCCGGACGGGCCGGCCGGGAGGCTGCGCCGCGCGAAGGCGCCGGGGCCGCTGCACCTGCTGCCCGCGCTCGCCCGGTACCGGCTGCTGTCGCCCGGCGACCGGCTCCGGGCCGTCCGCGCGTCGCTGGCCCTGCAGCGCCTCGACCCGCAGGACCCGGACCTGGACGGGCAGGCGATGGGCGGCTGGCTCGCCGCCCACGGCCAGCGCGAGCGGGCCCGCACCGCGCTGTGGGAGCTGTTCCTGATCTCGGCGCTGAACATCGGCGTCGACGACGCCGCGATGGGCCCCGCGACGATGGTGTGCCGGCAGGGCCTGCTCGGCCGCTCCGACGCCGCCGACATCGGCGTCCCGACCGTCCCGCTCGGCGAGCTGCACGGCTCGGTCGCGGCGAAGCGGATCGCGGGGCTCGGCGGGCGCGTGCGCCTGAAGGCGAAGGTGTCGGCGGTCCACGCCGGTCCGAAGCTCGTGGTGGACGGCGAGCCGGTCGCCGCGGACGCCGTCGTCGTCGCGGTGCCGCACCGCGCGGCGGCCCCGCTCGTCCCGGCGCAGGCGTGCCCGGACCGGGACCGCTGGGCCGGCCTCGGCTCCAGCCCGATCATCAACGTGCACGTCGTCTACGACCGGCCGGTCATGGACGTGCCGTTCGCCGCCGCCGTCGGCTCGCCCGTGCAGTGGGTCTTCGACCGCACGCCGACCAGCGGCCTCGCCCGCGGCCAGTACCTCGCGGTGTCGGTGTCGGCCGCCGACGGCTGGATCGACACGCCCGCCGCCGACGTCCGCGCCGCGTTCCTGCCCGCCCTGGAACGGCTCTTCCCGGCCGCCCGGCGGGCCCGCGTCACCGACTTCTTCGTCACCCGGGAACGCCATGCGACGTTCCGCCAGAGCCCCGGCAGCGGCGCGCTGCGGCCCGCGTCCGCGACCCGCCTGCCCGGGCTCTTCCTCGCCGGCGCGTGGACCGACACGGGCTGGCCCGACACCATGGAGGGGGCAGTGCGCAGTGGACTGACCGCCGCCCGGCTGGTCCGGCGGCACCTGGACGGGGTGAGCGGCCGATGACCGCCGTCCCCGGCTCGATCACCGACGGGCGCGCGCTCGTCGACGAGGCGATGCGCGCCTGCGTGGACCGCCTCGACCCGGCCAACCGCCGCGTCATCGCCTACCACCTCGGCTGGACCGACGCCGAGGGCCGGCCCGCCGCGGCGGGCGGCAAGGCGCTGCGCCCCGCGCTGGCGCTGCTGTCGGGGCGCGCGGCCGGCGCGCCGCCGGAGCACGCCCTGCCCGGCGCCGTCGCCGTGGAGTTCGTGCACGCGTTCTCGCTGCTGCACGACGACATCATGGACGGCGACCGGACCCGCCGGCACCGCCCCGCCGCGTGGACGGTCTTCGGCGCGGCGGCCGCGATCCTCGCCGGCGACGCGCTGCTGGCGCTGTCGGAGGAGCTGCTGCTGGAGCACCACACCCGCGGCGCGCACTGGGCGGCGGAGGCGCTGACCGCCGCCACCCAGCGGCTCATCTCCGGCCAGGCCCTCGACATGGGGTTCGAGAAGCGCGCCGACGTCACGCTCGACGAGTGCCTGACGATGGCGTCCGACAAGACGGGCGCGCTGCTGGCCTGCGCCAGCTCCATCGGCGCGATGCTCGGCGAGGCGCCCGCCGAGCTGGTCACCGCCCTCACCGGCTACGGGACGGAGATGGGCCTGGCGTTCCAGCTCGTCGACGACCTGCTCGGCATCTGGGGGAGCCCGGAGACGACCGGCAAGCCGGTGCTGTCGGACCTGCGGGCCCGCAAGAAGTCGCTGCCGGTGGTCGCCGCGCTGACCGCCGGGACCCCCGACTCCGCGCGGCTGGCCGAGCTGTACGCCGCGCCCGGCGACCCCGCCGAGGCCGACCTGCGGGAGATGGCGGAGCTGGTCGAGGCCGCGGGCGGCCGCGCCTGGGCCGAGGCCGAGGCGGACCGCCGCGTCGCGCTGGCCGCCAAGTACGTGGGCGACGTGGAGATGGACGACGCGGTCCGCGCGGAGTTCCGCGACATCGCGCTCTTCGTCACCGCCCGGGACCACTGAGCGGCGGGACCCGCACCGGGACGCGGACACCCGTCAGAAAGCAGGATGCCGAATGACCACGACGGAAGCCCCCGGACTCACCGAAGCGGCCGCGGCCGCCGTCGAGGCGGCCCGCGACCACCTGCTCGGCCTGCAGTCGGCCGAGGGCTGGTGGAAGGCCGAGCTGGAGACCAACGTCACCATGGACGCCGAGGACCTGCTGCTGCGCCAGTTCCTCGGCATCCGCACCGAGGCCGAGACCGCCGCGGCGGCGCGCTGGATCCGCTCGCAGCAGCGCGCCGACGGGACATGGGCGAACTTCTACGGTGGACCGCCGGACCCGTCCACCACCATCGAGGCGTACGTCGCGCTGCGGCTGGCCGGCGACGCCCCCGAGGACGAGCACATGCGCAAGGCCGCCGCCTACGCGCGCGAGGCCGGCGGCATCGAGGGCAGCCGCGTGTTCACCCGCATCTGGCTCGCGCTGTTCGGCCAGTGGTCCTGGGACGACCTGCCGGTGATGCCGCCGGAGCTGATGTTCCTGCCGAGCCGCGTCCCGCTGAACGTCTACAGCTGGGCGTGCTGGGCGCGGCAGACGATCGTGCCGCTGACCGTCCTCGGGTCGCTGCGGCCCGTCCGGTCGCTGCCGTTCGACCTGCCGGAGCTGCGCGCGGGCCGGCGCCCGGTGCGGAAGGCGACCGGCTGGGGCCGGGCGTTCAACACCCTGGACCGGTTCCTGCACGTCTACGAGAAGCGGCCGGTGGCGCCGCTGCGGAAGGCCGCGCTGCGGCGCGCGGCCGAGTGGATCGTCGCGCGGCAGGAGGCGGACGGCTGCTGGGGCGGCATCCAGCCGCCGTGGGTGTACTCGCTGATGGCGCTGAGCCTGCTCGGCTACGACCTCGACCATCCGGTGATGAAGCGCGGCCTCGCCGGGCTCGACCGGTTCACGATCGAGGACGAGAAGGGCCGCCGCCTGGAGGCTTGCCAGTCGCCGGTGTGGGACACGGTCCTCGCGATGAACGCGCTGTCGGACGCGGGCGCGCCCGCCGGCGACCCGGCGCTGCTGCGCGCGGCCCGCTGGGTCGTGGGCGAGGAGATCCGCGGCCCGGGGGATTGGTCGGTGCGGCGGCCGGACCTGCCGCCGGGCGGGTGGGCGTTCGAGTTCGACAACGACCTGTACCCCGACACCGACGACACCGCCGAGGCGATCCTCGCGCTGCGCCGCTCCGGGCTGCCCGAGGCCCGCGGGCCGATCGACCGGGCCGTCCGCTGGATGTCCGGGATGGCGTCGAAGGACGGCGGGTTCGCCGCGTTCGACGCCGACAACACCCAGGAGCTGTGCACCAAGCTGCCGTTCTGCGACTTCGGCGCCGTCATCGACCCGCCGTCGGCGGACGTCACCGCGCACGTCGTCGAGGCCCTCGCCAAGGAGGGGCACGCGGAGTCGCCCGTCACCAAGCGGGCGGTGGTGTGGCTGCTGAAGGCCCAGGAGCCGGACGGGTCGTGGTTCGGCCGGTGGGGCGCCAACCACGTCTACGGCACGGGCGGCGCGGTGCCCGCGCTGATCGCCGCGGGCGTCCGCCCGGACAAGCCGCCGATCCGCCGCGCCGTCGCCTGGCTGGAGCACCACCAGAACCCCGACGGCGGCTGGGGCGAGGACCTGCGCTCCTACGACGACCCCGCCTGGATCGGGCGCGGCACGTCCACCCCGTCGCAGACGGCCTGGGCGCTGCTGGCGCTGCTCGCCGCGGGCGAGCGGTCACCGGCGGTCGAGGCCGGGGTCCGCTGGCTCGTCGAGAACCAGCGCCCGGACGGCACCTGGGACGAGGACCAGTTCACCGGTACCGGCTTCCCCGGCGACTTCTACATCAACTACCACCTGTACCGACTGGTGTTCCCGATCAGCGCCCTCGGCCGCTACCTGGGGCGGGACCGGTGACGAGGCCCGTGGTGTGCGCGGCGCTCGGCCTCGAGGCGCGGGCGCTCGCGCACGCCGGCCCGCCGGTCGTCCGGACCGGCGCCGGCCCCGCGCGGGC
>NZ_JABMCA010000085.1:0-40617 GCF_014706005.1 Actinomadura sp. RB99 | reverse complement strand
CGGACGCGGGCGGGGCGGCGGGCGCGGCGCCGAGGCGCGCGACCAGGTCGCCGGCGACCTCGCGGGCCGAGCGGATCAGCAGCGACCGGTCGAGGCGGCCGCCCCAGCGGCCCGACAGCAGGTCGGCGCCCTTCGGGTCGAGCGCCAGGCCGCCCAGCACGCGCACCTCCGGCGGCGGCGGCCCGGCCTGCGCGGCCGGGTCCGGGGCCTGCCGGCCGCGCGCGCCGACGATGATCCGGTCGACCTCGGCGATCGAGCCGCGGAAGTCGCGCGGGTCGGCGAGCACCAGCACCCCGACCGGCGGCCCGCCGCGCAGCTCCGCCGTCAGCGCGGCGACGCGCTCGCGCAGGTGCGCGACCTGCTCCAGGGTCGCCCGGGTGAGCAGGACGACGAGGTCCGCCTCGCGCAGCAGGTCGTTGAGGGGGGTGCCGGCGCCGAGCCGCCCGCAGTCGGCGATCACGTCCACCGGGGCGAGCCCGGCGAACGCGCGGCCGAGCGGCCCCCACAGCCACGTCATCCCCTGCGCCTGCTCGGCGTTGGTGATCCCGACGAGCACGTCGAGGCCGCCGACGAGGCGCTGGCAGTGCTCGCCGATCTGGTCGGGGCGCAGCCCGCGGCGGGCCGTCGCGGCGAGGCTGAGCAGCCCGCGCGCCGGGTTCAGCATGCCGCCGTCGCCCGCGCCGTCCGGCGCGGCGGCGGGCAGCCGGTACACCAGGTCGCCGCCCGCCTGGTCGCACTCGGCGACCAGCACGGGGCGCGGCCACACCGCGCCGAGGGCCACCGCCGCGGTCGTGACGCCCGGCGCCCCCTTGTCGGCCGCGAGCGCGATCAGTGCCACTGTCAGTTCCCGCCTGTGCCCGGAGTGCCGTTCCCCGCACCGGGGGTGCCGGTACCGGCACCGTTGCCGTTGCCGTCGCCGTCGCCGCTGCCGCCCGTCCCGGCCGGAGGCTGGGCGCCGCCGGTCGCCGGGGTCTGCCTGCCCGGCGTCCCGCCGGCCGGCTGGCCGGGCGCCTTCGTCCCGTCGGGGATCAGCGCGATCGCGACCGTCCCGGCGGACGCGGCCTCCGTGACCTGCGGGGCGTCGCCAGGCGCGACGGCGACGTCCACGGTCGTCTGGTCGGAGCGCAGCCGGTCGCCGCCGCCGCTCCCGACGTTGATCACGATGGCCTCGGCGGCGAGCACCGTGCCGGCGCGCGGGCCGCCGCCGTTGCCGCCGCCGTTGCCGACCGCGTACAGGGTCACCTTCTTGCCGCTCTCGACGCCGTCGGACGGCAACTGCCCCGGCTTGAGCGCGAGGCCCACGACCAGCCGGCCCTTGGCCGCCTCGTCGGTCCGGCTGATCATGCCGTTGGTCAGCAGCGCGCCCTTGACCAGCGGGACCGAGGCGTAGTACCGGGACACGTTCAGCCGTTCCGACCAGGTGATGTACTGGACGCCGGTGTCGCCGATCTGCACCTCCTCCAGCGCGCTCTGCGGGATCTGCTGCCCCGCCGCGACGGGCTGCGCGATCCGGATCGCCGACACCCGCTGGCCGCTCGCCATCACCAGGTAGGCGCTGGCCAGCGCGCCGCCGAGGATGAGCAGCACCGCGAGCGCGGCCAGCGCCGGCTTGCGCTCGCGCGGCGAGACGGGCAGCCGCTGCCCGCCGGAGGTCCCGAGGCCGGTGCGGCCGAGCCCGCCGCCGGCGTTCGGCCCGGAGGAGCCGCCGGACGAGCCGCCGGCGAGGGCCGACTGGTTGGCCTTCATCGCGCTGCGCACGTGCCCCTTCCCGCCCTCCCGCGGACCTCGCCTCAGGAGGTCTCCGCATCATCGGGCGATCCATGCTTGCGGTGCGGGCAAGGCCGCGTCAATGGATTCGGTGAGGGTAAGCGCGCCGTTCTCCCCGACCATGGCGATGACCTGCGAATTCATCGGTCACTTCGCTACTTACCACCAGTCACATCCGTCACTGACCGCCTCTGGCGGGACATTCGCGGCGACCTGCCCGCCCCGGCGGCGGCGCCGTTACGGGACGTCGTGGAAGCCGACGAGCCGCCCCAGCAGGGTCATCGCGTGGTCGAAGTAGGCGGCCCGTTCCTCGATCACATTGTTGAATTGCCCGAACAATTCGAAACTGACCGTCCCGTACAGACCGGCCCACGCGGTGAACGCCCGGGCCGCCACGTCGTCGGGCGCGTCGATGAGGAGCGCGGCCCGGCCGCGCGCCAGGTCCTCGCCCAGCACGGGCGGCGCCGGCGGGCACGGCCCGGCGGGCTCCAGGGCCCCCGCCGCGTGCGCCTCCGAAACGAGCCGCGCGAAGACGACCGTGTCCCGCATGGCCGCGGGGACGGTGTCCTCCGGCGCCTCATAGCCGGGCACCGGCGAGCCGTACAGCAGCGCGTACTCGTGCGGGTGCGCCAGCGCCCACGTGCGGACGCTCCGGCACACGGCGAGCCACCGCCCGGAGAAGGACGTCCCGGCCTCGCGCGCGGTCGCGTCGGCCTGCTCCACGGCCTCGCCGACGGCGTTGTAGCCGTCGATGATCAGCGCGGTCAGCAGGTCGTCGCGGCTCGGGAAGTAGCGGTAGATCGCTGAGGAGGCCATGCCCATCTCGCGGGCCACCGCCCGCAGCGACAGCCCCGCCGCGCCCTCCGTCGCCAGCTGCTCCCGCGCGATGCCGGTGATCTCCCTGATCAGCTCCGCGCGCACCCGTTCCCGTACCGTCCGCCCGCTCATGCGGCGAGGTTAGCAGAGCGCTGAAACAAAACGAGAGCACTGCTCTTGACGAGCGCCGCTCCAAAGAGAGAGCATTGCTCACATCAGAGAGCACCGAACCCACGGGCTCCGGACCGGACGGAGGCGGCCATGCCGAACCTGGCGACCCTGCACGACGAGTACGCGCTGCGCGGCCGGATCGACGAGGACGCCCCCGTCGTCAGCGCGTCCAGCGTCCTGATCGACGCGTCACCGGACCGGACCTGGGACGTGCTCGCCGACCTGCGCGGCTGGGAGGGCTGGGCCACCGACTTCCGGCTGCGCGCCCTGGACGCCGTCGAGCCGGGCCGCGAGTTCCGCTGGGCCCAGAAGGGCGTGCCGCTGCGCTCGCGCTTCGCGGTCGTCGCCCCCGGCCGCGAACTGAGCTGGACGGGCAGCATGCTCGGCCTCTACCGGGCCGTCGACCGCATGGTCCTGACCAGGGAGGGCGGCCGGACCCGCGTGACGCTGCAGGAGTCCCTCGACGGCCCGCTCGTCCGCCTCGTCTACGGCGAGGACAAGCTCCGCGCCGGCCACGAGGCCCGTCTGGCCGCCCTCAAGAACCACATCGAGAGCACGGCCTGAAACCGCGACCGGCACCGGAACCCCGGCCGCACCGGACGGCGGCCGGACCGAAGAACACCGAAGGAGAAGGACCATGGGCAAGCACGTGATCGTCGGCGCCGGGCAGGTCGGCTCGCACCTCGTCGAGCGGCTCACCGGCATGGGGCACGACGTCACCGTCGTGACGCGCTCCGGCTCCGGACCGGAGGGCGTCGAGCGGGTCGCCGCCGACGTCGCCGACCGGGCCCGGCTGGCCGCCGTCGCCAAGGGCGCCGACACCATCTACAACTGCGTCAACCCCCGCTACCACCGCTGGGCGCAGGACTGGCCGCCGATGGCCGCGTCGTTCCTGGGCGCCGCCGAGGACACCGGCGCCGCCCTCGTCACCCTCGGCTGCCTCTACGGGTACGGGCCGGTCGACGGCCCGATGACCGAGGACCTGCCGCTGGCGGCGACCGGCACCAAGGGGCGCGTCCGCGCGGCGATGTGGCACGACATGCTCGCCGCGCACCGGGCGGGCCGCGTCCGCGCCACCGAGCTGCGCGGATCCGACTACTACGGCCCCGGCAGCACCGACCAGGCGTACGTCGGCGAGACGCGGTTCGTGAAGCCGCTGCTGGCGGGCAGGCGCGTCCTCTACTTCAGCGACCCCTCGATTCCGCACGCCTGGACGTACCTGCCCGACGTCGCCGAGGCGCTCGCCATCGCCGGCACGGACGAGCGCGCCTACGGCCGGGCCTGGCACATCCCGACCGGGCCCGCCGTGTCGACGCGGGAGCTCGCCGAGCGGCTGTGCCGGATCGCCGGCGCGCCCGCCCCGCGCATCCACGAGGTGCCGCGGCCGGTCTTCACGGCGGCGGGGCTCGCCAGCCCGCTGCTCAAGGAGATGCGGGAGACCCGCTACCAGTTCGACCGGCCGTACATCCTGGACTCCTCGGCCTTCCAGTCCGCTTTCGGCATGGCGCCGACACCGCTGGACGACGCGCTCAGGACCATCATCGCCGCGGCCCGCGAGTCGGCGCCCCGCGCAGAATGACGCCAGGACGCCCCCGCACCGCCCGAACCGGCTTCGCCGGAAAGTGCGGGCGCCGGTAATTAAGCTGGCCCGGACGGCAGCGCCGGCGGCGCGGGGCGGCGCGCGATGGAGGGCTCGGATGCGGATCTCGTTCACGGCGCTGACCGGCGGCGGACCACGCGACGTCGTGATCGACATGGACTCGGAGATCACCGTCGGCGGGGTCGCCCGGTCGCTGACCGCCGCGCTCGACGCCCCGGCGGCGGCCGGCGGGGTCCCCGCCCCCCGCTTCTCCAAGGAGGCGCTGCTCACCGGGGCGCCGCAGGCGCCGCGCGTCCCGCCCGCGGGCCCGACCGCCGAGCGCGGGGCGCTGTGGATGGACGGGCGGATGCTCGACCCGCAGGCGCTCGCCGCCAAGGAGCTGCGGGACGGCGCGGTCGTCGCGGTCGAGCGGGGCGCCGCCGCCGCGACCGTCCTCGCCGAGCCGACCGGGCTGGTGGAGGTCCGGGTCGTCGGCGGGCCCGCTGCGGGGCCGGTGCACCGGCTCGGGCTCGGCGTCAGCACGATCGGGTCCGGCGACGACGTCGACGTGGTGCTCGGCGACCCGTCCGTCCCGGCCCGGTCGCTGCGGCTGACGGTCGGCCGCGACGAGGTGCAGGTCGAGGCGTCCGCGATGACGATGCAGGGCGCCGCCCGGCTCGACGGCGAACCGCTCACCGCCAAGACCCCCTGGCCGGTCGGCGGGATGCTGACCGTCGGGGCGAGCGTGCTGACCCTCGCGCCGAGCGCCGCGCCCGACACGCACCTGGAGCCGCTGCCCGAGGGCGGCCTGGCGTTCAACCGGCCGCCCCGGCTCGCGCCCGCGCACCGCGTCCGCACGCTGGAGATCCCGAAGCGGCCCGAGCGGAACCCGCGCGAGCGCCTCCGGCTGTTCGGCGCGATCCTGTTCGCGGTGTTCGGCCTCGCCATGGCGTTCGGGCTGCACCAGTGGTGGTGGGCGCTGTTCGCGCTGGCCTGGCCGGTGATGACGGTCGGCGAATGGGTCGGCGACCGGATGCACGGCCGCAAGTCGTACAAGAAGGCGCTGAAGGAGTACCAGCGCAGGGCC
The DNA here is from genome assembly GCF_014706005.1 of Actinomadura sp. RB99. Classification (NCBI taxonomy): domain Bacteria; kingdom Bacillati; phylum Actinomycetota; class Actinomycetes; order Streptosporangiales; family Thermomonosporaceae; genus Actinomadura; species Actinomadura sp. RB99. Next base: position 35,197 of record NZ_JABMCA010000085.1, on the reverse strand, counting down.
GACGCGTTCGGGGGCGAGCTGGACGGGCTGCGCCGCGAGGACGAGGCCGAGCGCCGCGCCCTGTACCCCGACCCCGCCGAGGTGCTGCTGACCGCGACGGGCCCGCGCCGCCGCCTGTGGGAGCGCCGCCGCGAGGACCCCGACACGCTGCACCTGCGGCTCGGCGTCGCCGACCTGCCCGCGCGCATCGCGCTGACCGACCCGGCGGGCGGGGACGCCGGCGCGCTGCCGGTCCCGGCGGCCCGCCTGGTGCCGGTCGCGCTGCCGCTCGGCGAGATCGGCGTGCTCGGGCTGACCGGGCCGCGCGCCGCGTCCCGGGCCCTCGCCCGCTGGCTCGTCGCGCAGGCCGCCGTCCTGCACAGCCCCCGCGACCTGTCGATCATCGTGCTGTCCGCCGACCAGCACGCGGGGGACGCGTGGAACTGGGTGCGGTGGCTGCCGCACTGCGCGCCGCGCGAGGGCGAGGAGTGCGTGGCGCTCGTCGGCACCGATCCCGAGTCCGCCGCGCACCGCGTCACCGAACTCGCGATCCGCGTCACGGAACGGCGCCGCGCCGCGCAGGCCGAGTCCGCGTTCTTCGGGCAGGGCAAGCCCGCCGACGCCGTCCCCTACAACATCCTGCTCGTGCTGGACGGCGCGCGCGCACTGCGCCGCATACCCGGCATGCCGATGCTGCTGTCGCGCGGCGCCGAGTACGGCATCCACGCCATCTGCGTGGACGACGAGGAGCGCCTCCTCCCCGAAGAGTGCAACGCCGTCGCCGAGTGGGACTCGCAGTACCCGTCCTTCGTCCACCTCCGTGGGCAGGGCCTCGACGACCTCGGCCCCGTGCTCGCCGACCAGGTGTCCCCCGCCTGGACCGAACGCGTGGCGCGCGCGCTGGCGCCCGTACGGGACGTGTCCCGCGAGGACGCCCAGGAGGCCATCCCGTCGGACGTCCGCCTCCTGGACCTGCTCGACATGGCCGAACCCACCGCCGAGCACATCCTCCAGTCCTGGTCCCGCACCGGCGGACGCCGTACCCGCGTTCCTATCGGCCTCGGCACCGGTGACCGCCCCGGACGTCCCGGCCGCCCCTACGAGATCGACCTGCGCACCGACGGCCCGCACGGCCTCATCGCCGGTACCACCGGCGCCGGCAAGTCCGAGCTGCTGCAGACCCTCATCGCGTCGCTCGCCGTAGCGAACCGCCCCGACGAGATGACGTTCGTCCTCATCGACTACAAGGGCGGCGCCGCGTTCAAGGACTGCGCGCGCCTCCCGCACACCGTCGGCATGGTCACCGACCTCGACGGGCACGCCACCGAACGCGCCCTGGAGTCCCTCGCCGCCGAGCTCCGCCGCCGCGAGGAGATCCTGCTGCGGGCCGGCGCCAAGGACATCGACGACCACAACGACGCGGCGGGCTCGCTGCCGCGGCTCGTCCTCGTCATCGACGAGTTCGCCGCGATGGTCGCCGAGCTGCCCGACTTCGTCGCCGGCCTCGTCGACATCGGGCGCCGCGGCCGCTCCCTCGGCGTCCACCTGATCCTCGCCACGCAGCGGCCCGCGGGCGTCGTCACCGCCGACATCCGCGCCAACACCAACCTGCGGATCGCGCTGCGCGTCACCGACCCCGACGAGTCCACGGACGTCATCGACGGCCCCGAGGCCGCCCGCATCGCCAAGTCCACGCCGGGCCGCTGCTACGTCCGGTCCGGCGCGGCGGCGCCGCACGCCGTCCAGTCCGCCCGGATCGGCGGGCGCCGCGCCGGGCCCGCGGGCCGGCGGACCAGCGTCCGGCCGCTGCCCTGGCAGGGCCTCGGGCATCCGCTGCCCGCGCCGGACGAGCCCTCCGGCGACGCGCCCGCCACCGACCTCGCCGTCCTCGTCCAGGCCGTCGACGAGGCCGCCCGCCGCGCCGGGATCGCCCGGCAACCGTCACCGTGGCTCACCCCCCTGCCCGAGCTGGTCCGGCTCACCCCGCGCACCGCCGCCGGGGGCTCGGTGGTGGACGTCCCCGCCGTCCCGTTCGGGATCACCGACCTGCCCGCCGTCCAGTCGCGCGAGCCGCTCGTCCTCGACCTCGCCGCGGGCGGCCACCTCTACATCGCCGGATCGCCGCAGTCGGGGCGGTCCACCGCGCTGCGCACCATCGCCGGGTCCCTCGCGGGCGCCTGCTCCCCCTACGACGCGCACCTGTACGCCATCGACTGCGGCGCGAACGCGCTCCTGCCGCTGATCTCGCTGCCGCACTGCGGCGCCGTCGTCACCCGCGACCAGCTCGACCGCTGCGAGCGCCTCCTCACCGCCCTCGCCGCCGAGGTCGCCCGCCGCCAGCAGCTCCTCGCCGAGGCCGGGTTCGCGTCCCTCGCCGAGCAGCGCGCCGCCGTCGCCGCCACCGACCGGCTGCCCTGGATGGTCCTGCTCCTCGACCGGTGGGAGGGGTTCCTCGGCGCGTTCGAGCACTACGACTACGGCCGCCTCGTCGACCAGACCCTCCGGCTGCTGCGCGAGGGCGCCGCGGTCGGCCTGCGCGCCGTCTTCACCGGCGACCGCACCGGCCTCGGCGGGCAGATCTCCACGGTCTTCGACCGCCGCCTCGTCCTGCGGATGGCCGACCCCAACGACTACGGCTACGCCGGGCTGCAGGACCGGCACGTCCCCGCCGCGATGCCGCCGGGCCGCGCCCTCGAACCCGCCGCGCCCGGCGCCGCGCCGCGCGAGTCCCAGATCGGGCTGCTCGGCGACGACCCGTCCGGCACCGCGCAGGTCGCGGCCCTCCAGGAGATCGCCCGCGCCTCCGTCGCCCGCTACGGCCGCCTCCCGCGCCGCCAGCGCCCCCTGCACGTCGACGAGCTGCCCGTCCGCGTCACCTACCGCGAGGCGATGGCGCTGGACGAGGCGTTCCTCGCGCCGTCCGCGCTCTGGGCCCTCGTCGGCGTCGGCGGCGACACCCTCGCCCCGGTCGGCGCCGACCTGCTGAACGAGGGCCCCGGCTTCACCGTCGCGGGCCCGCCCCGGTCGGGGCGCTCCACCACGCTGCGCACCATCGTGCACTCGCTGCTGGACCCGGCCGTCGGGGGCGGGCTCGTCCCGGTGGTCCTGGTCACCCCGCGCCGCTCCCCGCTGCGGCTGCTGTCCGGGCGGCCCGGCGTCCTCGGGGTGCTCACGTCCGACTCCGACCCCGACGACCTGGAGCGCGCGATCGGCGACGAGCACCGCTACGCCGTCGTCGTCGACGACGCCGAGCTCCTCGACGAGACCGACATGGACGACGCCCTGTGCGACGTGCTGCGCACCGCCCGCGACGGCGAGCACGCCGTCGTCGTCGGCGGCACGACCGCCGACATCGGCCGCGGCTACCGCGGCTTCCTCGCCGACGCCCGCCGGTCGCGCTCCGGCGTCCTGCTGTCCGTCGAGTCGCCGGACGACGGCGACCTGTTCGGGCTGCGCCTTCCGCGCAACGCCCCGTTGGCGGGGCCGACCGGCCGGGGCCTGTTCGTCGCCGCGGGCGCCACCACCCAGATCCAGGTGGCCCTTCCGCCTCCGGTCAGCGCCGAGTAGCGGTCCCTCACCTGGAGGCGGCGGTCACCACCGGGAGGCCGGGATCTGCGGGGCGTGCGGAGAAAATGATGCGGGTCCCGGCCTCGGGGGGATGGGCCGGGACCCGCGGTCCGTGACGAGGCGTCAGCGCGTGGCGGCCTCGATGTTCTGCTGGGACTTGCGGATGTCCTGGCTGCCCTGCTCCAGCGCGAGGGCCATCTTGTCGAACGCGGTCTTGGCCTCGGCCCAGGCGCTGCGGAACCGGTCGGCGCCGGGCCCCCACCAGGCGGCGCTGCTGCTGACCGTGCGGCCGTTGAGGTCCCTGATCAGGGCGTCCAGGTTCTTGGAGTGCTTGCTGAAGATCCGGGACAGCTCCTCCAGCTCGCCGAGGTTGGCGCCGCGCTTGTCACCGCTCATCGCTCCGACCCTCCGTCGCCATCCGCCGCCCGCCGGGGGCGGGACTTCAACTGGAACGTTTTCCGGTCCTGCCGCACTGCGAAAGAATGGCGCCAGCCTACGCCTCCCCGATCACGGGAATCCAGCGGCACATCGGAGATCGGGCGACGAAACACCCGCAATCCCGCCGTTCGAGTGTGACCGGATGTGGCCACACAGCCCCCGCCAGGTGGAGGTTTCGCGGCCCGGCGCCACCGACCGGCGACGCTCCGCAATGCCGTGACCCGCTTAATTACTGTCCGTCAAAGGCATTTCAGAGCGGCCGCGCCACGGGCTTTCCGGAACGATGCCCGCAATGCCGGAAAGGACGTCAGCGGGAGCGCGGGGCCGGGTCGTTCACCGGCTGCGCCTTAGGATCGAGGACCCGCTCGCCCACCAGGACGATGTCGTCGCCGCGCTGGCGGAAGTCGAACCGGCGCGGGACCGACTGGGTGACCTTGCCCGTGCGGTAGCGGACAACGGTGTGCTCGACGGCGTCCAGCGTGATCCGGTCGCCGGTGCGGACGGCCCGCCGGGCGTCCAGGCTGGTGCGGGCGCCGGTGTAGGCGGGCCCGCCCTCGACGGGGGCGCGGTTGCTGTTCTCCAGTTCGCGGAAGGCCCGCTCTTGGACGCGGGCGACGCGCGAGGAGATCCGGACGCCGAGGACCTCCGTCGGCACCTCCGGATGGGGGCGCGCGTGCCGCTGGACGAGCGCCTCGGAGCGCCCCTGGAGCAGCGTTCCGGCGGCGGCCGTGAGCTGCCGGGTGGTGGCGGCGTCCACGGCGGACGGGCCGCTCCGGACGGCGGACGACGGCGCCGCGAGGCAGCAGGCCAGGGCCACCGCGAGTCCGGCCCGGGTCCAGTGGCGAGCCATCCGGCCCCTTCCCATGCGTTCCCGCTGGCTGACGAGGCTGATCAGCGACGGAGGGCAGGGCCGAGCCCGGTGGCGAAGCTCGGTGGCGAAGCCCGGTCGCGAAGCTGATCAGTGGCGAAGATACACCGGCGCGGCGGGCTTCGGGCGGCACTCCGGAAATCGGGGAATGAAAACCGTTGCCACCCTGTTGGGAGGGGTGAACAGCCGAGAACCAGGGAGGAACGATGAGGAACAGGATCCACCCGGAGTACCGGCCCGTGGTCTTCCGCGACCGTGGTGCGGACTACGCCTTCCTGACCCGTTCGACGGCCGAGACGGACCGGACGATCGAGTGGACGGACGGCCGCACCTACCCGCTGGTCGACGTGGACGTGTCGTCCGCGAGCCACCCGTTCTACACGGGCCGCCAGCAGGTCCTGGACACCACCGGGGCGGTCGAGCGGTTCAACCGCCGGTACAACCGGAGCTGACTCGTCCGGACGCGCCCGCCGGGCCGCCACCGCGCCCCGCGCGGCCCCGGGCACGTCCGATCGAAGGCCCGCGCCTCCCCGAGGCGCGGGCCTTCGCCGTGCCCGGGCGGCCGCCGAGGACCGCGCCGCGACCAAGACCGCACCGCGACCAAGGCCAGGCCGCTGACCAAGACCGCACCGCGACCAAGACCGGGCCGCGATCAACACCGTGCCTCGATCAACAGCGGGCCGCCCGGGAGCGCCTGGTGGCACGGGGGTGCGCGATAGGTCCCGCTGAGCGGCATCCGCCCTGAAATCTGGCGTCCAGGTGCAATAAGGAGGGCCTTACGAAAACCTCGAACGGCGGTTATCTAGACTGCGTGCGAGGTTTAGGGAGGAGACCCACGTGCGCAAGGTCCTGATCGCCAACCGCGGTGAGATCGCGGTTCGTATAGCCCGTGCCTGTCGCGATGCGGGGCTGGCCAGTGTGGCGGTGTACGCCGAACCCGATCTGGAGGCGCTGCACGTACGGGTCGCCGACGAGGCGTACGCCCTGGGCGGCCAGACCGCGGCGGACAGCTACCTGGACATCGACAAGCTGCTGAAGGTCGCCGCCGAGGCCGGCGCGGACGCCGTGCACCCCGGCTACGGGTTCCTGGCGGAGAACGCCGACTTCGCGGCGGCCGTCGAGAACGCCGGGCTGACCTGGATCGGCCCGCCGCCCGCCGCGATCACCGCGCTCGGCGACAAGGTGCAGGCCCGGCACATCGCCCAGAAGGTCGGCGCGCCGCTGGTCGCCGGCACCAAGGACCCGGTGTCGGGCGCGGACGAGGTCGTCGCGTTCGCCGAGGAGCACGGCCTGCCGATCGCGATCAAGGCGGCGTTCGGCGGCGGCGGCCGCGGCCTCAAGGTCGCGCGCAAGCTGGAGGAGGTCGCCGAGCTGTACGAGTCGGCGGTCCGCGAGGCCGTCGGCGCGTTCGGCCGCGGCGAGTGCTTCGTCGAGCGGTACCTGGACAAGCCGCGGCACGTCGAGACCCAGTGCCTGGCCGACAAGCACGGCAACGTCGTCGTCGTGTCCACCCGGGACTGCTCGCTGCAGCGCCGCCACCAGAAGCTCGTCGAGGAGGCCCCCGCGCCGTACCTGTCGGACGAGCAGCTGGAGCTGCTGTACACCTCGTCCAAGGCCATCCTGAAGGAGGCCGGCTACGTCGGCGCGGGGACCTGCGAGTTCCTCGTCGGCCAGGACGGGACGATCTCCTTCCTGGAGGTCAACACCCGGCTCCAGGTCGAGCACCCGGTGACCGAGGAGGTCGCGGGCGTCGACATGGTCCGGGAGATGTTCCGGGTCGCCGACGGCGAGGAGATCGGCTACGACGACCCGGTGCTGCGCGGCCACTCGTTCGAGTTCCGGCTGAACGCCGAGGACGCGGGGCGCGGCTTCCTGCCCGCCGTGGGCACGCTGACCGCGTTCGACCCGCCGTCCGGCCCCGGTGTCCGGCTGGACTCCGGCTACGTCGCCGGGCAGACCGTCCCGCAGGCGTTCGACTCGCTGATCGCCAAGCTGATCGTGACCGGCGCGACGCGTCGGCAGGCCGCCGAGCGGGCCAAGCGGGCGCTGGACGAGTTCGTGATCGACGGCATGCCGACCGTGCTCCCGTTCCACCGGGTGGTGCTGGACGACCCGGCGTTCGTCCCGGCCGACGACGAGACGCCGTTCAGCGTCCACACCCGCTGGATCGAGACCGAGTTCGACAACCGGATCCCGCCGTTCGACCCCACCGCCGCGGGCGAGGAGGCCGAGGCGGGCGAGCGCGAGCGCGTCACCGTGGAGGTCGGCGGCAGGCGCATCGAGGTCGTGCTGCCCGCCGGGCTGGGCGCGTCCGCGGCCCCCGCGGCCGGCAAGGGGGCGCCCGCCAAGCGGCGCGGCGGCAAGAAGGGCGGCGGCGCCCAGGCGTCCGGTGACTCCCTGGTCAGCCCGATGCAGGGCACGATCGTCAAGACGGTCGTGGAGGACGGCGCGACCGTCGCGGCGGGCGACACCATCGTCGTCCTGGAGGCCATGAAGATGGAGCAGCCGCTCACCGCGCACAAGGCCGGCACGATCAGCGGCCTGTCCGCCGAGGTCGGCCAGACCGTCTCCTCCGGGGCGGTCATCTGCGAGATCAAGGACTGACGCGCGGCGTCTCCCATGGCACCCCCGTCCGGCCCGGTTCGGACGGGGGTGTCGTTTTCGTCACTAAAAGCGGTTTTTACGGAACGCGTGCGGCGGCCCGGTCGTCGGCCTTCATGAGGGGGCAGACTGACATCATGAGTTCCGAGATCCGTACCGTCCGGCCGGTACTCCGCGGGGCGGTATCGGCGGTGGTCCTCGCCGTGGCGGTGCTGGCGGGCCTCGCGGCCCCCGGCCTCGCCGCACCCGCGCACGCCGCGTCTCCGCAGGCCGCGCAGGCAGTGTCCGCACAGGCGGTGTCCGCACAGGCGGTGTCCGCACAGGCCGCGCCCGCGCAGGCAGTGTCCGGGCAGGCCGCGCAGGCAGTGTCCGGGCAGGCCGCGCCCGCTCGGGCGGCGACGGCCCCGGCGGCGCTTCCCGCCGACACGGTCGGCCAGATCGCCAAGGGCCTGCTCGGCTCGCGCCTGTACGTCACCAGCGACTCCGGGTCGAACCTGTCGGCGGCCGACCAGCAGCAGATCAGGTCGGCGCTCGACGGCGACCACGACGCCGACATCCGCGCGGTGGTCGTCCGCAACGACGTGAGCGGGCCGCAGGTCGGGCAGATGCTGAAGGCGGTCGCGAACCGCGTCGGCAAGGGCCAGACGTACGTGGCGATCACCGCGGACGGCACCCGGATGGGCGGGATCTCCAAGAAGCTCGACACCAACGAGATCAACCAGCTCGTCACCCGCACCGACGGGTCGCCGCTCAAGCAGCGGCTCATCCAGTTCGGGAACCTCGCCGAGAAGAAGGTCGACGACAAGGCCCGGTCCGGCGCGGTCGTCGGGTACGTCGTGATCGGCGTCCTCGTCGTGATCGCGGCGGCCGTCACCAGCGCCGTCCTGGTCGCCCGGAAGCGGCGCCGCGAGCGGCACGCCCGGCAGATGGCGGACCTGAAGCAGGGCGTCCAGGAGGACGTCACCCTGCTCGGCGAGGACATCGCCCGGCTCGACCTCAATGTCATGGACCCCGGCCTCGATCCGGAGACCCGCGCCGACTACGAGCGCGCCATGAACTCCTACGACAAGGCGAAGACGGCGACGGAGCGCGCCCAGAAGCCGCAGGACATGCAGGCCGTCACCACCGCGCTGGAGGACGGCCGCTACTACATGACCGCGACCCGCGCCCGCCTGGCCGGCGAGCCCGTGCCCGAGCGCCGCCCGCCGTGCTTCTTCAACCCGCAGCACGGCCCGTCCGTCCAGGACGTCACGTGGGCGCCTCCGGGCGGCGTGGCCCGGTCCGTGCCCGCCTGCGCGGCGGACGCGCGGGCCGTCCTGGAGGGCCACGACCCGGACGTCCGGATGGTCCCGTACGGGGGCGCGCGGCGGCCTTACTGGGACGCGGGCCCCGCCTACGCGCCCTACGCGGGCGGCTACTACTACGGCTACGGCGGTTTCGACCTGCTCAGCGGCCTGCTGCTCGGCACCGCGCTGGGCTCGATGATGGGCGGCGGCTTCGGCTGGGGCGGCGGCTACTACGGCGACGGCGGGGACGGCTTCGGCGGCGGCGACGGCGGCTTCGGGGGCGACGGCGGTGACGTCGGCGGCGGCTGGGACTTCGGCAGCGGCGACTTCGGCGGCGGCGGAGACTGGGGCGGCAACGACTTCGGCGGCTTCTGAGGTGGTCTCCCGAGCATGACCCGCATACCAGGCGACCCGGGCCCGTTAGGCCGCGTCCGGTACGCCCTGGGCTTCCGGCTGCCGCCCCGCAACCGCGAGTGGGTGCGGCACGACCTCACCGACGCGGGCTGGCGGGGCCGGCTGCTGCTGCGGCACCTGTACGTGATGGTCCCGGTCTGCCTGCTGCTGGCGCTCCTGCCCGGGCCGACGTGGATCCGCGCCGCCGTCCCGCTGCTGGCGTTCGTCGCCAGCACCCTCACGGTCGCGATCACCGCCGAGGACCTGCGCCGGTCCCGCCTGCACCGCCACGGCCTGCACCCGCCCGACCGCCGCTGACCGCGCTCCGCCGACCGCCCCGGGGCGGCGCCGCCCGGTCGTCCTAGTAGGCGTGCTCGGACATCAGGCGGCGGGACGCCTCGGTGATGCTGCCCGACAGCGACGGGTACACCGCGAACGTGTGCGCGACCTGGTCGACCGTCAGGTGCTGCTGCACGGCGATCGACACGCCGAGGATCAGCTCGCTGGCCCGCGGCGCCACGATCACGCCGCCCAGCACGATCCCCGTGGACGGCCGGCAGAACAGCTTCACGAAGCCGTCCTCGAAGCCCTGCATCTTGGCGCGCGCGTTGGTGAACAGCGGCAGCATGACCGTCCGGGCGTTGACGTCGCCGGAGTCGACCATCTGCTGCGTCACGCCGACCGACGCCACCTCGGGGTCGGTGAAGATGTTGGAGGCGACCCAGCCGAGCTTCAGCGGCTGGACGGCCTCGCCGAGCGCGTGCCACATCGCGATCCGGCCCTGCATCCCCGCCACCGACGCCAGCATCAGCACGCCCGTGCAGTCGCCGGACGCGTAGATGTGCGGGACGGACGTCCGGGAGACCTTGTCCACCTCGACGAACCCGCGCTTGTCGCAGGCGACGCCGACCTCCTCCAGGCCGATGCCCGTGGTGTTCGGCACCATCCCGACCGTCATCAGGCAGTGCGTGCCCTCGACCTTGCCGCCGTCCTCCAGCGTGACGATCACGCCGTTCCCGGACCGCTCGACGCCCGCGGCCCGCGACCGCGACATCACGTTCATCCCGCGCCGCAGGAACACCTCCTGCAGCACGGACGCGGCGTCGGCGTCCTCCGTCGGCAGGATCCGGTCCCGCGAGGACACCAGCGTGACCTTCGACCCCAGCGACAGGTACGCCCCGGCCAGCTCGGCGCCGGTGACGCCGGACCCGACCACGATCAGCTCCTCGGGCAGCTCCGGCAGGTCGTACAGCTGCCGCCAGTTGAGGATCCGCTCCCCGTCCGGCTCGGCGCCGGGCAGCACCCGCGGCGTCGCGCCGGTCGCGATCAGCACGATGTCGGCCCGGATCCGCCGCTCCCCGACCGCGACGACGTGCGGCTCCACCAGCCGCGCCTCACCCCGGACGATCTTCACTTCCTCGTAGGCGAGCCGTTCCGCGACGTCGAACGACTGGGCCCGCGCGAGGTCCTTCACCCGCTTGTTGACGTTGGCCATGTCGACCTCGAGGCCGCCGACGATGCCGTCGGGACCGCCGCTGAAGCGCAGCCCGAGCCCGGCGGACTCGGACATGACCGCCATGCGGGTCGACGTGGCGATGAGCGTCTTGGAGGGGACGCAGTCGGTGAGCACGCACGCGCCGCCGGGCCCGTCCCGCTCGATGACGGTCACGTCCGCGCCGAGCTGCGCCGCGACGAGTGCGGCCTCGTAGCCGCCCGGTCCTCCTCCGATGATCACGATGCGGGTCACATCTCCCATTGTTTCCTACTCAGACCAGTGATAAGACCCGCGGGTACGCGAACGCCGCTCCGCAGCGGTCCCGCCCTCTCATGTGGCGTAGCCTTGGCCAACGTGGCTCTGTACGCGGCGTACGCCTCCAACATGGACCCCGAGCAGATGGCGAGCCGGGCTCCCCACTCGCCCATGCGCGGCACCGGCTGGCTGACCGGCTGGCGGCTGACCTTCGGCGGCCAGGGCTTCGACGGGGCCCTCGCGACCGTCGTCGAGGACGACTTCGAGCAGGTCTTCGTGGTGATCTACGACGTCCCGGCCTTCGACGAGAAGGAGCTGGACGCGTGGGAGGGCGCCGCGCTCGGCGTCTACCGCAAGATCCGGGTCCGCGTGCAGACGCTGGACGGGGACGCGCTGTGCTGGCTCTACGTCCTGGACGACTACGAGGGCGGCCTGCCGTCCGCGCACTACCTCGGCATCCTCGCCGACGCCGCCGAGGCGGCCGGCGCCCCGGACGACTACGTCAAGGACCTGCGCACCCGCCCCTGCAAATCCCTAGGCGACTGACCCACGAGCAAGCCGACGCGGCGCGGCGGGCGACCAGAACCGAGGAGGATCGCCCCTGGCGGCGGCGCCCTTCCCGCGAGTGAGCCGACGCGGCGCGGCGGGCGACCGGAGCGGAGCGAGGATCGCCCGGCCGGGGGACGGCTGTAGTGTCGGCGATGTGAGCAACGACGCTTTTGACCTGGCGCGGGCCGCCGCCGACGAGCTGCGGACGCGCACCTCCATCGACTCCTTCGACGTGGCGCTGGTGATGGGGTCGGGCTGGGTCCCGGCGGCCGACGCGCTCGGGGCGCCGGACGACGAGCTGCCCGTCACGCTGCTGCCGGGGTTCGCGGCGCCCGCCGTCGAGGGCCACGCGGGCAAGGTCCGGATCGTGGAGGTCGGCGGGCACCGGGCGCTGGTGTTCCTCGGCCGGACGCACCTGTACGAGGGACGCGGCGTGGACGCGGTGGTGCACGGCGTCCGGACGGCTCTGGCGGCGGGCGTCGGAACCGTCGTGCTGACGAACGCGGCGGGCGGGCTGCGGCCGGAGCACCAGCGGGTCGGCGACCCGGTGCTGATCTCCGACCACCTGAACCTGTCGGGCGCGAACCCGCTGACGGGGCCGTCGTTCCTGGACATGACCGAGGCGTACTCGGCGAGGCTGCGCGCGCTGGCGAAGGAGGTCGACCCGACGCTGGCGGAGGGCGTCTACGCGGCGTTCCGGGGCCCGACGTACGAGACGCCGGCGGAGATCCGGATGCTGCGGACGATGGGCGCCGACATGGTCGGGATGTCCACGGCGCTGGAGACGATCGCGGCCCGGCAGGGCGGCGCGGACGTGCTGGGGATCTCGCTGGTCACCAACATCGCGGCGGGCCTGTCCGGGGAGCCGCTGGACCACGAGGAGGTCCTGGCGGCGGGCCGCGCGGCGGCGGGCCGGATGGGCGAGCTGCTCGGCACCGTCCTGACGAAGCTGTGAGCATGAGCGACCTTCGCGGATACGCCGAGGAATGGCTGGCGCAGGACCCGGACCCGGATAACCGCGCGGAGCTGCGCGCGATCCTCGACGCGGGCGACGACCGGGCCCTCGCGGACCGGTTCGGGTCCCGGCTGGAGTTCGGGACGGCGGGGCTGCGCGGCGAGCTGGGCGCCGGGCCGAACCGGATGAACCGGGTGACGGTGATGCGTGCGGCCGCGGGCCTCGCCGCGTGCCTCCCGGCCGGCGGCCGGGTGATCGTCGGGTTCGACGCGCGGCACGGGTCGCGGCGGTTCGCGCAGGACACGGCGGCGGTGCTGGCGGGCGCGGGGCTGCGCGCCGAGGTGTTCGCGGACCCGGTCCCGACGCCCGTCCTGGCCCATTTCACGAGGTCGTTCGGCGACATCGTGGCGGGCGTCATGGTGACGGCGAGCCACAACCCGCCGCGCGACAACGGCTACAAGGTGTACTGGGGGGACGGCGCGCAGATCGTCCCGCCGCGTGACGCGGAGATCTCCGCCGCGATCGACGCGGTCGGCCGCGTGGACGAGCTGCCGCTCGGCTCGGACTGGACCGTCCACCACGACACCCGCCTCTACCTGGACGCCCTGGCGGACCTGCGCCTCGGCGATGAGCGCGACATCTCGATCGTCTACACGCCGATGCACGGCGTAGGGCGCGACGTCCTCCTCGCGGCGTTCGAGCAGGCCGGGTTCCCCGCGCCCGTCGTCGTCCCCGAGCAGGCCGAGCCCGACCCCGACTTCCCGACCGTCGCGTTCCCGAACCCGGAGGAGCCGGGCGCGCTCGACCTGGCCCTCGCGCTCGCCCGCGACCGGGACGCCGACCTGGTGATCGCCAACGACCCCGACGCGGACCGCTGCGCCGTCGCCGTCCCCGGCCCCGGCGGCTGGCGGGCGCTGACCGGCGACGAGGTCGGCGGGCTGCTCGCCGAGCACGTCCTGCGGCACACCGCCGGCGACGACCGCCTGGTGGTGACCACGATCGTGTCGTCGTCGCTGCTGGCGTCGATCGCGCGCGAGCACGGCGTCCGGTCGGCCGAGTCCCTCACCGGCTTCAAGTGGATCATGAAGGCGGGCGGGCCGGGCGACCGGCTCGTGTTCGGCTACGAGGAGGCCCTCGGCTACAGCGTCGGCGACGACCGGGGCGTCCTGGTCAACGACAAGGACGGCATCGGCGCGGCCCTCGCCGTCGCGGCGCTCGCCGCCGAGGCCCGCCGCGACGGCCGCACCCTGCTCGACCTCCTCGACGACCAGGCCCGCCGGTACGGGCTGCACGCCACGTCCCAGCTGTCGGTGCGGGTGGACGACCTGTCGCTGATCGCCGGCGCGATGGCCCGGCTGCGCGCGAACCCGCCCGCCGAGCTGGCCGGACGCGCCGTGGAGGCGTTCGACGACCTGTCCGGCGGCGTGGACGGCCTGCCGCCCACCGACGGCCTGCGGTTCCGCCTCGGCGGCGCCCGCGTCGTCATCCGGCCGTCCGGCACCGAACCCAAGCTGAAGTGCTACCTGGAGGTCGTCCGCCCGGTGTCCGGCGACGTCGCGGCGGCCCGCGAACGCGCCGCCGCCGACCTCGACGCCCTCCGCGAGGACGTCTCCGCCGCCCTCGCCCTCACCTGACCGCGCCCGCGACCAGCAGCCCGATCAGGGCCACCAGGGGAACCAGCAGGGACGCGAGGGCCGGGACGGACCAGCTGATCGTCCCGGTCGCGCCGTCCTTCTCCGCCTTCGCCTCGGCGGCCCGGTCGAGCGCCTCCGACCTGGTCTTCGTCCGCTGCCGGTCCCGGATCTCGTTCAGCTGCTGCGCCGCGTACGCCGCCGGGGTCCGGCCCTTCAGCGCCGCCGCCATCTTGTCCTCCGACCGGCGCGCCCGCGCCTCCGCCTTCGCCTGCGCGCGCGGCGACGTCTGGTGCACCCACGCCCGCGTCTCCAGCTCCCGCCCGTCCGGCCCGTCGAACTTCACGGTCACCGCGTTCGTCCCCACGATCTCCCGGACGGCCGGCCACGGCGCCCGCGTCTCCCGCAGCGGGTTGCGGACCGCCACCGCCTCCTCGGTCCCGATGATCGCCGGACGGAGCCCGACCGTGTAGGCGATGCCGCAGCCGAGCAGCAGCAGCGCCCCGATGGTGAAGGCGGCCAGCGAGTACGTGGCGTCGCCGGTGACGCCGAACACCAGGTCGATGATGTTGAGCCCGGCGAACACCAGCCACACGTACGCGGCGATGCGCCCGCCGGTGGAGCGAATGGTCAGCATGGCCCGATCATGCCAGGGGCCGCGCGCCGCTCCACTTGAGCTGCGCGAATCCGGGCTTGATCACCCCGTTGATCAGTTCCAGCCGCTCGTTGAACGGCACGAACGCCGACTTCATCGCGTTCACCGTGAACCACTGCAGATCGTCCCACCCGTACCCGAACGCGTCCCGCAGCTTCGCGAACTCCCGCGACAGCGTCGTCCCGCTCATCAGCCGGTTGTCGGTGTTCACCGTCACCCGGAAGCTCAGCCGCCGCAGCAGCCCGATCGGGTGCTCCTCGATCGACTTCGCGGCGCCCGTCTGGATGTTCGACGTCGGGCACATCTCCAGCGGGATCCGCTTGTCCCGCACGTACCCGGCGAGCCGGCCGAGCCGCGCCTCTTCCCCGTCCACCTCGATGTCGTCGATGATCCGCACCCCGTGCCCGAGCCGGTCCGCGCCGCACCACTGGATCGCCTGCCAGATCGACGGCAGCCCGAAACCCTCCCCCGCGTGGATGGTGAAGTGCGCGTTCTCCCGCTGCAGGTACTCGAACGCGTCCAGGTGCCGGGTGGGCGGGTACCCCGCCTCCGCGCCCGCGATGTCGAACCCGACCACCCCGAGGTCCCGGTACCGGACGGCCAGCTCCGCGATCTCCATCGACCGCGCCTGGTGCCGCATCGCCGTCACCAGCGTCCCGACCCGGATCCCGAAGTCCCGACGGGCCTTCGCGAACCCGTCCAGGACCGCCTCGACGACCTGCTCCAGCGTCAGGCCGCCGCTCAGATGCTGCTCCGGCGCGTACCGGACCTCCGCGTACACGACCCCGTCGGCCGCCAAGTCCTCGCCGCACTCGTACGCGACCCTCGTCAGCGCCTCGACGGACTGCATCACCCCGACGGTGTGCGAGAACGTCTCCAGGTACCGTTCCAGCGACCCGGAGTTGGACGCCTCCTCGAACCACGCCCGGAGGTTCTCCGGGTCCGTGGTGGGCAGCGCCTCGTACCCGCTGTCCCGCGCCAGGTCCACGATGGTCGCGGGCCTGACGCCACCGTCGAGGTGGTCGTGCAGCAGCACCTTCGGTGCCCGCCGGATGTCGTCGAGAGTCGGCCGATCGTCCATCTCTAGAATCTACTGCCCGCGGTACCCCGCGGACCTCGGCGACTCTTGCCGACACCCGGGAAGCTCAGTCGGCCTTCGCGTAGTCGCCGATGTTCCCGGCGAAGTCGAACACGATGCACGGCTCGTCCCCGACGACCCACGCGTCATGACCGGGCGAGACCACGAACACGTCGCCGGGCCCGACTTCCTGCTCGGCGCCGTCGCTCATCCGTATCCGCATGCGCCCGTCGACGACGTAGCCGTTGTGGTGCACCTCGCAGAGCTCGGTGCCCGCGATGTCCCGGACGGACTCCGTCCAGCGCCATCCCGGCTCGAACGTCGCCTTGCCGAACACCAGCCCGGACATGTTCACGACCTCCAGGTGCCCCCTGGGGAAGTCGCGGCGGTCGTCCGGCTTCTCAATGCTCTTGATCTCCATCATGACGATTCCCCCCTTTCGTCATCACTTCCACGTTTGCACCACCCCTGACCAGAGACAAGACCCCCCTTCCGGGCAACGAAAGCCTTCGGCACCAGGCGGCCGCACCGCTGATCCGCAGGGGTTCAGGCAGCCCGATCGAGATCGGCGGGCGGACTCGTGGCACGGGGCACCCCCACGTCCCGAGGCGGAAGAAGCCGGTAGACGTACCGCCCATTCGGATCTTTGCTGATGCGGATCCGGTCGGGGTTGGCGTGCTTGAAGCGGTTGTGCCATCCGCACGTCAGGGCGAGCTGATCGATGTCGGTGGGCGATCGTCCGAGCGCCCATCCGTGCACGTGGTCGACCTCGCACAGCGCCCCGGGCACCTCACACCCCCGCACCGCGCACGAGGAGTACAGCGTCTCCAGCACCTGCCGCTGCGCTGCGGAAGCGAACCGCTCCCGGTAGCCCAGGTACAGCGGAGTGTTCCCTCGCCCCAGAAGCAGGGGCGATACCCCAGCCGCCAGCGCGATGCGCCGGGCCTGGGCGGCGGGAATCGGAGTCCCATCGGCAAGACGGCCCGGAGCGTTGCCGCCGGTCAGCGTCTCCAGGTCGCAGATCACGGTGACCTTGGACGCCTTGTGCCCACCCGACAGCACGCTCGACAGCGCCGCCGCCGTCCGTTCTGCGAGGTCCCGGCGATCGTCGGGCCCGGCCGGCTTGGCCAACGGAGCCAGAGTGCCGTCCCAGATCGCGGCGTCCTCGGGGTTCAGCCACCCATTCACATACCGGCCGCCGTCCAGCGAGCGCGTGGTCGTCAGCCACGACTTGTCATAGCCCCGCTTGGTGTCCTCGTCCGGGGCGTCCTCGGTGCCGTCGCGCTCGGCGATGAGATCACGAATCCGCCGCCCGAACGCGGCGACCTTCCCGGCCGAAAAACCCTGCTCGACGAAGCCCAGCAAGGTCGCCTCGGCCTCAGCGCAGTCGGTGTCGTCCAAGCGCACGACCGAGTCGGCGACAGCGGCGGCGTAACCGTAAGAAAGATCTCCGGCGGCGAGGCGTTCGGCCACCTGCGGGAGACGATGACGCTGCCGGGCGAGAACGAGCCGCTCCTTGGCACGACCGTCCCGCATGCCCAACCGCGATCGCAGCCAAGCCTGCGTGGAGGGATAACCCCATCGCGCCTGCTCTCCGGCGGCGTCGACCCGACCGATGAACGATGCCAGTGCGCTTTCCTGCATATCGGAAGCCGCGACGAGAGTCTCGGTGAGTTCCAGACAGGCGGCCGCCGAATCAGGGGCGTCTCGTCCAGCGAGTTCAGCGGCGATCACCGAGAGAGCGTCCACCAATTTCGCAGTGGACGCCTCATCGAGATCGACCCGAACTGAGCGCATGGGTCAATAATATCGTCCAACCGACGCACTCATCTTCAAAGAAGGGATGGATTATCCTCACCCCACAGATAGGTATGGCCAGCTATACCTATGCGAAATTTCGACAGCTCAAAATTGCATGGCTCCGACGGCAGACCCACTCGACAACCGCCCCTCACGTGGAGAGCGGTGGGGGCGGCGCGACCCGGGGCGGGGCAGGCGGAGCCTGCCCCCATCACCTGCCCAGGGGCCGCAGAGGCTCCAAAGTCAAGGGTGGACGAAGTCCATCGCGAAGCGACGCCGAAGGCGCCCTTGACTTTGGAGGGGCGGCCCCGTACGCAAGCGCCGCCCCCACCGCCCGATATCCCCTCTCCCGATATCCCATTGCCCGGCGCCTTATCGTCGCCACACCCTCACACGGACTGGCCGGTTTCGAGCTTTTCATAATCGTAGGTCATGCCGATTCCAAGGGTGCTCTGCATTGGAAGGAGTCCGGTGCCGACAATGTCGAGAACGATAGGCATCAGCAAATCCGCCAATTCCTTCACCTCGCCGGACGTGAGGAGATCCCACGGACCAGCGGCGAGTTCGTCGGTGCGCTTCTCGACCGCCGCGCGAACCCGGACGCCCTCTTCGGTAGCGGTGACCGCCACAGCGCTCGCTTGACCGACACGCCCGGGCGCCGCCGCCCCCTCCGCCCCCGCCTCGCCGACGTCGCCCGCCTCGCCCGGCACGCCCGCCTTTTCCCCAGCCTGGCCGACCGCTTCCCCATCCGCCCGCACCAGCCCGCGAGCGGCGAGACGGTCACGAGCGGCGTTCCACTGCTCGACGGTCCACTGCCGGCTGGCGAACACTTCGGCGGGAGCGGCACCCACTGCGGCGTGCGAGACCAGCGCCTCGGCGGGACCGATGTCATGGGCCCGGAGCGCCGCTATGTGGCCGTCGCCGCGGTGCTCGCGCAGGATGGTGGCGGCCTGCCACAGCACCATGTGCGGCTCGTCCGGCCAGGGCAGTGCGGCATTGGCGGCGGCCATCGGCCGATCCGCCACGTCCGCCGCCTCGGCGACTCGACGCGCCGTCTGGGCGGCTTGCCGCAGTTCCGGCGAACCGATCCGGTCGCCCAGGATCCGGCGCAGCGCCCGGTCCATGGCGCTACGGCGCGCGGCCAGAACCTGCTCGGGCGTTGCCGTCTGCCAGGCCGACGCCATGTACCGCTCGACCATCTCCGGGTTGAAGCTGTAGAAGAGCTCGCTCACCGTTGACGCGTCCACCGCTCCCAGGGGAGCGGCCCGGTACGGGAAGTAGCTCGGCCAGCGCTCGTCGACGGTATATCCCAAGGCCGCAGCCTCTTCGGAAGCCTCAGGCGCGTAGTACAGGACGGCATGGACAGGCTCCAGCAGCTGCCACATCTGCCGGACGGTGCTCAAGTCATGGTTCATGGCCATCTCCGTCACCTCTGCACTCCCCGCTCACCGCTCTCCGCTCGTAGGGGTCACGGCTCGCGGCTCGCAATCTTGTCACTGTCTAGATCCGGATACAGCTTCACCCGCGAACGCGAACTTGTCAATGCCTAGTTCCGGCGACGGCGCCGCCGCTCAGCCCTCCGAGGCGCGGCGAAGAAGAGTCCGGACGTCCTCGACGTACACCAGGCGCCGGAACGGAACCCGCCGGTACCTGATCGGGAAGCCGAAAGAGGCCCGCTCACCCGTCCGATGCTCCACGAGCACGCGGACCTCCCCGTCCAGAACCGGCAGTTCACGGTAGAGAAGCCCTACGAGCACGCCGAGGCAACCCCAGGTACGGGACGGCAGCGCATTTCCGTAGACCAGGGCAGCGCAACGACACGTACGTGCCTTCTCGTGAACGGCGGGCCAGAAGGAGTCCTCACCCCGGAGGCGGTCCCAGTCCACGGCGAGGTCCTCGTGCGTAGGCTTCTGCACTCGCACCTGGCCCTGACCACGGACCCGCCCCCATCCCTGACCACGGACCTGCCTCCGTCCCGGCTTCAACCGACGCTCCCGCGGCTGAGCACCCGCCGTCGAGCCGTCCAAGACGACCCACCGCAGCGGGACGCCCCGAAAGCGGCCCCACTCCCCCTGAGCCGTCCTCAGAGCCGCGAGCAGAACCTGGACGACATCTCCCCCGGCCTCCGCAGAAAAGACGTCCAGCTCCCGCACAGCGGTCAGGAGATGCGGTCGAGGATGAGGGGATGAAGGTCCGGCGTCCCGCTCTCTTCGACGGAGAACGCGCCGTCCAGCGATTCCAGCGCGCGCGCGAACCGAGACTCGTCGTCGGCATGCAGCGTCAGCAGCGGCTGCCCGGCCGTGACGCGGTCACCCGGCTTGGCATGGCACGTGATCCCGGCCGCGAACGACACCGGGTCCTCCTTGCGCGCGCGCCCGGCGCCGAGACGCCACGCGGCGACGCCGACACCGTAGGCGTCCAGACGAGTCAGCACACCGGACGACGGCGCCGCGACGACATGGTTCTCCCGCGCGGACGGCAGCGCCGCGTCCGGGTCGCCGCCCTGAGCGCTGATCATCCGGCGCCAGACGTCCATGGCGGACCCGTCCTTCAGCGCGTCCACCGGGTCCTTCCCGGAGACGCCGGCGGCGGCCAGCATCTCCCGCGCCAGCGTGAGCGTCAGCTCCACCACGTCGGACGGCCCGCCCCCGGCCAGCACCTCGACCGACTCCGCGACCTCGACGGCGTTGCCGACCGCGTTGCCGAGAGGGCGGTCCATGGCGGTGAGCAGGGCGACCGTCCGCAGCCCGTGATCGGTGCCGATCGCGACCATCGTCTCGGCGAGCTCCCTGGCCGTCTCCGGTGTCTTCATGAACGCGCCGGAGCCGACCTTGACGTCCAGGACCAGCGCGCCCGTCCCCTCGGCGATCTTCTTGGACATGATCGAGGACGCGATCAGCGGGATCGACTCGACGGTCCCGGTGACGTCCCGGAGCGCGTACAGCTTGCGGTCGGCGGGGGCGAGCCCGCTGCCGGCGGCGCAGATCACCGCGCCGGTGGAGCGCAGCACGTCCAGCATCTCGGCGTTCGACAGCGACGCGCGCCAGCCGGGGATGGACTCCAGCTTGTCCAGGGTGCCGCCGGTGTGGCCGAGGCCCCGCCCGGACAGCTGCGGGACGGCCGCGCCGCACGCCGCGACCACCGGCGCCAGCGGCAGCGTGATCTTGTCTCCGACGCCTCCGGTGGAGTGCTTGTCGGTGGTCGGACGGTCCAGCGCGGACCAGTCCATCCGCTCGCCGGACCGGATCATCGCCTCGGTCCAGCGGGCGACCTCGGCGCGCGTCATGCCGTTGAGCAGGATCGCCATCGCCAGCGACGCCATCTGCTCCTCGGCGATCTCGCCGCGCGTGTAGGCGTCCACCGCCCAGTCGATCTGGTCGGCGGTGAGCGTCCCGCCGTCGCGCTTGCTGCGGATGACGTCGATGGCGTCCACAGTGTCCTCTCAGTTCGGAACGGAGCCCCTGGGCCGGACCTTGGCCGGACTCGGTCAGGACTTGGTCGGCCCCCACGGGTGAGGGGTCGGGGCGTCAGGCCCGGGTGATCAGGTCGTCGGGGCCGAAGGCGTCGGGCAGGACGTCCGACATGGGCAGGATGCCGCGGACGGTCTCCAGCAGCGTCTGGGCGCCGCCGTGCTCCCACAGGAGCTGGCGGCAGCGCCCGCACGGCATCAGCGGGTCGCCGTGCCGGTCGACGACCGAAACCGCGACGAGCCGAGGCGTCCCGGTCTTGCCGGGCCCGTGCAGCGCCGACACCAGGGAGCATTCGGCGCACAGCCCGACCCCGTACGAGGCGTTCTCGACGTTGCAGCCGGTGATGACACGCCCGTCGTCCACCAGCGCCGCCGCTCCCACCGGGAAACCGGAGTAGGGCGCGTACGCGCGCTCCATCGCCTCCCGCGCGGCGGTGCGCAGGGCAGGCCAGTCGATATCGGTCATGCACCCATGATCTCTCAGGAAGGCACCGGGTCAGCGGGTCAGCGGGTCTCGCAAGACCGAGCCAGCGAGCCTCGCGTCGCCGGGCAAGCAAACCTCACCGCACCAGCACAGCAAACCTCACGACACCAGCAAAGCAAGCCTCACGACACCAGCACAGCGAACCTCACCACACCAGCACAGCAAGCCTCACCGCGCCAGGTCAGCGAGCCTCGCCGCGCCGGTACCGCAGGCCGTCGGCGGCGGGCATCCGCAGCCGCTGGCTGGCGAGCGCGAGGACGAGCAGCGTCGTCAGGTGCGGGCTGAACGACACGAGCTCACCGGGGACGGCGTCGCTCAGCAGGAACCAGATGAGCAGCGCCGCCGCCGCGACCAGCGACAGCACCGCGCCGACGTAGGCGCCGCGGACCTCGCGCCGCCCGAGGTCCGTCACGACCTGCGAGCGCAGCCGGTTGGCGCGCACGCCCTGCCACACCGCGACCCCGATGAGCAGGATCGTGACGAACAGCAGCAGCGCGTGCACGGACTGGCCGCCGCCGCGCACGTTCATCGCGTCGGTGTAGCCGAACAGCAGCGACCCGGCGGCGAGCCCGCCCGGACGCCAGTTCCCGAAGATCATCGACGCGAGGCCGATGTAGCCGCGTCCGCCGGTCTGCCCGTCCTGGTAGAGGGTCGCGGCGACGGTGACGAGGAACGCGCCGGCGAGGCCGGAGAACCCGCCCGAGATGATCACGGCCGCGTACTTCATCCGGTACACGTGCACGCCGAGGGACTCGGCCGCGTACGGGTCCTCGCCGCAGGACCGGATCCGCAGCCCGAACGGAGTTTTCCACAGGATCAGGAAAGTCAGCGGGATCAGCAGCAGGCAGACCACGGTGAGCAGTGACAGCCCGTTCGTCACCCCGCGAAGGATGCCCGCGATGTCCGACACCAGGAACCAGTGGCGGTTCTCCAGCGAGCCGAGCCAGTCGGGGCTCTCCCAGCCGCCGATCTTGCCGCCGGACAGCACCGGCAGCGTCAGCGTCTTGATCGGGTCGATCGGCGGCGACTGCCGCGGCCCGCCGCCGAGGTCCTTCGCGTGCCCGGTGTTGAAGATCAGCCCGGCGAGGAACTGGGTGAGGCCGAGCCCGAGGATGTTGATCGCGACACCGGACACGATGTGGTCGACGCCGAACGTGACCGTCGCGACGGCGTGCAGCAGCCCGCCGAGCGCGCCGCCGAGGATGCCGAACAGCACGCCGATCCAGGGACCCCACTGGTAGCCGGCCCACGCCCCGGTCCAGGTCCCGAGGATCATCATGCCCTCGAGCCCGATGTTGATCACGCCGGAGCGTTCCGCCCACAGCCCGCCGAGCCCGGCGAGGAAGATCGGCACGGCCAGCCGGAGCGCCGCGCCGACCGTCCCGCTGGAGGTCACGTCGTTCGCGCCGTCGATCACCCGGACGAGCGACAGCAGCACCAGCATCCCCGCCGCGATCAGCAGGTAGTGCGGCCAGCGCAGCCGGAACTTGCCGTTCCCCGCCTTCGCCGGCGCGACGGTCTCGGTCGCGGTCATGAGGTGCTCCCAGCGGCCTCGCGGGCCAGGTCATGGCCGGTGGCGAGCTCCGCGGCGACGGACCGCTGCTGCAACCGGATCTCCCAGCGCCGGACGAGCTCGTAGACGATGACGACGGTCAGCACGACCACGCCCTGCATCACCCCGACGATCTCCTTCGGGACCTCGACCTCCTGGAGGATGTCGGAGGTCTGGTCGAGGAAGGCGAACAGAAGTGACGCGAGCGCGATCCCCGCCGGATGGTTGCGGCCGAGCAGCGCGACGGTGATGCCGGTGAAGCCGAGGCCCGCCGGGAAGTTCAGCGAGTAGTCGTAGGACTCGCCGAGCAGCCCCGGGATGCCGATCAGCCCGGACACCGCACCGGACGCCACCATCGTGATCACGATCATCCGCTTGGCGCTGACGCCGCTGGCCTGCGCGGCGGACGGGGACAGCCCGGAGATCTTCAGGTCGAACCCGAACCGGGTGTAGTTGATGACCACCCAGAACACGACGCCGACCACGATCGCCAGGGGCAGCAGCCCGTACACCGCGCCGGGCAGGTCGATACCGATCGCCGACAGGAAGCCGTTCAGCGGCCCGACCCGTCCCGAGTGCGGGATGGTCGCGGTCGCGACGTCGTTGCTGTTCGGCCGGGGCTCGGCGAGCCGCTTGTCGTTCAGCAGGTAGGCGATGACGCCGGTGGCGATCGCGTTCAGCATGATCGTCGACAGCACCTCGCTGACCCCGCGGGTCACCTTCAGCACGCCCGCGATCGCCGCCCACAGCCCGCCGACCAGCACCGCCGCGACGATCACCAGGATCTGTCCAAACGGCGCGGGCAGCGAGACCGCGCCGCCCAGCGCAGCGGCGAGGAACGCCGCCAGCCGGTACTGGCCGTCCACGCCGATGTTCAGCAGCGCCATCCGGAAGCCGATCGCGACCGCGACCGCCGACAGGTAGTACCGGGTGGCGCGGTTGATGATGTCGACGATGGAGTGCTGCTGCGTGCCGTAGTCGACCATGCTCTGCACGGCGCTGACGGGGTCGGCGCCGGTCAGCCGGAGCAGGATCATCGTGATGCCGAGCGAGATCAGCAGCGCGAGGATCGGCGCGCCGATCTTCAGGCCGAGCCCGGTCGGACCGAGCCCGCGCAGGACCGCCTTCCACGACGGCACCGGCTCGGGCCCCGCCTTCACCGGCCCCCCGCGCTCCGAAGGATCGGGCTCAGCCGGCTTGGGAACCTCCACCCGCTCCGCCCCGGAGCCAACACCGGCCCCGGACGCCGTGCCGGACTCGGACGCATCACTGGATCCCGAAGCCGCGCCGGATCCGGACGCCGTGTTGGGGGCGGAGGCCTTGTCGGGCTTGGGGGGCTTGTTCTGGTCGGAGGGCGGGGTGGGGGGGTCGTTCGGGTCCGGGGTGTCGTTCGGGCCGGTCATGACGGGTCCCCGGCGCCGGTCATGGCGGAGCCGAGCTCCTCCGGGGTGACCGTCCGCGGATCGACCTCCGCGACCAGCCGGCCCCGCAGGATCACGTGCAGGGTGTCGGACATTCCGATGAGTTCCTCAAGATCGGCGCTGATCAGCAGCACGGCGAGCCCGTCGGCGCGGGCCTGGCGCAGGTAGTCCCAGATGGCGGCCTGGGCGCCGACGTCGATGCCGCGGGTCGGGTGCGCGGCGATCAGCAGCCGCGGCTCGCCGGACATCTCCCGCCCGACGATCAGCTTCTGCTGGTTGCCGCCCGACAGGGCGGCGGCGGGCACGTCGATGCCGGGCGTCCGGACGTCGTACTCGCGGACGATCCGGGTGGTGTCGCGGCGGGCGCCGCGCCGGTCCACCCAGGGGCCGCGGACGTTGGGGCGCTGCGTCTGGTGGCCGAGCACCCGGTTCTCCCACAGGGTGGCCTCCAGCACGAGCCCGTGCCGGTGCCGGTCCTCGGGGATGTAGGCGATGCCGGCCTCGCGGCGGCGCCGCGTCGGCCAGTGCTCGATCTCCTCGCCGCCGTAGACGATCGTCCCGGCGTCCGCGGACCGCAGGCCCATGATCGCCTCGATCAGCTCGCTCTGCCCGTTGCCCTCGACGCCGGCCAGCCCGACGATCTCGCCGCGCCGGATCCGCAGCGAGACGTCGTCGACGACGGGACGGCCCTCGGGGGTGAGGACCGTGAGCCCGCCGACCTCCAGCTGGACGTCCTCGGTGACGGTCGAGTCCCGCAGCTCCGGGGTGGGAAGCTGCGAGCCGACCATCAGCTCGGCGAGCCGCCGCGAGGTGACCTCGGACGGGTCGAGCCGCGTCGCGACGGTGGTGCCGCGGCGGATCACCGAGATGGTGTCGGCGACCGACAGCACCTCGTCCAGCTTGTGGGAGATGAACAGGACGGTGAGGCCCTCGGCGCGCAGCTCCCGCAGGTTGCCGAACAGCTCCTCGACCTCCTGCGGGACGAGCACGGCGGTGGGCTCGTCGAGGATCAGCAGGCGGGCGCCCCGGTACAGCACCTTGAGGATCTCGACGCGCTGCCGCTCGCCGACGCCGAGCGTCTCGACGAGGACGTCGGGGTCGACGCGCAGCCCGTACGCCTTCGACATCTCGCGGATGCGGGCGCGGGCGGCGTCGAAGTCGATGCGGCCGCGCAGCCAGCCCTTGGCGCGCGGCTCGGCGCCGAGGATGACGTTCTCCAGCACGGTCAGGTTGTCGGCCAGCTTGAAGTGCTGGTGGACCATGCCGATGCCGCGGGCGATCGCGTCGGCGGGGGTGCGGAACGACACCGCCTCCCCGTCGATCTCGATGGTGCCCTCGTCCGGCCGCTGCATCCCGTACAGGATCTTCATCAGCGTGGACTTGCCCGCGCCGTTCTCGCCGCAGAGCGCGTGCACCTCGCCGGGTTCGATGCTCAGGTTGATGTCGCGGTTGGCGACGACGCCGGGGAACCGCTTGGTGATCGATGTCAGCCGCACGGCCGGCACCTGGTCAGGCACGAGTGCCCCTCCTCCTGCCTCGGGATACGCGGCCGGGGCGCGCGCGCCGGGCGGCGTCGCGTCGGCGACGCACGGCCCGGGCGCGCGCGCCCGGCCGGGAGACGGCCGGGCGGGCCGGCCCGGCGGATGCCGCGGCGGCCCGCCCTGTCCCCACTACGGCTTCGTCGGGACGGTGATCTTGCCGGCGACGATCTGCGACTTCAGGTCGTCCAGCTTGGCCTTGATGTCGTCGATGTTGCCGCCGGTGGTGGCGTAGCCGACGCCGTCGTTCTGCAGGTTGTACTGCACCGTGCCGGGCTTGAACTGGTTGTTCGCGACCGACTCGACGAAGTTGAACACCGACAGGTCGACGTGCTTGACCATCGAGGTGAGGATGTGCGTCTTCACGTCGGCGACGGCGGGCTGGTTGTACTGGTCGGAGTCGACGCCGATGGCCCACTTGCCGGCCGCGCCGACGGTCTTGATGACGCCGATGCCGGCGCCGCCCGCGGCGTGGTAGATGACGTCGGCGCCCGCGTCGAGCTGGCCCTTGGCGGCCTCGTTGCCGAGCCCGGTGTCCTTGAAGCCGTTGAAGTTCGGCGGCTCGGTCAGATACTTGGGCGGCAGCACGGTGATGCCGGGCTTGGCCTTCTTCGCGCCCGCCTGGTAGCCGGCGAAGAACTTCTGGATCAGCGGGACGTCGACGCCGCCGATGAAGCCGATCTTCCCGGTCTTGGACTTCAGCGCCGCGGCGGCGCCGACCAGGAACGAGCCCTGCTCCTCGGAGAAGCAGGAGCCGGCGACGTTGGCGCCCTCGACCTTGCAGCCGTCGGCGTCCACGACGAAGAACTTGGTGTTCGGGAAGGCCTTGGCGACCTTCAGCAGCGACGCGGTGTAGGAGAAGCCGACGCCGATGACCGGGTTGTAGCCGGTGCTGGCGAGCAGCCGCAGGCGGGACTCCTTGTCGGAGTCGGGCTCGTCCGGCTGCGCGGAGATCTCCTTGGTGGTGACGTGCAGGTCCTTCTCGGCCTTCGTGAGGCCGGCCGCCGCCGAGTCGTTGAACGACTGGTCGCCGCGGCCGCCGATGTCGAACGCCAGACCGACCTTGAGGGTCTTCTTGCCGTCGCCGCCGTCGCTGTCGCCGCCGGCCTTCTTGCCACCGCACGCGGAAGCGCCGCCCAGCGTCAGCGCCGCACCCGTCACGGTGACGAGAGTGATCTTCAGTCCACGGCGCAAGGTAGCGCTCCTTCCGTTCCCCACCCGGGATCGGCGGCCGCTCGGCCACCGAAATCGTTGGGACGCTACCTCGCGTTCGGTCAATAGCTGCCGACTTGCACCGTTTCGCAACAGGTCCGTTACCAATGCGTACGCATATCGGCACAGGTCAGCGTGCGGGTGATCGCTGCGCGTGACCGTTCCGGGGGACGGGCCGGCGGCCGGAGCACCGCCGCCGGCCCGCCTCACCGGAGCGCCGGACGCCCGGCGCCGGGCTTCGGACGCCGGGCCGGACACCAGACATCCCGGGCGCCACACGCCCGGCGCCACACGCCCGGCGCCGGACGCCGGAGGTCAGGCGTCGGGCGTCGGGCGTCAGGCGTCAGGCGTCAGGCGTCAGGCGAGGGTGGCGCCCTCGACGGTCTCCGGGTCGGCCGGGCGGCCGCCGTCCCACAGGGCGGTCAGCGCCGTCGCCGCCAGCACCCGCACCCCGACCGGGATGCACCGCTCGTCGACGTCGAAGTCGCCGCGGTGCAGGTCGTACTCGCCGGGCGAGCCGGGGGTGCGGACGCCGAGCCGGGCGAGGGCGCCCGGGATCGACTCCAGGTACCAGCCGAAGTCCTCGCCGCCGAGGCTCTGCGGCGTCGGCACCACGCCCTCCGGCTCGAGGACCTGCGCGGCCGCGTCGCGGAACATCTGCACGCTCGCCGCCTCGTTCACGGTCGGCGGGACGCCCCGGACGTACTCCAGCGACGCCTCCACGTCGTAGGCGGCGGCGACGGACTGCAGCAGCGCCTTCATCATCTCCGGCGCGCGGTGCCACGCCTCGTCGTCCAGGCACCGGACGGTGCCCTCGGCGATGCCGTCGTCGGGGATCGCGTTGGCGACGGACCCGGCCGACACCCGCCCCCACACCAGCGACAGGCTGGAGCGCGGGTCGACCCGCCGGGACAGCGCCGCCGGCAGCTCGGTGACGATCTTGGCGAGCGCGTACACCAGGTCGGCGGTGAGGTGCGGCCGGGCGGTGTGCCCGCCGGGGCCGGTCACCTTCACGTACACCTTGTCGCAGGCCGCGGTGATGGGCCCGGAGCGCAGGCCCAGCTCGCCGACCTCGATGCGCGGGTCGCAGTGCAGCGCGAACGCGCGGTCGACGCCGGCGATGCCGCCGGCGGCCATCACGTCCAGCGCCCCGCCGGGGGTCTCCTCGGCCGGCTGGAACAGCAGCCGGACCCGGCCGGGCAGCAGCCCCGCCTCGGCCTGCTGGGCGAGGAACAGGCCGGCGCCCAGCACCATCGTGGTGTGCACGTCGTGCCCGCACGCGTGCGCGACGCCCGGCGCCGTCGACCGGTACGGGGCGTCCTCCTTCTCGTCCTGCAGCGGCAGCGCGTCGATGTCGGCGCGCAGCGCGATGGTCGGGCCGTCGCCCGGGCCGATGTCGCAGAACAGCCCGGTGCCCTTCGGCAGGATCCGCGGTTCGAGCCCGGCGAGGCGCAGCCGCTCGGCGATCCGGGCGGTGGTGCGGTGCTCGTTGTAGCCCAGCTCGGGGTGCATGTGCAGGTCGCGGCGGAACGCGACGAGCTCCTCCTCGTGCCGGGCGAGGAACACCTCGAGCTGCGGCCGCAGGGCCGCCGGGCGCTCGCTGCCCGCGGGGCCGTGCGGTCCCGGGGCGGTCGGTGGTTCAAGGCCGGGCATCACCCCGGGTCCCGGTTGTGTCATGTGCGCCCCCTGCGCGAGGGCGGGGCCGGTCGGCCGCCGCCCGGAGTTCTTCCCGGCGCCGCCGCTGCCGGCCGCGCGGGTGTTCTGTCCTGTGCCGGTGCCGCCCGTGGTGCCGGCGTCACCGCTGTCGTCACGGGCACCGGACGCACCGGTGCCCCCCGTGCTCTCTCCCGAAGCGCCCCTGGCCGTTCCCTCGGGGCCCCCGTCCGGGCGGGCCGGCCGCTCAGGCCCCGGCATGGACGACCTCCCCCAGTGCGACGAACCTGTCCTCGGCGAGTTCGGTGACCGCCGCGTCGACGATGTTCTCCAGCGATCCGCCCGCCGCCCGGATCGCGCGCTGCCGCTCGTACGCGGCCCCGTTCTCCAGGACCTCGCCGGCGACCTTGAGCTCCTCGGCGCAGCCGAGCCGGTCGGCGACCGGTTCCAGTTCGCGGATCAGCTCGTACAGGTCGTCGCGGAGCGGCGCGGTGTTGCCGCTGTCGTCGGTGATGACGATGGCGTCGAGGCCGTAGCGGGTCGCGCGCCACTTGTTGTCGCGGACGACCCACGCCGCCGGGCGCGGCAGCGTGTAGCCGCGGTCGAGCTGCTGTTCGAACAGCGTGACCAGGCTCTGGCACAGCGCCGCCGCCATGCCGACCTCGCGCAGGGTGGGGATCCCGTCGAACATCCGGATCTCGACGGTGCCGAAGTCCGGGTGGGGGCGGATGTCCCACCACACCTCCTTGATGCTCCGGATGGTTCCGGCGCGAAGCAAGGTGTCCATGTAATCCTCGAAGGCCGCCCAGTCGTCCAGCAAGTGGGGAGGACCGGCCGTCGGCAGCTGACCGAAGACGACCGCCCGGCAGGACGCCAGCCCGGTGTCCGCGCCGCTCCAGAACGGGCTGGACGCGGTGAGCGCCAGGAAGTGCGGGAGGTAGGACGACAGCGCGTTGACGATCGGGATCGCCTTGGCGCCGTCGGAGACGCCCACGTGGACGTGCACGCCGAAGGTCTGGATGCGCCGGGCCAGCCACTGCATCTGCTCGACCAGGTCGGCGTAGCGCTGCGTCGGGGCCATGACCGCGTCGCGCCAGTCGCTGATCGGGTGGGTGCCGGTGCAGGCGAGCTCGATGCCGCGGTCGGCGGCGGCGGTGCGCAGCTCGCCGAGCGTGGCCGCGAGGTCGTTCTTGGCCTCGCCGACGGTGTGCGAGATCCCGGTCACGACCTCGACGGTGGACTCCATGAGCTCGTGCCGCACCTTGGCGATCTCGCCGTCCTCGCTGAGCGACGGCAGCGCGGCGAGCACCTGGCGCGCGTCCTGCCGCAGGTGCCTGGTCTCCGCATCGACGAGCTGGATCTCCCACTCGACGCCGAGCGTCGTGCCCCTCGATGCGTTGAACTCAATGGCCACGGCCAACCTCCGTCCACAATCCTTGCAGGTCGTTGCGTGGCACGTGGCGCAATTCAGCCAGCGGGTCCCTAAGCCTGGACAAACGCCGGGTCCAGGTCACGTGTTCACACCATCATGGCGCCCGCGCCCGCCGCCACGCCGGACTCCATGCCCTTCGCGGGTCAATTGACCCGTACGGGCCGCCTGCGGGCCCGGGCGTCCCCTACTTTTCGGTCATTGATCATGTACCCGGCACCATTCGATCGAACTAGTCCGCCCGACCCAAACTACCTGCGGCGACGGACGGTGACCGAGCCTAGCGTCCGCTTACATACCGTGAGTAGTCATAAGCACCACAAAAATCGTCTAACGCACCATACGCCTCATCCGTCCCGAGCTTGCCGTCTTCACGGTCGGGTACCCCTTCGCCGGATGTGTCGCCTAGTCTTCGGGGGAGCCATGGGCGTGCGGGGCGGAACGGCCGCTGCGGGACTGAGGAGCGTCGGAAGCTTGCGAGCAGGACGACAGGGGCGGACCGGTGTCCGGCGCGCCGTGCCGAGGATGACCGTACCGATGATCGTGCCGCTGAGCGCGGTCTGCCTGCTGGCGGCCCCCGCGGCCGCGAGCCCGGCCGCGGCGCCGCAGCGCGACCCGGTCGGCGGGCCGCAGCTGGCGAGCCGCGGCATCGTGCTGAACAAGGCGCCGGGAGTGCCCGCGCTGCCGAAGCTGCAGTTCTCCTCCTACCTCGTCGCCGACGCCGACACCGGCGAGGTGCTGGCGGGCAAGGACCCGCACGGGCGGTACCTGCCGGCCAGCACGCTGAAGACGCTGACGTCGGCGACCCTCGTCACCAAGCTCGATCCGAACCGGCTCGTCCGCCCGTCGCAGAAGGCGTGCGACGTCGAGGGCACGAAGGTCGGGCTGACGCCGTCCATGCAGTACAAGGTCTCCGACCTGTTCCACGCGCTGATGATGATGTCGGCGAACGACGCGGCGGTCACGCTCGCCGAGGCCAACGGCGGCATGAAGAAGACCATCGCCGACATGAACACCGAGGCGAGGTACCTGCACGCCGACGACACGCTCGCCGCGTCGCCGAACGGCCTCGACGTCGACTACGGCCTGAACATCCGCACCCAGCACACGTCGGCCTACGACCTGGTGCTTTTCCTGCGGGAGGCGATGAAGAGCCCGCAGTTCCGGACGTACGTGCAGGCCACCCAGTTCCAGTTCCCGGCGCCGCCGACCAAGAAGGAGAGGAAGAAGCACAAGAAGGTCGGCGGCTATCCGATCTACACGCACAACAAGCTGCTGCCGGGCCAGAAGTACGGCTACCGCGGCATGCTCGGCGGCAAGAACGGCTACACCGTGCACGCCCAGCAGACCTACGTCGCCGAGGCGCGCCGCGACGGGCACACGATCATCGTCTCGGTGATGCACGGCGAGGGCTCGCCGTTCCAGGCCGCCGCCAAGCTGCTGGACTGGGGCTTCGCCGCGCGCGGCAAGGTGCAGCCGGTCGGCACGCTGGCGGCGCCCGGCGACACCCAGGCCAAGAAGCACACCGACGGCGAGTCGGGCGGCGTGCTCCCCGGCACCTCGCTGGACTCCTCGGGCGGCTCGTCCGCGCTCGTCTGGGAGATCGGCGGCGGGACGGCCGGCGCGCTGCTGGCCATCGGCGTGCTGTTCGCGGTGTACCGGCGCCGTCGCCACCACCCCGTTCCGAGCCCCGCCGGGAACACCGGCCTCGGCGGCGCTGTGGGACCGGGCGGGAACGTCCGCCCCGCCCAGGGCCCTGCCGGAAACAGCGGCGGGAACACAGCGGACGGCGGGAACACCGGGCACTACGCGGGGCCCTACAACGACGGCCCTTACGGCCCCTACGACGACGGTTCCTACAACGACGGCTCTTACAACGACGGGGCCCGTTAGAGCCGTTCAGGACGCCCGGGCGTCCGTGGCGCCGTCCCGTTCCCGCTCGCGGGGCTTCTCCGGCTCCCTGCGCTTCTCCGGTCCGGGGCGGTCCTCCGGTTCGAGGCGGTCCTCCGCTTCACGGCGGTCCTCCGCTTCACGGCGGTCCTCCGCTTCACGGCGCTTCCCCGCTTCGCGGCGCTCCTCCGCCTCGCGGCGCTCCTCCAGTTCGCCGATCTCCCGGTCGGCGAGGTTCTCCGGGTCCTCGGCGTCGGCCTTCAGCACGACGCGGCGGGTCGCGGTCCACGCGGCGACGAACAGCGTGAACCGGGACACGATGTTGATCCACACCATCAGCCCGACCAGGACGGCGAACGAGGCGTACACGGGGTTCTGCGTCGTCCGGCCGATCAGCAGCGTCGCGACCTGCTTGAGCAGCTCCAGGCCGAGCGCGCCGAACAGCGCGCCGCGGATGATCCGCCGCCACGGCGCGATCGTCCCCGACAGCCGGGTGAACAGCACCAGGAAGATCACCGTGTCGAACGCGACGGCGCAGGCCAGCGACAGCAGCCGCAGCCCGGTGCCGGCGCCCGGGACATCCTCCAGCGAGAACCAGCCGAGGACGGTGTGGGTCGCCGACGAGGTGACCGTCGACACCGCCATCCCGCAGATGAGGATCACGCCGAGGAACGCGAGCACGGCGAGGTCCCACAGCCGCTTGAGGAAGAAGTTGCCGCCGCCGGTGGGCGGGTTGCCCCAGATGTCGCGCAGCGACTCGCGCAGCACCTGCACCCAGCCGAGCCCGGTGAACAGCAGCGCGACCAGGCCGACGACGCCGACCGCCGTCTTGGACTGGGCGATCTGCTCGACCTGGAGCTGGTCCGACAGCCCCGGCAGCAGCTCCTGGACGGCCCTGACGAAGTAGTCGCGGGCCTGCGTGCTGATCCCGACCAGATAGCCGAGCAGCGAGTACGCCAGCGCCAGCAGCGGGAAGAACGACAGGAACCCGTAGCAGGTCAAGGCGGCGGCGAGCCGGTCACCGCGGCGCTCTTGGTAGCGCTCGAAGGCGCGGGCGAGGTGGTCGAACCAGCGCCAGCGGCCGCGGGCGGCGCCCAGGACGGCCTTCCCGTCCGCCAGCAGAGCCTCGATCCACCGCTGAACCCCGCTGATCACCTGCCGCATGTACGCAACGTACCCAACCCTTGGCTCTCGATGCGGCGGACGGTAATCAACCGTTGAACGTTGAGTGGCGTTTCCCATTGCCGAACACGAAATCGCATTGCGGCCGCCACACGCCGTCCAGGCCGTGCTCGTACAGCGAGAAGCCCCACGCCTCGAACTCGGCGCGGTAGGCGGACATGTCCTTGTAGGCGCGGTCCATCACGTCGTCGGGCAGGTGGTGGGCGATGGTGATGTGCGGGTGGTACGGGAACGGCAGCGGCCGGGCGAGCGGCCCCGACGCGACCTTCGCCTGCACGCGCTCGCAGCCGCCGATTCCCTGCGCCAGCGCCACGTACACGACCGGGGACACCGGTCGGAACGTTCCGCTGCCGCGCAACCGGATACGGAACGGCCGCTCGGAATGCGCGACGTCCAGCAGATGCGCCTCGATCGCCCCCATCTCGTCGGGGGCGACCTCGGTCGGCGGCATCAGCGTGATGTGCGTCGGGATCGCGGTGGCGAGGGGGTCGCCGTAGGAGGCGCGGATGCGCTGCAGCTCCGTCCCGTACGGCTCCGGGACCGGGATCGCGACCCCGATCATCCGGACGCCGCCGGCGGCCGGGCCCCCGGGCACCCCGATGAAGGTGTCCGCGAGCCCGGGACGCGCCCCCTCGCCCGCCACGGTCAGCGACCGCGTCCCACGAAGCCGACCCGCTCACGGACGATCTCCATGGTGCGCGCCGCGACCGCCCCGGCGCGCTCGGCGCCCTTCTCCAGGATCCGGTCCAGCTCCGCCGGGTCGTCCAGCAGCGCGGTGGTGCGCTCCCGGATCGGGGTGAAGGTGCCGAGGACGACCTCGGCGAGGTCCTTCTTGAACTGGCCGTAGCCGGACCCCGCGTACTTCGCCTCCAGGTCGGGGACGGACGTGCCGTCCAGCGCGGAGTAGATCCGCAGCAGGTTGGTGACGCCGGCCTTCTTCTCCTCGTCGTAGACCACCTCGGTGCCGGTGTCGGTGACCGCGCGCATGATCTTCTTGCGCATCGGGCCGGGCTCCTCCAGCACGTCGATGATGCCCTGCGGCGAGGACGCCGACTTGCTCATCTTCGCGTCCGGCTCCTGCAGGTCGGTGATCTTGGCGGCGCCCTCCGGGATGTGCGCCTCCGGGACCACGAACGTCTCGCCGAACCGGTGGTTGAACCGCTGCGCGAGCGTCCGGGTCAGCTCCAAGTGCTGCCGCTGGTCCTCGCCGACCGGGACGCGCATCGCCGCGCTGCCCGGCTCCGGCGTGTACAGCAGGATGTCGGCGGCCTGCAGGACCGGGTAGGTGAACAGCCCGACGCTCGTCCCGGACGTCCCCTGCTTGGACGACTTGTCCTTGAACTGGGTCATCCGGCTCGCCTCGCCGAACCCGGTGATGCAGCCGAGCACCCACGCCAGCTCGGCGTGCTCGGGGACGTGGCTCTGCACGAACAGCGTCGCCCGGTCCGGGTCGACGCCCATCGCGATGAGCTGCGCCACCGACACCCGCGTCCGGCGTCGGAGCAGCTCCGGGTCGTGCTCCACGGTGATCGCGTGCAGGTCGACGACGCAGTAGAACGTCTCGTGCGTGTCCTGGAGCGACACCCACTGCCGCAACGCGCCCAGGTAGTTGCCGAGGTGGAACGAGTCGGCGGTGGGCTGGATGCCGGAGAACACCCGCGGGGCGGGCGCGGCGGCCGGGCTGACTGGGCTAGACGCTTCGGGCATGTGCACGGACCGATTCTCTCAGGTGTCGTCGGAGGCTCCGCCGCCGGTGGCGGCGTCGCCGGCCGGCCGCGGGGCCGCGGCCGGTGGCGCGGGCGTCGCCGGCACCGCGG
>NZ_JABMCA010000084.1:0-41021 GCF_014706005.1 Actinomadura sp. RB99 | reverse complement strand
GGGCCGGTCCCGGGGCCGGCGCCGATCAGGGCGCGCAGCGCCGCCTCCTGCTCCCCCGCCAGCCGGCCCAGCTCGGCCGCCTCGCCGCCGGCCTCGCCGCCGCGCCGCTGCACCATCGCCAGCACCTGCAGGACCGAGTCGTGGATGCGGCGCGCCAGCCGCTCCCGCTCCCGGGTCGCCGCCTCCAGCTCGACGGCGCGGGCCAGCCGCGCCTCCGCCTCGCGCGCGAGGCGCACCACCTGGCCGACCACCAGGCCGGCGAGGAACAGCAGCACGATGCCGTTCAGCGTGGTGTTGCCCATCCCGCCGGCCGTCCCTGCCGCGGCGTGCACCAGCAGGTTCGCGACGCCGAGCACGAGCGCGGCGATGACGCCGCGCCGCCGCCCGCCCGCGACGGCCCAGGCGAGCACGGACGCGGCGACCCACGACACCGGCAGCGTCGGGCGGCCCGTCGCGATGTGGTGGGGTGTCTCCACCCAGGCGGTCGCGAGGATGCAGCCGAACGCGACGGCGAGGTCGGCGGACAGCAGCGGCCAGCCGCGCCGGGACGGGTCGCGGTACGCCAGCGTCGCGACGCCCGTCCAGACGGTCAGCACCCCGAGGACGGCCCAGCCGCCCAGCGGGTGCGCGTAGCCGCCGGAGTTCTTGCCGATGACGACGGCGGCGTAGACCAGCGCCAGCGCCCGGTACACCGCCACGGACCGCCACAGCGCCGCGTCCAGGCCGGCCATGCCCCCGCCGGTGTCGTCGCGCACGGTTCAGTCCTCGGCGATGCCCTCGTCGCCGTCGTCGCCGTCGTCGTCGACGCGGCGGACGGGCTTGCCGGCCATCTCGGCCTTGACCTCGGCGGCGTACCGGTCGACGTACTCCTGCCCCGACAGCTCCCGGATCGCCTCCATGATCTGGTCGGTGACCTCGCGGAGCACCTCGCGGTCGTCCTCGCGGCCGAAGTAGCGGGAGAAGTCCATCGGCTCGCCGAACCGCACGCCTGGGCGGACGCCGAGCCGCGGGTACGGCTGCCCGGGCGGCATCAGCTTGAAGGTGTTGATCATCGCCATCGGGATCACCGGGACGCGGGACTTCAGCGCCAGCCGCGCCACCCCGGTCTTGCCGCGGTACAGCCTCTCGTCCGGCGCCCGGGTGCCCTCGGGGTAGATGCCGAGCAGCTTGCCCTCGCCGAGGATCCGCAGGCCCGTCTGGAGCGCCGCGTCCGCCTCGGGGCCGCCGGTGCGGTCGACCGGGACGACCCCCACCCCGGTGAAGAACCCCTTGCTGATCAGGCCCTTGAGCCCCTTGCCGGTGAAGTACTCGCCCTTGCCGATGAAGAAGATCGGCCGCATCAGCGGCAGCGGGCCGAAGAAGTGGTCGGCGAACGACTGGTGGTTGCACGCCAGCAGCGCGGGGCCGCGCTTGGGGACGTTCCTCATGCCCCGGTTCCGCGGCCACCATGCGCCGTACATGATGGGTGAGAGTACGACCCTCAGCAGGATCCAGAACCAGAGCATGCCGACACCTTCCTCCGAGCCGCGTGCGCACGCGGCGCGCAAGACCGAGTCCCCGTCCGAGGGGGGTAATGATGGGACATCTTCGCATCCCGGCGGTTCCTCGCCCACACCACTGTCCCGGTGCCCGGGGCCGGTCCGGCACACCCCGCGCCCAGATGAACGTAGGCTCTGAACGGAAATCTCAATCGGGTGCGCCCGGGGGCTTGTCCCGGGCGGCGCAGCGAATACCGTGGGACACACGTTTCGGGTCGTCCGGGAGTGCCGCCGCGCACCGCGGCGGGCGGCCGGGCGCACACCTCAATGGGGGAGCGGAGGCCGTCATGCCGGTGCTGTCGGTCACGCCGGAGTCGTCGAAGGAGCCGGCCCCGTGAATCGCCGTGGCAATGGACTGTCCGCCGACACCTACGCGCCGCTGGTCGACCTCGCCCCGCATCTGGCCGACGCGATGCTGGCGGCGCTCGGCGAGGCGGGCGTGGCGGCGTACGCGGCGTCGCCGGACGGCCTGCCCGGGATCGCCGGGACGGCCGGCGGCCCCGTCGGCGACGTCCTCGACCGGCTGTACGTGGACGTCGACATGAAGCCGGCCGCCGAGGGGATCCTGCGCGCGCACCTGGCGCGGCTGCGGGACGCCGGCGTGCGCGGGGAGGGTGACGGCCGCCCCGAGCCCGACCTGGCCGACTCCGCGCCGGACACGCCGGCCGGGCGCGACGGGGTGCACGACGGCCCGCGCGACGGCGGCCTCGACGGGGGGCTCGACGGGTCCTTCGACGAGGCGTTCGAGGGCGTGTTCGACGCGCCGGGGCGCCGCGGCGACGGCGAGGCGGGCGGCGGGTCCGGGACGCCCGGCAAGGGCGACGAGGGCGGCAAGGGCCGCGACCTCGACGAGGACGCCATCTGGGCCGCGATCGTCGCGGGGTTCGACACGGCGCCGGAGGGCGACGAGGTCCCCTGGCCCGACCAGGAGAACATCGACGAGCGCCCGGCGCCGCCCCGCGAGGGCGACGACCGGACGGGCCGGCTGCCGCGGGCCCGGGTCATCCGGCCCGCCGACGAGGCCCCCGAGTTCCCGCCGGACGCCGATGACGAGGGCCACTACATCCCGCCGCCGCCCCCGCCGCTGCCGAGCGCGGACCCGCTCACCAAGGGCGCCTGGATCGCGCTGATCGGCGGCCCGGTCTACCTCCTCGTCACGGTGATCCTCGACTGGGAGGTGCCGGGCTGGGCCGCGTTCCTCGCGGTCGCCGCGTTCATCGGCGGGTTCGTGACGCTCGTGCTGCGGATGGGCGACGAGCCCCGCGACCCCGACGACGGCGCCGTCGTCTGACCGGCGGCCGTCCGGACGGTGTTCTGTGACCGGCGCCCTCTGACCGGCGCCCTCTGACCGGTGGCCGTCCGGGCGGCGCCGGCTAACCGGGCCCGGCGGGCAGGCTGAGGTCGGCGCGCAGCGGGCGGTGGTCGGTGGCGCGGACGTGGTCGCCGGGCTCGTCCGGCGGCACCCCGCATCCGGCCACCTCGACGCCGGGGTCGGCGAACACCCCGTCGATGCGGCGGCGCGGGTCGCGCGCGGAGAAGGTGAGCGGCTCCCCCGCCGGGGCGGTCGCGTGGCCGTCCTGGAAGTGCTCGGTGAGCAGCGTCCACGACGGGCCGCCCGGCTCCTCGTTGACGTCGCCCGCGAGCACGACCGGCGCGCCGTACCGGGCGCGGGCCCGGTCGAGCAGCGCCAGCACCTCGCGGACGTGCCGCAGCCGCGGCCCGTCCGCGAGGTCGAGGTGGGTGCTCGCCGCGATCAGCCGCGCCGGCCCGATCTCCAGCACCGCGACGGCCAGCGCCCGCCGGTGCAGTCCCTCGTCGGGCGTCAGCAGGTGGAACTCGCGGTGGACGCGGCGGACGCGCGGCGCCGCGAGGACGGCGAGGCCGCACGCACGGCGGCCCGCCGCCACGTCCATCCCGCACGCCCGCGCCAGCCGGCGCCGCTGCGCCCGCCAGCCCCAGAACCGCGGCACCTCCTGCAGGCACAGCACGTCCGGGCCGTTCGCGCGCACGACGCGCGCCACGGCCTCCGGGTCGTCGCGCAGCGACCGGATGTTGTAGCTCAGCACCCGGACCGGCGTCGCCACGGCGGGCGTCCTAGACCGCCGCGTCCTGGAGGGGGCGGACGCGGGCGAGGTCGGCGGCGCCGACGATGCCGGCGGCCGAGCCGAGCTCGGCGATCCGGATGTCGGGCAGCGGGCGGTGGCCGCGCCCGGTCAGCGCCTCCTCGAACGCGACGCGGATCGGGTCGAGCAGCAGGTCGCCCGCGTCGGACAGGCCGCCGCCGATGATGAACGCGCCCGGGTCCAGGATCGCGCTGAGGTCGGCGAGGCCCTGGCCCGCCCAGTGCGCGATCGTCCGGAAGCACTCCAGCGCGGCCTTGTCGCCCTCGCGGGCGGCCTGCGACACCTCGGGCCCGCTGATGCCCTCCGGGCGGCCGCCGCCGAGCTCCAGCAGCCGGCCCGCCATCGCCGGCGCGACCCGCGCGAGGTCGCGGGCCTCGTGCACGAGCGCGTTCCCGCTGGCGTACTGCTCCCAGCAGCCGCGGTTGCCGCAGCCGCACCGGCGCCCGTCGGGGACGACCCGGAAGTGCCCCATCTCGGCGCCGATCCCGAACCGGCCGCGGTACAGCTCGCCGTTGATGATGATGCCGCCGCCGATGCCGGTGCCGAGCGCGACCAGCACCAGGAAGTTCTCGCCGCGGCCCGCGCCGAACTTCGCCTCGCCCCAGGCGGTGGCGTTGCCGTCGTTCTCCACCACGACGGGCAGCCCGACGAGGTGCTCGACCTTCTCCCGGATCGGCTCCTCGCGCCAGGCGAGGTTCGGCGCGAACAGCACCGTGGAGCGGGTCTCGTCGACGAACCCGGCGGCGCCGAGCCCGACCGCCGACACCTCCGCGTACTTGCCCTTGAGCAGGTCGACGACCTCGGCGATGGTCTCGGCGGTCTCCTTGGGGTTGGTCGAGGGAGTCGGCCGCCGGACCTTCTCCAGGATCGTTCCCCGGTCGTCGACGACGCCGGCGGCGACCTTCGTGCCGCCCACGTCCACGCCGATGGTCAGGGCCATGTACGCTTCCTCCTCCTCGCGCGCCCCTGGCTGGAGCCCGTCCGCACCACTAGCCGATGTCGATGGAGTCGCCGCCGGTGGCGGCCGCCCACGGGTCGCCCGGCTCCTCGCGGGGCTCCTCCCCGCGCGGCGCCTCCCCGCGCGGCGTCCGGCCGCGCTCGGCGTCGTCGCGCGGGGCCTCGTCACGCGGCGTCCCGCCGGACGGGGCCTCGTCGCGAGGCGACCGTCCCGACCGATCGGACCTACCCGCCCCGGGGCCCGCCGACGCATCCCGGGGCCGCGGGGGCCGGTTCCGGTTCGCGCCGGGGCGGGTGCGGTCGAAGCCCTGCACCACGTCCAGCGCGGCGGCCATCAGCGACTGCCCGGCCTCCCGGACGTGCCGGCCGACGTCGTGCCCCGACTCGCGGGACGCGGCGATGGCCCGGCAGACCGGGCAGTGGCAGCACTCGGGGGCGCCGGTGGCGTAGCGCGGCGGCTCGGCGGTCGCGCTCGCCCACACGTCGTCCGCGTCGCCGCGGGGGCGGGCGCCGCGGTCGGCGCGGTCGCCGCGGTCGTCGTCGCGGTCGTCGTCGCGGGAGCCGCCGCCGACCACGCGCCTGAGCACCGCGTCGAAGAGCTTGCCCGCCTCGTTGATCAGGTCACCCGGCTGGTCGGTCATGACTCCATCATCCATCCGTCATCGGCGTGAAACGGTACCGCCTTCCGGGCGTGCTCAGCGCTCGACGCGGCGCTTGAGGCCCTTGAGCGCGGAGTCGATGATCCGCTTCTCGCCCTTGCGCTTCACCATGCCGATCATCGGGACGCGGACGTCGACCGCCAGCTCGTAGGTGACCTCGGTGGCGTCGCCCGCCTCGGCGAGCGCGTAGGTGCCGTGCAGGCCGGTGACGACCGCGCCCTTCTCGACCAGCTCCCAGCTCACCCGGTCGTCGCCGTCCCAGGTGTAGGCGAGGCCGACGGTGTCGCTGAACGGGCCGCCGTCGAAGGTCAGCCGGCCGCGCAGCGCCCGGCCGTCCGGGCCGGTCTCCTGGACGGTGAACTCGCGGATCCCGCTCGCCCAGTCCGGATATGCCTCCAGGTCGGCGATCACCGCCATGATGTCGGCCTTCGCGGCCTTGATGGTGATGGAAGAACTCGTGCGGTCCGCCATCTGCGTTCCCTCCGGTTCGCCATGGACCCGCGCCCGGGATTCCGTCGCCCGGGCCGCTGTCTAGAGCACGGTATCCGTCACACCGTGAGGACGTACGGGACCCCGCGCGCGCGGAAGTGGCCCACGTTCACGCATTCGGTGCGGCCGATGCGCATGCGGGCGGCGAGCGGCTGATGGACGTGCCCGAACAGCACGTATTTCGGCTGCGTGCGGTGGATCGCGTCCAGGATCGCCTCGCTGCCCCGCTCGAACCGGCGGGCGACGGTGTCGTAGAGCAGTTCGGGGACGGCGGGCGGGATGTGGCAGCACAGCACGTCCACCTCCCCCACCGCCTCGACCTTCGCCGCGTACGCGTCGTCGTCGAGCTCGTAGGGGGTGCGGTACTCGGTGCGGAGCCCGCCGCCGACGAACCCGAACCGCAGCCCGCCGATCTCGGTGGTCTCGCCGTCCAGGACGCGGTGCCCGTCGCGCAGGTGCGGCGCCCACATGCGCGGGACGTCGACGTTGCCGTAGGTGAGGTAGGCGGGGGTCGGCATCGCGGCGAACAGCTCGGCGTACTGCCGGTCGACGGCGCGCTCGATGTGCGGCCACGCGTCCCCTTCAAGGGAGGCCCAGAGGCCGCGGGAGAACTCGCGGGCCTCGTCGAAGCGCTTCTCGGTGCGCAGCGCGATGAAGCGGTCGGCGTTCTCCTGCCCGAACAGGTCCGCGAAGATGCCCTGCCCGTGGTCGGAGTAGTCGACGAACAGGATCAGGTCGCCGAGGCAGATGAGCGCGTCCGCGCCGTCGCCCGCGCTCTTCAGCGCGTCCGCGCGGCCATGGACGTCGCTCACCACGTGGATCCTCATGAACCGACTCTAATAGGGGACCTCTCCCCCGAAAACGGGCGCCCCTCCGGGCGTCAGCCCGCCGCGGCCGACACCAGCGAGCGCCACTCCGCCACGAGCGCGGGGTCGACGGGGGCGTCCCAGGAGCCGTCCGGGCGGACGGCGGTGCCGACGTGGAACGCGGTGACGCCCGCCGCGGCGAGCACCGCCACGTGCTTGCGGCGCAGCCCGCCGCCCGCCATGATCATCGCGGCGGAGCGGGGGTCCTCGGCGGCGCGCCGGACCAGCACGTCGACCCCGGCGTCCACGCCGCGCGGCGAGCCCGCCGTGAGCACGGCGTCCAGGCCGCCGTCGAGCGCCCGGACCGCCTCCCACGCCTGGACGGGGTCGGCGGCGTGGTCGACGGCGCGGTGGAACGTCCACGGCAGCGGCGCGCAGCCGGACGCGAGCTTGCCCGTCGCGCCGGCGTCGACGTGGCCGGAGGAGTCGAGGAAGCCGAGCACGAACCCGTCGGCCCCGGCGGCGGCGAGGTCGGCGGCGGCCCGGACGAGCCGGTCCAGCTCCGCGCCGGTGGTGCGGAACCCGGCGTTGGCCCGCAGCATCACCCGCAGCGGCAGCGCCGTCGCGGCGCGCACGGCCGCCACCATGTCCGGGTCCGGGGTGAGCCCGTCGGCCCCCATGTCGGCCACGACCTCGATCCGGTCGGCGCCGCCGTCCTGCGCGGCGCGCGCGTCCGCGGCCGTGAGCGCGATCACTTCGAGCAGGGCCATGGCTCTCCCCCGACCACTTCCGTATACGACCAGGTCAAGGGTAGGGGACGGACCGGCGGCCACCCGCCCGCGCCGAACGGTCTTTGCCGTGCCGTTAACCGTCGATCCGCAGGCCGCTCCGGGGCGGAACGCTCACTTTCGGACGGTTTTCCTACTCGTGGGTATCATTCACCCTCGGAGGGACCGGCAGGTTCCCCCGCCGTCCCCGAAGATCGATCACAGGAGTGGGCCGTGCGCGAGTTCAGCGTCCCCGCGATGGTGGAGGTCCCCGACTCCGCCAATCTGACCGACGCGCCCTTCACCCGGGCCGCCGAGGAGCCCGGCGCCATCGTGCTGCGCCGCCGCACCGGCACCGGCTGGAGCGCCGTCACCGCGGCGGAGTTCGCGGCCGAGGCCGCGGCGGTCGCCAAGGGGCTGGTGGCCGCGGGCGTCGAACCGGGCGACCGGGTCGCCCTGCTGTCGCGCACCCGCTACGAGTGGACGCTGCTGGACTACGCGATCTGGACGGCCGGCGCCGTCGCCGTCCCGATCTACGAGACCTCCTCCGCCGAGCAGATCGAGTGGATCGCCGGCGACTCCGGCGCCAAGGCGCTGTTCGCCGAGACCGACGCGCACCTGGCGCTGGTCGGCGAGGTCCGGGACCGGCTCCCGGGCCTCGCGCACGTCTGGGGCATCGACGCGGGCGCCGTCGCCGAGGTCACCGAGCTCGGCAAGGACGTCGCCGACGCGACGATCGCCGAGCGCCGCCGCTCGCGCACCGCCGCCGACGTGGCGACGCTCGTCTACACCTCCGGCACCACCGGGCGGCCGAAGGGCTGCGAGATCACCCACGGGAACCTCGTCGCGACGGCCCGGAACGCCGTGCAGGGCGCGATCTCCGAGATCGCCGTGGAGGGCAGCTCCACCCTGCTGTTCCTGCCGCTGGCGCACGTGTTCGCCCGGCTGATCGAGGTCGCCACCATCGAGGGCGGCATCGTCCTCGGCCACAGCGACATCCCCAGCCTGCTGCCCGACCTCGCCTCGTTCCGGCCGACCTTCCTGCTCGCCGTCCCGCGGGTGTTCGAGAAGGTCTACAACGGCGCCGAGCAGAAGGCGGAGGCCGACGGCAAGGGCAAGATCTTCAAGGCGGCCGCGGACACCGCGATCGCCTACAGCCGCGCGCTGGAGGCCGGCGGCCCCGGCCTCGGTCTCAAGGCCAAGCACAAGGTCTTCGACGTGCTGGTCTACGGGAAGCTCCGCGCGGCCGTCGGCGGGCGGGTGCAGTACGCGGTGTCCGGCGGCGCCGCGCTCGGCGAGCGCCTCGGCCACTTCTTCCGCGGCGTCGGCATCACGATCCTGGAGGGCTACGGCCTCACCGAGACCACCGCGCCGGCGACCGTGAACCGCCCCACCGCCATCAGGATCGGCACCGTCGGCAAGCCCATCCCGGGCGTGGACGTCCGCATAGCGGAGGACGGCGAGGTCCTGGTCCGCGGCATCAACGTGCTGCGCGGCTACTGGAACAACGAGGCCGCCACCAAGGAGGCGATCGAGGACGGCTGGTTCCACACCGGCGACCTCGGCGCCCTCGACGCCGACGGCTTCCTGAAGATCACCGGCCGGAAGAAGGAGATCCTCGTCACCGCGGCCGGCAAGAACGTCGCGCCCGCCCCGCTGGAGGACCGGCTGCGCGCCCACCCGCTGATCAGCCAGTGCCTGGTGGTCGGCGACGGCCGCAAGTTCATCAGCGCCCT
Organism: Actinomadura sp. RB99; assembly: GCF_014706005.1. Classification (NCBI taxonomy): domain Bacteria; kingdom Bacillati; phylum Actinomycetota; class Actinomycetes; order Streptosporangiales; family Thermomonosporaceae; genus Actinomadura; species Actinomadura sp. RB99. Next base: position 31,946 of record NZ_JABMCA010000084.1, on the reverse strand, counting down.
GATCACGCTGGACGAGGAGGCCCTCGGCCCCTGGAAGGAGCGGCACGGCAAGCCCGCCGCGATGACCGTGGACGAGCTGCGCCGCGACCCCGACATCATCGCCGAGATCGAGGGCGCCGTCGCCGACGCGAACAAGTCGGTCAGCCACGCCGAGGCCATCAAGAAGTACGTCATCCTCGGCGTCGACTTCACCGAGGAGGCCGGGCACATGACCCCGAGCCTGAAGGTCAAGCGCAACGTCGTGATGAAGGACTTCGCCGACGAGATCGAGTCCCTCTACACCGCCTGACCGCCCGCCGCCGCCCGCGCCGCCCGGCCCGTGCGGCGCGACCGCGCCGGGTCAGCGCAGGGCGGCGACGGCGTCGGCGATCGGCACGTCGCCGTTCAGCAGGTCGAGCGTGCGGTGCCGGGCGTCCGGCAGGGCGTCCAGCAGCGCGGCGATCACCGCGGCGACGTCGTCGCGGGTCACCGCGCCGTGCCCGACCGGCGGCTCGGCGAGCGTCACGAGCCCGGTGCCCGGGTCGTCGGTGAGGCGGCCCGGGCGCAGGATCAGCCAGTCCAGGCCGCCGCGCGCCCTCAGGTCGTCCTCGGCCTCGCCCTTGGCGCGGATGTAGGCGGCCCAGACGTCGTCGCGGCCCGGTGCGGGCGGGTCGCCCGCGCCCATCGCGGACACCTGCACGAAGCCCCGCACCCCGGCGCGCTCCGCCGCGTCCGCCAGCAGCACCGACGCGGCCCGGTCGACGGTGTCCTTGCGGGCGGCGCCGCTGCCCGGGCCCGCGCCCGCGGCGAACACGACCGCGTCCGCGCCGGCCAGGTCGCCCGCGACCTGGTCCGCGGACGCCGCCTCCAGGTCCCGGACGACCGGCGTCGCGCCCGCCGCCCGCACGTCCGCCGCATGGTCGGGGTTGCGGATGAGGCTCACCACGGCGTCCCCGCGCCCGGCCAGCAGCCGGGACAGCCGCAGCGCGATCTGCCCGTGCCCGCCCGCGATCACGATCTCCATGACGCGATCCTACGCGCGGGCGCGCACGGGCCCCGGGACCGGGATCAGCGGCGGCGCCCGTTGATGGCGGCGACGGCCTTCCGCATGAGCTGGTCGTTCATCACGTTGATGAAGTCGCCGTGGTCGGTCACCGGGTCGTGGCCCTCCTCCGGGAAGGTGTCCAGCGCGAACGCGAGCGCCTTGGCGGGCAGGTTGTAGGCCAGCGTCATCCGCAGCTGCGGGACGGCCTTGCGGCCCTGCGGGCACTGGCCCGTCCGCGGGTCCGGGAAGACCATGTGGTCGCGGTGGTTCGCGCTGTCGGTGTTCTGCCCGTCCCAGCAGCTCGGGAAGTTCAGCACGCGCTCCACCATGCTGCCCTTCGGGCACAGCGGGTACTTGTCGGTGAACGCCCGGTTCTCGAACCCGCTGCACGTCCACTGGGCGTGCGCGTTGGCCGGGCCCTTCGACGACGCCTTGGCGTCACCGGTGACGATCCGGGTGAACCGCGGGATCGCCGTCACCTTGCTGCGCGGGTTGCCGAGGAACTGCAGGCGCACCTTCGCCGGGGTGACGACGCTGCCGGTGTTGCCGTCCACCTGGCTCTGCGCCGCGCGGTCGGAGCCGTCCTTGCCGGCGCGCAGCCGCACGACCGGCCAGTAATAGGTCGACTGGTCGCCGTTGGTGCAGGTCGTCCCGGCGGCGGCGAGCGTCTGGTCCGTCGAGAACGCGCTGGTGTCGAGGTTGCCGACGTAGTCGTGGATGTGGTGCGCGCCGTTCTGGACGCCGGGCGCCACGATCACGTTGTCGGGGTTGCTGTGCTTCTGCCCGGCGTTCGTGCCGCAGCTGGACGTGAACACGCCGGTGGAGGCGGCCCGCGTGCGCCGCGGCTGCCGCACGGGCTGCGCCTGGCGGATGTCGACGAACTGGTCGGCGCGCGGGCCCGGCTTCACCTGGCTCTGGCCGCCCTGCCCGCCGCCGTTCTGGTTCTGGCCGCCGCCGTTCTGACCGTTCCCGTTCTGGCCGTCGCCATTTTGGCCGTCGCCGTTCTGACCGTCGCCGTTCTGCTGGTTCGGATCGGTCTGGCCGGGATCCGGCGATCCGGAGTCCGGCGGGCTGGGGACGGCCGTCTGGGAGGGGTCCCCCATCCCGGGCATCTGGCCGTCGCCCATGCCGGGCATCTGCCCGCCGCCGTTCTGGCCGCCGTTCTGCTGGCCGCCGCCGTCGTCAGCGGGCGGGCTGGTCCGAGTGCCGTGCCCGCCCCGGTACTTCTGGACGTGCCCGACCGGATCGGCGGTGACGGTCGCGCCGCCGGGCAGCGCCCCGGCGCCCCCGGGGACGTCGTTGCACGCCGACGCGGCGAGCAGCACCGCCGGGACGATCACGGCGAAGGTCTTTCTTCTTCTTCCCATTTTGAGTACTCCCTGTGAGCGGGGGGTGGGATACCCGTCAGTGCAGCGCGGATTTGGTGACCAGGCCGGTGCTCTCCAGCAGCTGGATATGGTGCAGGACGAATTTCATCCCGCGTTCCGCGTAGGCCCGGATGATCGTGTTCTGGCTCTGCACGCGTGCCGTGGCGGCGAACGGCAGGACCTGCCCGTGCGCGGCCCGCAGCCGGAACACGTAGTCGGTGTCGAACGCCTTTCCGTCGAGCCCGGCCAGCTCCCGGAGATAGCTCCGCTGCGTGCCGTTCGGAATGGCCGGCAGGGTCACCCCGAGCTGCTGGGCGGTGGCCCGGGTGTCGGCGTCCAGCTGCATGTGCTCCTGGTTGATGATCGTGCCGATCTCGCGCACCCGGGGGCTCGCGCCGCGCTGCACGGCCATCTGGCTGGCCGGCATCTCCCAGAGCCCGGCCTGGCGGACCTTGACCAGCAGGAGCCGGTCCTGGGCGCTCAGCGGGCCCCATTTCGACGGGACGGTGGCACCCTTGTCGACGCCGTTCGCCGGGGCGACCCGCGGGTTGAGGAGGACCGCGAGGGCGGCCGCGACGACGGCCGCGACGGCCAGCAGCAGCAGGCCCCGGCCCCGGCGGAGCCCGAACCGCGGGAGCCGGCGCAGTTCCGCGACACCGTACGAATTTCTCACCGAAATCCCTTCCTCCTTCCGGGAGCGCACCGAAGAACGGACCCGGCGCGGTTTCGCCGAGGAATACGCACCGCGCCGGGCCCGGGGTTCACCGTCGCTCGGACTTTTTCATTTCTCCGGCCCGTCCGTAATGGCGGGCGGGCCGCCGTCAGGAACGCCGCGCGGGACCGCCCGGGATTCCCCCGACGACCCGCAGCGCCAATGCCGGGCACATCGCGACCGCTTTCTGCACGTCCCGCTCCATCCAGGACGGGATGTCGCTTCCGAGCACCACCGGAAAGCCGTACCGGTCGAGCTGGATCAGTTCCGGGACGAGGTAGGCGCACAGCCCGTGGCCGTCGCAGCGGCTCCAGTCGATCGCCACCCGCTCCTCCCGCCCGGTCGGGACGGGCAGCGGCAGCACCCCGAACGTCGGCAGCCCGCAGGTGCCGCCGTACCGGTGCGCGTCGATGTCGGCCCCGAACGCCTCGACCGCCGACAGCACGAACCGCGCGGTCCCGTCGGGATGGGTGCAGGCGCCGCGGCCGCGCCCGATCGCCGCGGCGCGGCGCACGTCCTCGACCGTCCCGCCGCCCTCGCTCAGCGTGTTGAGGGCCCGGACGACGTCGGGCAGCCCCAGCCGGCACGGGCCGCACTGCCCGGCGGACTGCGCGGCCAGGTAGGACGCGATCCGGGTGACCTCGCCGAGCGGGCAGGTGCCCTGCGCGAGCGGCAGGATGATGCCGGCGCCGACCGTGCCGCCGACGGCGCGCATCCCGGCCCGCGACAGCACGGCGCGCGCCGCCCCGGCCGGGTCGAGCCACGTCCCGTGGTAGCCGCCGACCAGCACGCCGGGGCCGGGCGGCACGTCGCAGTGCTTCAGGACGTCCCGCAGCGGCGTGCCGTACGGCGCCTCGACGACCGTGGTGCCGCCGACGGTGAGCAGCGTGGTGCCCGGCTCGTCGTCGGTCCCGGCGGAGGCGTACAGGTCGGGGCCGAGCGAGACCAGCACCGCGAGCTGCGCGAACGTCTCGGTGTTGGACAGCAGCGTCGGGTACCCGTCCACCCCGGACTCGGCGGCGCGGACCTTCACGCCCGGCGGGATCGGCGTCTCGCCGTTGATGGCGCGGATCACCGCGCCGCTCTCCCCGGAGATGAACCGCTCGGTCAGCCGGACGACGCGGGCGGGCATCCGCCGCTCGCCGATCGCGGCGCGCACCGACCGGGCCGCCTCGTCGCTCTCGACGGCGAGGACGATCCGCTGGGTGCCGAGCGCGGTCGCGACGATCTGCGCGCCGTCCAGCACCAGGTGCGGGGCGCGGCCGAGCAGGACCTTGTCCTTGGCGCTGCCGGGCTCGCCCTCGGCCCCGTTGACGACCACGACGACGTCCTCGCTGGAGCCGCGGTCGCCTCCCTTCTCGCCCGGCAGCAGCAGCGTCCGGTCGGCGGTCGGGTGGTTCACCCGGGACGCGACGGCGGTCAGCTTGCGCGCGAACGGGAACCCGGCGCCGCCGCGTCCTCGCATGTCGACCTGCTCGGCCATCCTGACCAGGTCGTCCAGCGAGGGGACGCGCAGCCGGCCGTGCACCGCGAGGTGCCGGTCGAGGTCGAGCCGGTCGAAGCGGTCGAAGCCGAGCGTCAGCCGGGGGCCGCCGATGTTGGAGACCGTGTGGACGGCGCTCATCGGATGACCTCGGTGTCCCAGCCGCCGCCCTCGCCCGGCAGCGGCACGCCGCGCGGGTCGGTCACGGTGGAGCGGGAGTCACGCCCGCCGAGCGGCCCGGTCACCCGCGGGTCGTCCATGCGGCGCGGGTCGTCTATTCCGCGCAAATCGTCAACACCCCGCAGGTCGTTCACACCGCGCAGGTCGTCGACGCCGCGCGGGTCGTCGTATCCGCGCGGATCGTCGTCGTATCCGGGACGGTCGTCGTAGCCGAGCCGGTCGGCGTAGCCGCGCGGGACGGCGGCGCGCGGGTCGCGCTCGGGGAACCGGCCGCGCGCGCGGCGGGCGGCGGCCGCGGCCGCCGCCCGCTCACCGGCGGCGAAGCCGTCGCCCGCCCGCCCGACCTCGCGCGGTTTGATCACCACGATGAGCCGGGTGGCGAGCGCGATGACGACGAAGACGACGCTCATCACGTAGCTGAGCACCACCCAGTTCGCCGCGACCCGTCCCGCGGTCAGGCCGTGCAGGATCCCGATCGGCCACGAGACGTACGCGACGGCGTGCATCGACCGCCACACCCACGGGCGGGCGCGGGCCACGAACCGGGTCCGCAGGACGCCGGTGATCGCGATCAGCACCATCAGCTCGAACGCGACGGTGCCGAGGCCGACCGCGTCCGGCGTCGGCACCACGATCTGCGCGGGCGTCGCGAGCCCGCCCAGCACCTTGACCGCGATGTGCGCGATGACCATCACCGACGCGACGACCGCGCAGGCGCGGTGCGCGCCCTGCGCCAGCACCCGGTGCCGGATCTTCAGGATCAGCCGCTCGGTGGCCAGCAGGCCGGTCATCACCGCGCCGGTCAGCGCGAGCAGCGTGAAGACGCCCGCGTAGAAGGAGAGGAAGTACTGCGCCTGCGCCGCGGCGACGGCGCCCGGCGGGGTCGCGGCGCCGGCGAGCACCAGCACCGCGCCGACGAGCACGGTTCGCAGCACCCACGCGGGCACCGCGGGATCGTCACTGTTGCGTGTTCGCACCGCTCGGACTCCTGTTCTGGGTAGCGGACGGCGACGGGTCGCCGGCCGATCCTGCGCCGCCGCCCGGCTCGTCGCCGGGCGCCGGCGATGACGGCGGGGCATCCGCCGCGGGGACCGCGCCGAGGTTGGCGATGAGGCCCCCGGGAAGCACCTGGAGCAGGCCGCGCTCGGCGAATCCGAGCAGCGGTTTCGCGCGTTCGCTGAACGTCCAGCCGCCGATGACGGCGCCGTCGAGCGGGACGGGCGCGGCGCCGCGGCGCAGGTCGAAGCGGACCTCGGCGCGGGCGGCCGGGGCGCCGCCGCAGGCCCCGGCGGTGCCGGTGCGGCCGAGCGGGTCGCCGCGCCCGACGACGCTGCCGTCGCGCAGCTGCGCCGCCGACCGGACCCGGTCGTAGACGGTGGCGACGCCGCTGGCGTGGACGACCATGAGCAGCGCGGGCCCGGAGCCGTCGCCGCAGAACCGGTACAGCCGGCCCGCGCCGGACGCCAGGACGCGCCCGTCGCCGCCCGCGAACGCCAGCGCGGACAGCGGGCGCCGCGCGGAGGCGGGGTCCGCGGTCAGCATCGTCCAGGACGTGCCGCTCTTCCACGGCAGCATCAGCCCGTCGCCGGCGCCCGTGCCGTTGACCGCGGCGGCGGCCTGCTCGGCGGACAGCGCGCCGTAGCGGCGCAGCGCGCGGGACTCCGCCGCCGACATGACGGTGGCGGGCATCGCGCCGAGCAGGGTGCCGAACGCGGTGGCGCCGGACAGGCCGATCCGCCAGTCCCGGCCCGTCCAGCGGGCCGCGAAGAACGCGATCTCGGGGTCGGCGTCGCTGCTCGCCGGGACGGGGATGGCGGTGGTGCCGAACACCCACGTCCCGTCGGCGCTGGTCCGGGTGGCGGCGACGATCGGCGCCCGCGTCGGCGCGGCGCCGTAGGCCTGCTTGGCCGCGGCGCCCCGCTGGGCGAGGGTCAGCTTGCGCACCTGCGCCGCCAGCGCCTGCGCGTCCGGACGCGCCGGCGCGGCGGGGGCGCCCGACGCGGCGGGCGCCTGCCGGTGCGGCTGCTGCGCGCCGGGCGCGGCGGTGGCGTGGCCCTTCGGGTGCCGCGCCCCCTTGCCGGCGCCGACCGACTCGGTCGTGCCGATCGGGCGGCCGTCCAGCAGCGTCCGCTCGGCTATGCCCAGCAGGGACAGGCCGACGACGGCCGACAGGATGAGCGCGCCCGCGCCGATCCGGTCGCCGGGCATGCGCGGCCCGCGCGGCCTCGCCTTCGGTCCGGGACGGGGCCGGGTGGGCGGGCGCCGCCCTGAGCCTCGGGCGGGCTCGCGGCGCCGGGCCGCGGCGGGCGCCTCGGCCCGGTACTCGGCCCGGTGGTCGGCTCGGCGCTCGGCCCGGTACGCCGACCGGCGCTCCGGCTGCCGCCGTGTCCGGTTCTTCTCGCGCCGCCGGACGTCACGGCGCGTCGGTTCGCGCCTGCGCCGCCGGCCCCGCTCGTCCCATCCCGGCTGCTCCGACCACCACGACCCCTCAGGCCACTGCGGCTCGTCCGGCCGGCGGCCGGGTGCGGGCCGCGCCCCCGGCGAGGGACGCTCGGGTGCCCGCGCCCACGGTGAAGCATGCGTGTTGATCCGGGACGCATGCCCGTCGTCACGTCGCGCCATGCCCTCTCCTGTGGAGGAGGCGGAGCGCAGGCGAACGCCGGGTCGGCTCGGTGCCGTCCGGGCGCGCGGCCCGGCGGCGGTCCTGCTGAGACATCGGGAGCGCGGTGTGCGGAGCCCGCTCGCTCCCGCCGCGTTCCCGTACGGGATGCGCAATGGATCCCGCCGATCACCACCGGAGCATACGCCCCATTGGTCCCTCAGAAGAGGGTTGGTGACAAAAAACGGTTCAAGCCGTCTTCGCGGCCGTTCCGCTCATCGTGGGAGTACGCGCGCGGAACGGCGGGGGTTCAGCCGTTCCGCGCCATTTTCCGGCCGGTCAGCGCAGGAACGCCGCGGCGAGCGGCGCGGCCGTCCTCGGCCCGGACCCGCCGTCCTGGACGAACACCGAGAACGCCAGGTCGCCGCGGTATCCGATGAACCAGGCGTGCGCCGAGCCGTCGTCGGAGTACTCGGCGGTCCCCGTCTTGCCCGCCGTGCCGTCCGGCAGGCCGGCGCCCGCGGCGGTGCCGCCGGTGACCACCGCCCGCATCATCGACCGCAGCGCGGCGGCCCCGGGGATCGGGTGCGGGTCCGGCGTGTCGCCGCCGCTCTCGCGAACCAGCTTCGCCGCCACCAGCCGCGGCGGCCGCCACGATCCGTCCGCGACGGCCGCCGCGACGCTCGCCATCAGCAGCGGGCTCGCCTGGACGCGGCCCTGCCCGATCGCCGCCTCCGCCAGCTCCGCGCCGCTCTGCACGCCAGGGAAGCCGCCCTCCAGCATCCGCACCCCGGGCGAGAACCTCGTCTCGAACCCGAACCTGCGGGCGCTCGCGGCGAGCTTGCCGGCGCCCAGGCTCTCGACGCCGAGGCGCGCGAACGTGGTGTTGCAGGACGCGGCGAACGCGCCGCTCAGCGTCGTGCGCCCCAGCTCGTGGCCCTCGTCGTTGCGGATCGTCCGCTGCGCGGTGACGACGGACGCCGGGCAGTCGGCGGGCGTGCCCGGCCCCGCCCCGTCCGCGACCAGCCCGCCCGCCGTGACGACCTTGAACGTCGAGCCCGGCGGGTAGAGGCCGGCGAACGCGCCGAGCCCGCCGAGGGCGTCCGCGACGGCCAGCACCTCGCCGGTGGACGGCCGCAGCGCGACGATCGCCGCCGCCTTGGGCACGGAGCGGACGGCCTTCTCGGCGGCCGTCTGCCACCGCCGGTCCAGGGTCGTGCGGATCCTCCTGCCCGGCGCGCCGCCGAGCACCTTCACCCGCTGCGGCGGCCCGTCGCCGTCGCGCATCTCGATGACCCACCTGGCCTCGTCGTAGCCCTCCGGCGTCAGGTCGTCGACGAGTTCGGCCAGGTAGGGCGCGAGGAGCCCGGTGTCGGGCAGCGCCTTGCCGTCGCGGGCGACGAGCGTGACGGCGGGCAGCCGCACCTGGGCGAGCGACCACGTCCCCCTGCCCTTCAGGCCGGGGTAGAGGGTCGCGGGCGTCCACAGCACCCGCCACCGCCCGTCCACGCGGCCGAGGCGCAGCACCGCCCCGAACGACCACTCGCCGTGCCCGGCGAGCGTGCGGGTGACGGTGAAGTCGGCGTGCGCCGCGCCGGGGCCGGTCCGCACCACCGGGCGCGGTTCGACCATGATCGAGGTGACCGTGAGGCCGCGCGACAGCGCCCGGTACTGCCGGGCGAAGTCGCCGGGCGGGTCGGCGACGAGGTCGCGCATGTCGTCCAGCGCCCCGCGCCGCCAGGCGGCGAAGTAGTCCGCCGCGATCTCCTCCGGCGTCCCGGCGCCGCGCCCGCCGCGCAGCCGCCAGGCCGCGACGAGCCCGCCGGCGAGGGCCACCGCCACCAGCACCGCGAGCACGCCGACGCTCCGCGATCGCATCCGCGCTCCCCTCCCCCAGCCCCCGAATGGAGATCATCTCAATGGGAGCCGGAAATGGACATGGGGAGTAACGACCGTTTTGAGGCCGAACCTGGCCGATGAATTAGCCATGAGTAATCCACCCCTTAAGTCCGCTTTAACGGGCGTGCCGGCGGGCGTCCCGCGGCCTAGCGTCGGGGACGTCGATGACCGTGCACGCACAGCGGCGGGAGGGCCCCGAGATGGCGCAGCGCTTCACCGGGACCGCTCCTCCCCGCAGCCGGAAGGCCCACCACTCCCGGGCGTCCGGTCGTCGAACCGGGGCCGTGCCCCCGGGACCCGTCCACGCGGCACCGATCCGGCCCCGCGGGCCGGCCCTTCGCGGCGCGCCCGTCTCCAGGTCCTCCCCCACCGGGCGCTGGACCGGCCGGCGCAGGATCGCACCCACCTCGGCAGGGGCGTGCGCGTGGAACCGGTCTCCGGAGCACGGGCACGGCCCCCCTCGACCCGCCGGTCCCGGGACGGGCCCCGCCTACGGCGCGGGGGCGGGGCCCCGTCCCGGGACCGTGCGCGGCTAGCGGGTCCAGGGCAGGCGGACGGCCTCCAGCTCGGGGTCGTCCAGCAGCGCCTGGACGAGCGAGGTCGGGCCGACGACCTTCGTGCCCCACAGGTCCCAGTCGCAGTACACGACCCAGGAGCGGTCCTCCGCCCACAGGTCGGACGGGCAGCTCGTCATCGCCGGGTGGTCGTACAGCCGGGCCGCGTCGCCCAGCCGGCCCGCCAGGACCGTCTCGTCGTCCCAGTCCGCGGTGACGAGCGGGCAGTAGTAGGCCAGGCAGCGGGTGGCGGCGCCGGCCGGGCTGTGCCGCAGCAGCACCCCGACCAGCCGGTGCCAGCTCTCCCGGTCCAGGCAGCCCTCCGCGGGCGGCCGGATGGCCGCCGACCAGCTCCCCGCCGGATGTCCCTGCCGCAGGCAGCGGTTGCCGGGCAGCTCCCCCTCCGGCACCGCGGGCTCGCCGAACCCGCGCGCCAGCTCCCGCCAGCGCAGCCGCCGCCAGCCCGCGCCGGGGTCGCCGCTGCGGCCGAGCTCGGTGCCGGTGACGATCGCGCCCTCCAGCAGGTCGCCCACGTCGCCCGGCGCCTCCCCGGCCGGGTCGGGCGGCTCCACCAGCCCCGCGCCCAGCACCGACTGGTGGACGTCGTCGTGCGTCGTGGTGACCAGGCCCTCCTCCCACGCGTACATCGCGTGCAAGAGCCAGGCGGAGTCGGGGTTGCGGGGCGGCTCGAACCCCGAGTAGCAGTGGTCGGGATCCAGGTCGTGCAGCCACCGCGCGGTCTCGCCGGGAACCCGTGCCCACACATCCTCGATGTCCGCGTTCTCCATACTGCGCATCCTGTCACCCGGCACGGGGCGTGCGATACGCGGCGGCCGTATGCTTCTGGCCGCGCACCGGTCCGGGGCCGTGACCGCGGCGCCACATCCGCCGGGTCAGCCGTGCAGCAGGGCGTCCAGGCGGGCCGCCTGCACCTCCCAGCGCCACTCCCGCTCCACCCACGCGCGGCCCGCGCGGCCCATCGCCGCGGCCCGCTCCGGGTCCGCGAGCAGGCCCGCGACCGCGTCCGCGACCCGCGGCACCGACCGGCCGGGCACCACCACGCCCGTCTCGCCGTCGAGGACGGCGTCGGGGGCGCCGCCGGAGTCGCCCGCGACGACCGGCAGGCCCGTCGCCGACGCCTCCAGGTAGACGATGCCGAGCCCTTCGACGTCCAGGCCGCGGCGGCGCGTCCGGCAGGGCATCGCGAAGACGTCCCCGGCGTCGTAGTGGGCGGGCAGCTCCTCCCACGGCACGCTTCCGGTGAGCACGACCGACCCGGCCACGCCCTCGGACGCCGCGAGCCGCTCCAGCTCCGCGCGGTACGGGCCGCCGCCGACGAGCAGGAGCGCCGCGTCGGGGACCGTCGCCAGCACCCGCGGCCACGCCCGGATCAGGGCGTCCTGCCCCTTGCGGGGCACCAGCCGGGACACGCACACCGCGACGGGCCGGTCCGCCAGGCCGTGCCGCGCCCTGATCTCCGCGCCGCCGGCTCCGGCGCGGAAGAGCGTCTCGTCGACGCCCGGCGCGAGCCGCGCCATCCGCGCGGCACCGGCCGGGGACAGCGCGCGCGCCATCCGCGACCGCGTGTACTCACCCAGGTAGGTGAGGGCGTCCACGTCGTCTCCGATGCGGCGCAGCAGCGACCGCGCGACCGGCAGCGACGCCCAGCCCGCCTCATGCCCGTGCGTGATCCCGACGATCCGCTCCGCCCCGCGCCGCCGCAGTGCCGGCGCGAGCAGCCCCAGCGGCGCCGCCGCGCCGAACACCACCGAGTCGCAGCGCTCCGCGCGCATCAGCGCGGACGCGCGGCACAGCACGCCCGGCTCCGGCAGCATCAGCGACCCGGGATGCCGCACGACGTCGAACGGCTGCACCGCGTCGAACGCCGCCGCCCCCTTCCACGCCGGCGCGTACACCACCACCGAGCCGGGCGGGCGCCGGACGGCGAGGCCGTGCACGAACGCCTGGATCCCGCCGGGACGGGGCGGGAAGTCGTTGGTCACCACCAGGGTCTTGGTCATCGTCGGCCAGGATACGGACCCCGCACCGCCCCGGAGCAGCCGGAACGCCGCGCAGCGCGCACATCGGCGCGCGCCGGGCGGCGGCCGGGCAGGCAGGGGCCGGGCAAAGCGAAGGGCCCGGCACCGTCGTCCGGTGCCGGGCCCCTCGATCGGGCTCCGCGATCAGTGGCTGATCTCGTGCGACTGCTTGCCGCCCTCGATCTCCGCGTGCTCGCCGTGCTCGTGCTCCTCGACGGGGATGTCGTCGAAGGTCCACGCCCGGTTCAGCCGCGACCGCAGGTGCCCGAGCGGGCCCTTCGCGGCCGGGATGCCGTTGGCGTCGCGCTGCGGCGCCTCCGGACGGGTGTTCTCCTTCGACAGCAGGACCGCCCGCTGCTCCTCGCGCGCCGGCTCGTGCCGCTCGGAGAACCGGCCCTCCGGCGACATGAGGATGACGCCCGACTCGACGCCGTGCCCGACGACGTCCGCGTCCTTGCGCTGCAGCCCCAGGCAGATCCGCTTGGTGATGATGAAGGCCAGGAACGGCCCGACGAAGATCGTCACCCGGAAGAACCAGGTCGTGGCGTACAGGGAGAGGTCGAACTTGTCGGCCAGGACGTCGTTCGCGCCCGCCAGCCACAGCAGCCCGTAGAACGTGACCGCCGCGACGCCGGTGGCGGTGCGGATCGGGGCGTTGCGCGGACGGGTGTTGACGTGGTGGTGCCGCTTGTCCCCGGTGACCCACTGCTCGACGAACGGCCAGGCCATCGCGCCGCCGAAGACGATGCCGAGCGGGATCGTCGCCGGTATCAGCACGTTGAAGCTGACCGTGTGGCCCCAGGCGCTGACCTCCCAGTTCGGCATGATGCGCAGCGCGCCCTCCAGGACGCCCATGTACCAGTCCGGCTGGGAGCCCGCGGAGATGGCGCCCGGATCGTACGGTCCGAACAGCCAGATCGGGTTGATCTGCGCGAACGCGCCGAGCAGCGCGATGACACCGAAGGTGAACAGGAAGTACGCGCCCGTCTTGGCCATGAAGACCGGGTAGAACGGGTAGCCGTACACCTGCTGCTCGGTCTGGTTCTTCACCGGCATCGCGGTGTGCTTCTGCACCCACATGATCATCATGTGCGCGGTCACCAGGCCCAGGATCAGGCCGGGGATCAGCAGGATGTGCAGCATGTACAGGCGCGGCACGATGTCCTGGCCGGGGAACTCCCCGCCGAACAGGAACATGTAGCCGTACGTGCCGACCAGCGGGATCGCCTCGAGCACGCCCTGGGTGATGCGCAGGCCCGTGCCGGACAGCAGGTCGTCCGGCAGCGAGTACCCGAACAGGCCCTCCAGCATGCCGAGGACGAACATGCTGATGCCGATGAGGTAGTTCAGCTCGCGCGGCTTGCGGTAGGCGCCGGTGAAGAACACCCGCAGCATGTGCGCCAGGATCGACGCCATGAACAGGATCGCCGCCCAGTGGTGGATCTGCCGCATGAGCAGGCCACCGCGCACGTCGAAGCTGATGTGCAGCGTGGAGGCGTACGCCTCCGACATCTGCACGCCCTTCAGGTGCGTGTACGAGCCGTTGTAGATGACCTCGTTCATGCTCGGCTTGAACCAGAGCGTCAGGAACGTCCCGGTCAGCAGCAGGATGATGAACGAGTACAGGGCGATCTCGCCCAGCATGAACGACCAGTGGTCCGGAAAGACCTTCTTCATGTTCCGCTTGAAGAAGGTGGTGGAACCGAGCCGGTCGTCGATGAAGTTGAGCGGTCCCTCGACCGCCTTCGGAGCCGTGGCCCCGGCTGTCGCCTCGCTCATCCGCGCTCCCAGAAGCTCGGGCCGATCGGCTCGTGGTAGTCGCTCGTGGCGACGATGTAGCCGTCCTCGACCGCCAGCGGAAGCTGCGGCAGCGGACGCGCCGCCGGGCCGAACACGACCTTGGCCGCGTCGGTCGCGTCGAACGTCGACTGGTGGCACGGGCACAGGATGTGGTGCGTGGTCTGCTCGTAGAGCGCGGCCGGGCAGCCGACGTGCGTGCAGACCTTCGAGTACGCCACGATCCCGTTGATGTGCCAGTTCTCGCGTCCCTTGGCGGGCTTGAACTCGTTCTCGGGCACGTTGATCAGGATGGTGACGGCCTTCGCGTTCTGCGTCAGCACCTGGTCCTCGGGCACGCCCTCCTCGATGCCCTCGGGCAGGACGGTGATCATCCCGCCGGGCGAGGAGAAGTCGCTGACCCGCAGCGGCTTGTTGGTGCCGTCCACCACGAGGCGGACGCCCTTCTTGCCCTGCGCCTGCGCCTTCTTGACCGCTTCGCCCCAGTAGGTGGAGCGCAGCCGCTTCTCCGGCAGCGGGCCGAGGTCGCGCAGCAGCACCAGCGGCGCCAGGCCGAGCGGCGCCGCCGCCAGCAGCAGCGTGCGGCGCAGCAGCGGGCGCTTGGTCAGGCCGCTGTCGGACGCCCCCTCCAGGAAGTCCTGGGTGAAGGCCGCGCGGGTCTCCTCGTCGGCCTGCAGGTTGTGCCGCTCCTGCACGATCGGCTTGCTGGTCATGAGCCGGCGCACCCAGATGGTGACGCCCGCGGCCAGCGCGAGGAACGACAGCGCCATCAGGCCGCCGAGCCAGTAGTTGGACTCGCGCGTCCGGGTCACGCCGTGCATGCCGCCGTTGCGGCCGCTCCAGCCGATGTAGTACGCGATGAACGCCACGCTGGCGGCGAACGCCAGCAGGAAGAACGTCGCGACGACGCGCTCGGCGCGCTTGGCCGACGCCTCGTCCAGCTCCTCCCCGACGCCCGCGGGCGCGGAGATGTCGTCCTGCGCGAGCAGGGTCCTGTCCCTCGCCGGAGACGGCGTGCCGATCACGCGCCCGTGCGCGCCGCCGCCCTCGCCGGGCTCCTTCGAGCCGGCGGTGTCCTTGTTCTCGTCGCTCATGACTTCTTCAGCTTCTTCGGCTTCTTCGCGGTGATCCACATCGCCGCCATCACCAGCAGGCCGAGCCCGACCAGCCAGCCGACCAGGCCCTCCGACACCGGGCCGATGCGGCCGAGGCCGTTACCGCCGGGGTTCGGCTGCTCGCGGGTCTGCACCAGGTAGGAGATGATCGCCTGCTTGTCCTGCGGGGTGAGCGTGGTGTCGTTGAACACCGGCATCGCCTGCGGGCCGGTCAGCATCGCCTCGTACATCTGCGTGGGCGTGACGTCGCTCTTGGACAGCGGCGGGGCGTACTTGCCGCCCGTCAGCGCGCCGCCCTGCCCGGTGAAGTTGTGGCACTGGGCGCAGTTCGTGCGGAACAGCTTGCCGCCGAGCGCCACGTCGCCCTTGGTCGGGTCGGTCGCCGACGCCGGCGGGACCTCCGGGCCGCCGCCGAGCGAGGAGATGTAGGCCCGCAGGTCGGCGAGGTTCTTCTCGGCCTGCGCCTTCTGCTGCTCGGCCGCCTTGCGCTTGGCCTCGTCCTCGTAGTCGGTCTTGATCTGGGTGTTGAAGGCGGGGATCGGCGTCTTGCGCGGGAACTGCGCACCAGGGCTCATCGCGGGCATGCGGCCCGTGCTGACCTGGAAGTCGACGCTGGCCGCCCCAACCCCGAGCAGACTCGGCGCGATCGGCTTGCCCTTGGCGTCCTTGGTGCCCTCGGCGTTCAGGCCGTGGCAGCTGGCGCAGTTCTTGTTGAACAGCTGCTGGCCGTTCTTCAGGTCCTGCGCCGCCTGGGCCGTGCTCTCCGCCTCGGCGCGTCCAGTCTGCGGCGCGAAACCGGCGTAGATGACGCCGATCGCCGCCAGGGCCGCCAGCACGACGGCGTAGCCCGCCCAGGGGCGCCGTCGCCATGCGGTGATCCTTCTCACGGAAATCCCCGTTCGGGTCATGTCTGGGTGGTCAGCGGGTCAGTGGTCGAGCAGGTAGACGACCGAGAACAGGCCGATCCACACCACGTCGACGAAGTGCCAGTAATAGGACACGACGATCGCGCTCGTCGCCTGCTCGTGCGTCCATCGCTTCGCGGCGAACGTCCGGCCGAGGACGAACAGGAACGCGACCAGGCCGCCGATGACGTGCAGACCGTGGAAACCGGTGGCCAGGTAGAAGACCGAGCCGTAGGCCGACGAGGAGAACGTGAGGCCGTCCTTGGTGACCAGGCTGTAGTACTCGAAGGCCTGTCCCGCCACGAAGTAGAGGCCCATCAGGAAGGACAGGACGTACCACTCGCGCAGGCCCCAGCGGGCGACGTTCAGCAGGCCGCCGTCGCGGCCGACCTTGCCGGCCTCGGCCTTGAACACGCCCCACTGGCAGGTCACCGACGACAGCACCAGCACGGTCGTGTTGGCCGTCGACAGCGGCAGGTTCAGCGGTGCGCCCGGCCAGGCGTCGTGCCCGGACTGGCCGATCGTCACAGAGCGGATCGTGAAGAACATCGCGAACAGCGCCGCGAAGAACATCAGCTCGGACGACAGCCAAACGATCGTCCCCACGCTGACCAGATTGGGACGGTTCGCCCGTGCGTGAGGTGTTGTCTCTATCGCGGATGCTGTCACGGGCAGCATTATTGCGCCCCTATCCCGTGAGTGACGCATGACCCCCCTCCTAGAGTTCCCGAACGTGTCACCCGGCCTCCGGCACGGTGCCGCGGGCTCCGGCGATCTTTGCCCGCACCTGGCCTTCCGGTGGCCGCGACGCGGGGAAACATGACCTGGATCTCGTGCGCGCGGGAACGAACCGGTAGCCTTCCGTGTCATGAGCACCACCGCCCCGGAGAGCCCGATGAAGGTTCTCGTCTACAGCGACGACGCGAACACCCGCGCACAGATCCGGATGGCGATCGGGCGACGCCCCGCCGCCGATCTTCCGCAGGTGGAGTTCGTCGAGCGCGCGACCCAGCCCGCCGTGGTGGCGCGGCTCGACGAGGGCGGCATCGACGTCCTGGTCGTGGACGGCGAGGCGCAGCCCGCGGGCGGTCTCGGCGTCTGCCGGCAGGCCAAGGACGAGGTGTACGACTGCCCGCCGGTGCTGGCGATCATCGGGCGGCGCGACGACGGCTGGCTGGCGACCTGGTCGCGCGCCGACGCCGTGGTGAGCCTTCCGCTGGACCCGATGGCGCTGGCGAAGGAGCTCGCCGGCCTCATGCGCTGGCGTCTCGAGAACCGCCTTCCGGCCCTGTAAAGACCGTTTCGCCGGGGAGGCTCTGGGCGCCGCCCCGGTCCGCACCCCGGCCGGGTCGGGACGAGCCCGGCGCGCTCCCTCCGGACCCACCGCACCTGGGGGATAGATGGACGCCCGCACGACCTGGCCCGCACTGCTCAACGCCCTGCTCGACGGCGAGTCGCTGACCAGCGAGGAGACCGCCTGGGCGATGAACACGATCATGGCCGGGGAGGCCACCGACGCGCAGATCGCGGGGTTCGCGGTCGCGATGCGCGCCAAGGGCGAGACCGTCGCGGAGGTGTCCGGCCTCGCCGACGGCATGATGGACAACGCCACCCCGGTGGACGTGCCGGGCCGCATCGCGGACCTGGTCGGCACCGGCGGCGACCGCGCCCACACGGTGAACATCTCCACGATGGCGGCGGTGGTGGCGGCGGCGTCCGGCGTCCGGGTCGTCAAGCACGGCAACCGGGCCGCGTCGTCGTCCTGCGGCGCCGCGGACCTGCTGGAGCACCTCGGCGTCGCGATCGACCTGTCCCCGGAGGCGACGGCGGCGGTCGTCGCGGAGACCGGCATCACCTTCTGCTTCGCGCCGCGCTTCCACCCGGCGCTGCGGTACGCCTCGCGGACCCGCAGCGAGCTGGGCACGCCCACGGTGTTCAACTTCCTCGGCCCCCTGACGAACCCGGCGCGGCCGGGGGCGCAGGCGGTCGGGGTGTTCCATCCGCGGATGGCGGGCGTGATCGCCGGCGTGTTCGCCGCGCGGGGCTGCTCGTCGCTGGTGTTCCGCGGCGACGACGGCCTGGACGAGCTGACCACCACCGGCACCTCGACCGTGTGGGTGGTGCGCGACGGGACGGCGACGCAGACGACCTTCGACCCGTCCGCGCTCGGCATCCCCCCGGCGCGCCCGGAGGACCTGCGCGGCGCCGACGCGTCCTTCAACGCCCGGGTGGCGCGGGAGACGTTCGCCGGCCGGGAGGGGCCCGTCCGCGACATGGTCCTGCTGAACGCGGCGGCGCTGATCACCGCCTACGAGGGCGCCCCGTCCGCCGACGAGCTCACCCCGACGCTGGCCGCCGCCCGCGACCGCGCCGCCGAGGCCGTCGACTCCGGCGCCGCCGCCACCCTCCTGGACCGCTGGATCGAGACCTCCCAAGCGCACCGTTAAGCCCAGGGGGCGACCCCAGCCCCGACCAGGTAGAACCTCAGCCCCGGCGGCTGGAACCCCAGCCCCGGCAGGTGGAACCTCAGCCACCGGTCACGGGCAGGCACGCGGAGCGAGTGCAGCGAGCGCAGCGGGCCTGCCCGGCGGTTGAGAGGCTGTTTCGCGCGGAGCTCTAGCGGAGCGCGAAACAGCCTCTCAACCGCTGACGGGGGTTCCAGGGGGGCGCCCCCCTGGGCTGGCGCTGGAGAGGCGTTGGGCGAGGTAGATCGGGATGATCGAGAGGACGATCAGGGCGGCGGCGAGGACGTTGACGACCGGGGCCTGGTTGGGCCGGAACAGGTTGTCGAAGATCCAGATGGGCAGGGTCTGGGAGCCGGGGCCCGCGGTGAACGTGGTCACGATGATCTCGTCGAAGGACAGCGCGAAGGACAGCAGCCCGCCGGCGAGCAGCGCCGAGCGCAGGTTCGGCAGCGTCACGTACCAGAACGTCTGGAAGGTGTCGGCGCCGAGGTCGGCGGACGCCTCCTCCAGGCTGGTGCCGGTGCGGCGCAGCCGGGCCAGCACGTTGTTGTAGATGGTGACGACGCAGAACGTGGCGTGCCCGACGATCACGGTGAACAGGCCGAGGCCGATGCCGAGCGGCTCCAGGACGACCTGGAAGGCGTTGCTGAGGGCGATGCCGGTGACGATGCCGGGCAGCGCGATCGGCAGCACCACCACCAGCGAGACGGTCTCGCGGCCGAAGAAGCGGTACCGGGCGACGGCGAACGCCGCCATGGTGCCGAGGACCATGGCGGCGGCGGTGGCGCCGACGCCGGCCTTGACGCTCGTCCAGACGGCCTGGCGGGCGCCCGGGTTGTCGAGCGCGTGCGCCCACCAGCGTCCGGTGAGGTCCGTCGGCGGCCAGCCGAACGTCTTGTCGGCGTTGACGGAGTTGATCAGCACGACGAGCAGCGGCACGTAGACGACCGCGAGCCCGAGGATCATCACGGCGCGCAGGGCCGTCCGCGCGGCGGGCGAGAGGGTCATCACAGCTCCCTGAGGGCGCCGGTGCGGCGGGCCGCGGCGAGGTAGACCAGCATGACCACGACGGGGATCGTGGCGACGGCCGCGGCGAACGGCAGGTTGTTGGCGGCGCCGATGTTGTCGTAGACGACGTTGCCGAGCAGCTGGCTCCGGCCGCCGACGATCTTGACGGTGATGTAGTCGCCGAGCGACAGCGAGAAGGTGAAGATCGACCCGGCGACCAGGGACGGGAACACCATCGGCAGCACGACCGAGCGGAAGGTGCGCCACGGGCGGGCGCCGAGGTCGCCGGAGGCGTCCAGCAGCGAGTCCGGCAGCCGCTCCAGGCCGGTGTAGACGGGCAGGATCATGTAGGGCAGCCACAGGTAGGCCAGCACGATGATCGTGGCGGTGAGGCCGTATCCGGGGCTGGAGAGCCCGAACGGCTTCAGCGCCTCGTCGGCGAGGCCGCCGTGCGCCAGGATCACCCGCCACGCGTACGCCTTGACGAGGTAGGCCGCCCACAGCGGCGCCAGGATCGCGATGACGAGGTACGGCCGGTACCGGGGCCGGGCCACCTTCGCCATGTACAGCGCCATGGGGAACCCGATGGCGGTGTCGATGGCGGTGACGGCCGCCGCGACGCCGAGGCTGCGCAGCGCGATCGTCCGGTAGACGGGCTCGTTCCACAGGTCCTGGAAGTTGGCGAGGGTGAACTGCCGGACGACCGCGCCGGTGAAGGTGTCGGCCGACCAGAACGCGGTGACGAAGATCGCGGCGAGCGCGCCGAGGTAGGCGACCACCAGCCAGGCCAGCGGCGCCGACAGCAGCAGGGACAGCCGCAGCGCCGGCCGGCGGTGCAGCAGCGCCGCCGCCCGGCGCCGGGGACCCGGCGCCGGGCGGGCGGATGCCTCACCGGCGGTGGACGCCGCCGGGGACGCGGTCATCCCTTGATCGCCGTCCATGCCTGCGTCCACTTGGAGTAGTCGACGCACTTGACGTTCTTGCGGCCGTCCAGGCACTGGGCGATCGGCGTCGTCCAGAAGTGCACCTTGGAGAAGTACGTCTCGTCGGTGGCGTGGAAGGTGTCGCAGAACTTCTTGTCCGCGGTCTCCTGGCAGGCCTTGGCGTTCGCCGGGGCCTCACCGAACCACTCGGCGACCTGCGCGTTCGCCTTCGGGGACACGATGTAGTTCATCCACTGGTAGGCGCAGTTCGGGTGCTTGGCCTTCGCCGCGACCATCCAGGTGTCCGACCAGCCGGTCGAGCCCTCCTTCGGCACGATCGCCTTCACCGGCGCCTTCGCGGCCTCCACGTAGTTCGTGATGACCTGCCAGGTCGTGCCGAGCAGGGTGTCGCCGCTCTTGAACGACTGGACGGCCTTGGTGTAGTCGGACCAGTACTCGCCGATGATGCCCCGCTGCTGCTTCAGCAGCGCCACGGACGCGTCGAACTGCTTCTGGTCGAGCGCGTACGGGTCCTTGATGCCGAGCTCGGGGCGGGCCGACATCAGGTAGAGCGCCGCGTCGGCGATGTAGATCGGCGAGTCGTAGGCGGTGACCTTGCCCTTGTACGGGGAGTTGGCGTCGAACACCGCGCCCCACGAGTCGGGGGCCTGCTTCACCTTGTCGGTGCGCCACATCAGCAGGTTGGCGCCGCGGCCGTGCGGGATGCCGTAGGCCACGTTGTTCACCGAGTTCCACGGCTTGTTCTTCAGCCCGGCGAAGATGTCGGCGTAGTTCGGCACGAGCGCGGTGTTGACCGGGGCGACGCTGCCGGACGCGATGAGCCGCAGCGACGCGTCGCCGGACGCCGAGACCGTGTCGTACTGGCCGGTCTTCATCAGCGCGACCATCTCGTCCGAGGTGCCGGCGATCTTGGTGTTGACCTTGCAGCCGGTCTGCTTCTCGAACGGGTGGACCCAGTCGACCGTCTTCTCGTTGGAGCCGTCCTCGGCGTACCCGGCCCAGGCGACCAGGTTGACCTGGCCCTCGCCCTGGCCGAGCGACTTCTGCATCGGGACCTTCGGGACCGTGAAGCCGCCCTGCCCGGCTCCGGACGCCTTGTCTCCCGAGTCGCCGCCGCAGCCGGCGGCGGCCAGTCCGATCGCCAGCGCCGCCGCGGCGGCGAGCGCCATGCGCGTGGACCACATGAGGAACTCCTCTTTAGTTGGGGGTTTTCGCGGAGGTTTCAGTGCTCGGTGCGGCACCGGCGACCCGGAACTCGTGCGCCGCCTGCCAGCCGACCCGGACGCGGGCGCCGCGGTGGCGGGTCGCCTCCGCCGGGGAGGCCGCGAGGTTCTGCCGGAGCGCGACGACCCGGTCGCCGGACTCCAGGTCCACCACGAACCTCGTGACGGCGCCCGCGTAGACGACCTCGGCGATGGTGCCCTCGGCGTGCCGGTCCCCCGCCGGCCCGCCCGTCCCGCCGTCCGGCGCGGCGCCCTCGCCGTCGCCGGGGGCGTCGCCGCCGTCGAGGATGCGCACGTGCAGCTTCTCCGGCCGCACGCAGACGTCCCCGATCCGGTTGGTCGTGCCGACGAAGCCGGCCACGAACTCGGTCGCCGGGTGCTCGTACACCTCGGCGGGCGTGCCGACCTGCTGGACGCGGCCGCCGTCGAGGACCGCGATGCGGTCGCTGAGGGTCAGCGCCTCCTCCTGGTCGTGCGTGACGAACACGAACGTGATGCCGGCGCGGCGCTGGATCGTCTTCAGCTCGACCTGCATCTCCTCGCGCAGCTTCAGGTCGAGGGCGCCGAGCGGCTCGTCCAGCAGCAGCACCTTCGGCTCGTTGACCAGCGCGCGCGCCAGCGCGACCCGCTGGCGCTGCCCGCCCGACAGCTCGCTGGGCCGGCGCGCCTCGAAGCCGTCGAGCCGGACGCTGCGCAGCGCCTCAAGCGCCCGCTCGCGGCGCTTCGCCTTCGGGACCCGCCGCACCTTCAGCCCGTACTCGACGTTGCGGAGCACGTCCAGGTGCGGGAACAGCGCGTAGTCCTGGAAGACGGTGTTGACGTCGCGGTCGAACGGGGCGAGGCCCGTGACGTCGCGGCCGGCCAGCTCGACCGTCCCGGACGTCGGGCGCTCGAAGCCCGCGATGAGCCGCAGCACGGTGGTCTTGCCGGATCCGGACGGACCGAGCATCGAGAAGAACTCGCCGTCCCCGATGTCGAGGTCGACGCCCGCCACCGCCTCGACGGCACCGAAGGTCTTGCGCAGATCGCGGATCCTCACCGCTGTAGCCGGCATGGACGAAAACATATGGAGTCATAGGTTTTAGTTCAAGTGACGATCCGGTATCACTGAGTCAACGGGGAGAGGGGGCCCATGGACGGTGCGGAGGGCGCGCGCCTCGTCGTGTTCGCCCCGGTCGACAACACCGCCCGGGTCGACGCCGTGGTCCGGCGGATCGGCGACGCCATCGCGCTCGGCCTCCTCGACGACGGGGAGCAGCTGCCCAGCGAGACCGATCTCGCCGGACATCTCGGGATATCGACGGTAACTCTACGCGAAGCGCTGATGGCCTTGCGTCAGCAGGGGCTGATCGAGACCCGGCGCGGCCGCGGCGGCGGCAGCTTCGTGCGCGCCCCGGCGCGCACGTTCGACCTCGACGAGCGGCTCCTCCCGCTGTCCGCCGAGGAGCTGCGCGACCTCGGCGACCACTACGCCGCGATCGCCGGCGCCGCCGCCCGGCTGGCCGCCCGGCGCTCGCTGCCCGGCGACGTCGACCGGCTGCGCCGCTCCCTCGCCGAGATGACCCGCCCGGACGCCGCGCCCCGGATGTGCCGGCTGGATGGCCGGCTGCACCTGGAGATCGCCGCCGCGTCCCAGTCCGTCCGGCTCACCCGCGAGGAGATCCGGCTGCAGGCCGACATCGGGCCGCTCATCTGGGCCGTCCACGACGAGCCGGGCGCCCGCCGGGCCGTGCACGCCCAGCACGCCCGGATCGTCGACGCCGTCGAGCGGGGCGAGGAGGACCGGGCCCGGGATGTCGCTGAAAGTCACGTCGCGAATGCGATAGAACGTCTGATTGACCGACGGCTCACCCTCTGACCCGAGGTGGACCCCCATGCCCCCCGAGCCACCGTCCGCCGGTGCGGCGGCGGACCGCGTGCACGCGACCCTCGACGCCGTCTTCGGCACGGTCGCCGAGATCCGCGACGCCTCGGCGCGGCTGCTGCGGGAGGTGCGCGGCGCCGGCCGCGTCCCGGCCCGCGCCGACCTCGCCGCCCTGCGCCCCCTGCTGCTCCCCCGGCTCGGCCCGCTGGTGTGCGGCCTCGGCTTCATCGCCGCGCCCCGGCTGCTCGCCGACGCCGCCTGGTACCTGGAGTGGTGGCAGGCCGGCCCCGCCGGCCCGGCCCAGCTGCTGCGCGACCTGAACCCCGAGAGCAGCGCCCTGTACGACTACACCGCCTGGGACTGGTTCACCGGCCCGGAGGGCGGCGCCGAGAAGACCGTCTGCGGCCCCTACGTCGACTACCTGTGCAGCGACGAGTACGTCCTCACGCTGTCGGCCCCGGTCCGCGTGGACGGGGAGTTCGCCGGCGTCGCCGCCGCGGACGTGTTCGCCCGCACCTTCGAGCACGAGGTCGTCCCGGTGCTGCGCGAGATCCCCGCGCCCGCCTTCGTGGTCAACGCCCCGGGCCGCGTGATGGCGTCCAACACCGCCACGTGGCCTCCGGGCGCCGTCTACCGCGGCCGCCCCGGCCACACCGCCCACCCCTGCGGCGACCTCTCCCTGAGCCTGATCACGGCCGCGTAGGCCGCACGGGTGCGCCGGCTCAGTCGGCGTCGGGCAGGCCCAGGGCGAAGGCGGCGTCGAGGTCGTGCTTGGAGTAGGTGCGGAACGCGATGTGGGTCTCGGTGCCGACGACGCCGGGGACCTTGTTCACCCGCCCGGGGATCACGTCGTTGAGCTCGTCGTGGCGGCGGACGCGGACCATCGCCATCAGGTCGTGCTCGCCGGTGACCGAGTAGACCTCGCTGACCCCGTCCAGCGCGGCGATCGTCTCGGCCACCTCGTGGATGCGCGCGACGTCGGCCTTGACGAACACGATCGCTGTGACCACTGGGCCCCTCCCCTGAGTTCGGACGCCCCCGACTCTACTCAGGTGCGGCTGAGCGCCGCGATGCGGCGGGTGCGGCCCGCGCGGCGGGCCAGCAGCGCGAACAGCACGCCGGCGGAGAAGCCGTAGATGTGCGCCGTGTAGGCGACGCTGCTCTCCTCGTCGCCCAGCGACAGCCACTGCAGGATGAACCAGTAGCCGAGCACCACCCAGACGGGCAGCCGCAGGACGATGATCGGCGGCACGTAGCTGACGACGCGGCCGCGCGGGTTGAGGATCACGTAGGCGCCCATCACCCCGGCGATCGCGCCGGACGCGCCGATGAGCGGGACCGTGGAGTCGGGCGAGGTCCAGGCGAAGCCGTACACGGCGATGAGCCCGAACGCGAGGTAGCTGAGCAGGAAGCGCCATCGCCCGAGGCGGTCCTCGACGCCCATGCCGACGACGAAGAGGAAGACCAGGTTGCCGAGCAGGTGCATCGCGCCGGAGTGCAGGAACATCGAGGTGAACGCCGACGTCCACGGCGCCTTGTGGTACCCGTCGGGCCCGCACTGGCTCGTGATGTCGGTCGGCAGCGGCTGCTGGTCGCCGGTGGTCAGTTCCTTGGGCACGGCGCCGTACTGGTAGGTGAACTCGGCGGCCTTGCACTCGCGGACGGCGCCCTTGCCGTACCAGGTGGCGAAGTTCGACATCGGGGTCATGAGGAACACCACGACGTTCACCGCGACCAGCAGGTACGTCACCCACGGGACGCGCCGCGCGGGCTGGCTGTCGTAGAGAGGCAGGGCCATGCGGGGTCGTCCTCTCCGGGCGCGGGGTGTCCACCGTCACCTTAGTGGGCGGCCCGGCCCGTCAGCGCCTTCCCTGGCGGGCTTCGGGGTCGTGGCTCGCGTAGGCGTTGTCGATCCAGGCCCGCAGGCCCTCGGCGCCGTGCGCCGGGCACGTCCAGGCGCCGTCCAGTTCGACGAGCCGGACGCCGGGCAGGTCGAGCCAGCGCAGCACGCACTCCATCTCCTCGGCGGTGGCGCCGGACGACGGCGGCGCGCCGAGCGCCACGCCGCCGGGGGCGCCGCCGGCCGGCGGGAAGACGGTCTCGGCGGTGGCGATGAGGGCGTCGACGTAGGGGCGGGGGTGGGCGCGCGGCGGGACGGTCCCCGCCGCGGCGAGCCGCCCGTACCGGACGACGGACAGCTCCCAGCCGCCGTCGAAGCCCGGCCGGGCGGCGACGAGTTCGGGGAGCCGGGCGAGCGCGGTGAGGCGCTGGCCGCGGGCGGCGGCGCGGACGAACGCGGCGAGCCGGTCGCGCTGCGCGGCGGCCTCCTCGTACCGCAGCTCGGACGCGAGCCGGTCGATGCGGACCTGCGCGGCGGCCACGACGGGCCGCACGTCGCCCTCCATGATCGCGCGGGCGGTCTCGGCGTGCACGGCGTAGGCGTCGGGCGACTCGCGGCCGTCGCAGGGCGCGCCGCAGCGGCCGAGGTCGGCGAGCGCGCAGGTGCGGGCGCGGCCGCGCTCGATGAGCCGCACGGTGAGCCGCTGGGTGCACTGGCGCAGCGGGACGGCCTCGTGCAGCGCGGCGCGGGCCTCCTCGGCCTGCCGCCGGGACGAGATGGGGCCGAGGTACCGGGCGCCGTCGTCGCGGCACTCCCGGACGATCGACAGCCGCGGGAACGGCTCGGCGGTCAGCTTCAGCCAGATGGCGCGCTCGGGGAACTTGGAGCGGCGGTTGTAGCGGGGCTTGTGCTCGGCGATGAGCCGCAGCTCGCGGACCTCGGCTTCCAGGCCGGTGGCGCAGACGATGGTGCGGACGCGCTCGGCGAGGCCGACCATCTCGCGGACGCGCCAGCGGGTCTCCGAGCCGGTGAAGTAGCTGCGCACGCGGGAGCGCAGGTCGCCGCTCTTGCCGACGTAGAGGATCTCTCCGGCGGCGTCCTCGAACAGGTAGACGCCGGGCGCGCTCGGCACGTCGTCGGCGAGGTGGCGCTTGCGGCGCTGCTCGGGGGTGGGCGCCTTGGCGAAGCCGCGCAGCTCCTCCAGGGAGGTGACGCCGAAGGAGCCGAGCCGCTCGATGAGGCCGTGCAGGACCTCGACGGTGGCGCGGGCGTCGGCGAGGGCGCGGTGCGTCGGCTCGGTGCGGGTGCGGAAGAACCGGGCGAGGGTGCCGAGCTTGCAGTTGGGCACCTCGTCCTTGCCGAGGACGCGGCGGGCGAGGTCGACGGTGTCGACGACGGGGAACGCGGGCCAGGCGTACCCCTGGGCGGCGCAGGCGGCCTTGAGGAAGCCGATGTCGAACGGGGCGTTGTGCGCGACGAGCACGCAGCCGCGGGCGAACTCCAGGAACGCGGGGAGCACCGCGTCCATCCGGGGGGCGGCGGTGACCATCGCCGTGGTGATGCCGGTCAGCGCGGTGATGAACGGCGGGATCGGGCCGCCGGGGTCGACGAGGGTGCCGAGCTCGCCGAGCTCCACGCCGCCGCGCACCTTGACCGCGCCGATCTCGGTGATGGCCGAGTCGGCCGCCGAGCCGCCCGTGGTCTCCAGGTCGACCACCACGAAGGTGACCTCCGCCAGGGGGGTGCCGAGGTCGTCCAGGGTGCCCTGGACCGCCCGGACCTGCCCCTGGACCTCGTGCGCAGCCGTCATGCCCGCGACCGTAGAGGACGCCACCGACAGAAGGCCGGGCCGCTAGGGTTGGGGGCGCGCCGGCGCGTCCCGCCGGGCGGGGGCCGCGGGGGACGTCCAGGGGGAGCTTGGCGCGTTCCGTCCGATGCCACGTTCGTGCTGGTTAGGCTGCGTGGTGCTCGGGAAGAGACAGCCCACCGGCGGCGCAGCCCGGAAGGAGCGGGATCATCGACAGCGGCCCCGAAGCGAGCCCCGGCGGCCCGGAGCCCGGACGGCGACTGGCAGGGCCGCTGCCGGAGGCCGTCCGGCTGAGCGTGGTGGAGGCCGCCGCGGAGCTGATTGGCGCGCTGCCGCCGGACGAGGTGCCGGTGCCGCTGCGCCGGTTCGCGCGGTTCGAGCGGCGCAAGCGGGCCAAGCTGGCCGGGCAGCACATCGCCGCGGTGCTGGAGAAGGATCCGGACTTCCGGGGCCGGGTGGCGGAGCCGCTGCGGGAGGCGCAGCCGGACCTGGTCGAGGCGGTCGAGGGCGGCCGCGTGCCGCCGGCGGCGGACCCGGTGCGGGTCGCGGTGGTGGCCTACCTGCTGCGCCCGGACGGCTGGACGGAGCTGGTCGAGGCGGCGCGCGCGGAGCTGGAGCGGTCGGCGACGGCGTCGGAGGAGGAGGCCGCCGAGCGGCGCGTCGCGGCGCTGAAGGAGGAGCTGGCCGCGGCCCGGTCGGCGCGCGCGTCGGAGGTCGACAAGCTGCGCGCGGAGCTGCGCGACACCAAGGCGGAGGTCGCCGAGCTGCGGCGCAAGCTGCACGACGCGCGGACGCGGTACCGGGCGGCGCAGGAGCGGGCGGAGACGCTCGCGGCGGAGACGGACCGGGAGCTGGCGGCCGCGCGCGAGATGTCCGCGGCGGCCGACAAGGAGCTGCGCAAGCTGCGGTCGCGGGCGGCGCAGGCGGAGGCCGCGGCGGAGGCGGCCAAGCGGGCGGCGCGGGAGGGCCGCAACATCGACGACATGCGGCTGCGGCTCCTGCTGGACGCGCTGGTGGACGCGGCGCAGGGGGTGCGGCGGGAGCTGGCGCTGCCGTCGACGATCGCGCGGCCGGCGGACGCGGTGGGCGCGCTGGAGCCGGACCGGCTGGCGCACCGGACGCTGCCGGGGCGCGCGCTGTCGGACAGCGACCCGCAGCTGCTGGACCGGCTGCTGACGCTGCCGCAGGTGCATCTGGTGGTGGACGGCTACAACGTGACGAAGACGGGCTACGGGGAGCTGCCGCTGTCGGACCAGCGGACGCGGCTGCTGTCGGGGCTCGGCGGGCTCGCGGCGCAGACGCGCGCCGAGGTGACGTGCGTGTTCGACGGCGCGGAGCTGGACGCGCCGGTGGCGATCTCCGCGCCGCGCGGGGTGCGGGTGCTGTTCAGCCGGCCGGGGCAGACGGCCGACGAGCTGATCGGCGAGCTGGTGCGGGCGGAACCGGACGGCCGGGCGGTGGTGGTGGTCTCCTCCGACCGGGAGGTGGCGGACGCGGCGCGGCGCGCGAACGCGCGGCCCTGCCCGTCCACGCTGCTGCTGCGGCGGCTGGGCCGGTCGTGACCCGCAAAGACTCCGACATATTGGGAGAATCTCACCATTTCGCCGCCTTGATCGTGCGCTCCGTGATCTTGCCGACACGGAATGTGCGCAAATAGGGTTGAAGTCAATCAGATAGTGACGAATTAGTTGTGACGGTTGTGGCCCCTCGCTAATGTCGTCCGCTGACGTAGTGGACGAGAGGGGCGAATCGGACCGTGACCAACGATCTCATCGGGGAACCAGCGCGCTCGCGCGACCGGAGAGCCGGCTCGACGGGGATAGGGGTCACCCGCCGCCTGGCGGTCACCGCGTGCTTGGCGGCGACCGCGTCCTTCGCGTTCCCGCCCGTGGTGGCGCACGCCAAGCCGAAGCCCACGCACGCGCAGGCGCAGAAGAAGCTCGACCAGCTCAACGAGGAGATGGACAAGAAGGTCGAGCAGTACAACCAGAACACCGAGAAGCTGAAGATCGCCCAGAAGAAGCTGGCCGCCGCCAAGAAGGCGTCGGCGGAAGAGCAGGCCTCCTTCGACAAGCAGCGCTCGGCGATCGCCCAGATGGCCGCGGACGCCTACAAGAACGGCGACTCCACGGACGTCACCGGCTTCGTCGGCAGCGGCGACCCGCAGTCCGTCCTCGACCAAGCGGCGGTCTTCACCCAGCTTTCCGAGCAGCGCAGCTCCCAGCTCACCCAGTTCCTGGCGACCGCGCAGCGGCTGCGCCGCGAGCAGGCCCAGGCGCAGAGCGCCTACAACGACGTCAAGACCAAGCACGACGAGCTCGCCAAGGCCAAGAAGGACCTCGACAAGAAGGTCCGGGAGGCCAAGAAGCTGGTCCAGCAGACCGGCGGCGGCGCCTCCAGCGGCGGTTCGAGCGGCGGCGGGACGGGCGGCACCTACAACGGCCCGGCCAGCGGCTCGGCCCGGACGGCGCTCAACTTCGCCTACGCCCAGCTCGGCAAGCCGTACTCCTACGGCGCGACCGGTCCGGGCTCCTACGACTGCTCGGGCCTGACGATGCGGGCCTGGGAGGCCGCGGGCGTCAACATCACCCGCACCACCAACTCCCAGTGGGCGGCCGTCAAGCACGTCTCCCAGAGCGACCTGCAGCCCGGTGACCTGGTGTTCTTCAGCGGGCTCTCGCACGTCGGCATGTACGTCGGCGGCGGG
The DNA here is from genome assembly GCF_014706005.1 of Actinomadura sp. RB99. Lineage (NCBI taxonomy): Bacteria > Bacillati > Actinomycetota > Actinomycetes > Streptosporangiales > Thermomonosporaceae > Actinomadura > Actinomadura sp. RB99. Next base: position 2,414 of record NZ_JABMCA010000084.1, on the reverse strand, counting down.
AAGTTCATCCACGCCCCGCACACCGGCGACGTGGTGAAGATCAGCTCCCTGTCGGGCTACTACACGTCGAACTTCTACGGCGCGGGACGCCCCTGACGATCATGTGAACGGCCCCCCGCGGGGGGCCGTTCGCTCCCCCCGACGGCAACGGACCAGGGCTGACCTGGTCCGTTGTTGATTTTGGGGGGGTTTGCCTTCTGTTGGGGCTTTGGTACCTTGTCACCACCCAGGCGCCCTCCAGACGCACTGGTCACGCGGCGCCCTCCAGACGCCGCGGCCCCACGCGGCACACCGTCACGGCGGCCGCGGACCGGGCGGCGCGCCCCACGCGCCGTCCCCCAGGGCGGCACGATCCACGCGTCGCCCCGCGGCACCGGGAGAGCGTGCCGCACCGGTCTCTCCGAGACCCGGCCGGCCCGGCCCACCGTGCGCACGCCGACAGCGTGCATGGCGCTGAGAGCGCGCCACGCTGGACCACACAGGGCTCCGGCCCGGGCGGTCCCCCGGACAAGGGGCCGCCGCCATCACAACATCAGCGCCGCTCTTTCGCACGCGGGACAAAGGGTCCCGCGCACGGGCCCCATGACGCCCACAGGATCGCAGCGGCAGCGCCGAATCCGCGCCGTGCGGCGCGGAACCGGGGACCCACCTTCACCGGAGTCCGGAGCAGTTCCGGACGGACATTCCGGTACCCGGGGTGAATCGGTGCGCCTCTTCCGGCACGACCGGTGAGAGCCGCCGTAGGGCCACTTCCACGCCCGAACCCGACAGCTAACCCGGTAGGCGTCTGGAAGAAGGAGTGAACACTGTCCACCTACCCTCAGCAGAACGCCCCGCCGCGGCCGGATGACGGGCCCGGACGGGCCTCCTAGCCGAACGGCACCAATCTCTCCGGGCGCGGCCGTCCGCTGAGCGCACGGCCGCGCCCGCCCCCTCTTTCTCTGCCTCTCCGCGGGCGCGACGACAGCGCCCCCTCCCGAGAGGACCCCCATCCGAACCGGCGTGCCCGCCCCCGGGCGCGCCACCGCCGAGTCCGTCCCGTGCCCGCGTGGCCGGTGACGGAGCCGGGGACCCACCCATGTCCCCTCGGGGTGAATCGGCCTGCCCGCAGGCCGTAGGGCGGCTTCCACGCCCGAACCCGTCAGCTAACCCGGTAGGCGGCATGGAAGCCAAGGAGATCCCCCCGTGGCAGGCAAGCACCGCAAGGCAAGCCCCACCAGCGACACGACTCCCATCACCCCCGTCAGAAGGACCCCCGCGCACCACGCGGCCCCCGCGAAGAAGGCGGGCCGCGCGGCCGGGGCCGCCCCGGCGCCCAGGGTGATCACCGCCCAGGTCCTGCCCGAGGCAGCGGACGCCGGCGGCGAGACCGCCCACGCGGCGGCGGGCGGCCGGCACCGCAAGAGCGGGCGCGCCGTCGCCTGGCGCACCACCGGCGGCGTGATCATCGGCGCCGCCGTCCTCGGCACCGCCGTGGCCACCGCGCAGGCGTCGGTCCTGCCGTTCGGCGGGCCGGAGCCCGCCAAGCCGGCCGCCGCGGCCGACCTGGCCGTCGCGCCCGCGCCGCAGAAGCACGTGTCCCCGCGCCGGACGCCCCAGGCCGAGGCGCCCGCCAAGGCGGCGCCCCGTCGCAGCGCGGAGAGCGCGCCGAAGGCCGCCGCTCCGAAGGAACGTTCCAAGAAGTCCCGCCCGACCGCCGAGGCCGCCATCGAGCTCGCCCGCTCCCAGGTCGGCACGAGCCCCGACGGCAACGGCGACACCAAGTTCGGCGACTGGTACGAGGGCACCGAGCGCGCCAAGGAGACCGTCGCCCGCGACGGCGGGTCCGTGCAGGAGTACAGCGACGCCGAGTGGTGCGACATGTTCATCTCCTGGATCGGCGACAAGCTCGGCTTCACCGACCAGATCGGCAGCGACGCCTGGACCGTCGCGCACGCCCAGTGGTTCCAGGACAACGGCCGCTGGGGCGACGCGCCCAAGCCCGGCGCGATCGTCTTCTTCTCCTGGAGCGGCGGCAAGTCCGCCGACGACATCCAGCACGTGGGGATGGTCATCAAGGACAACGGCGACGGGACGATCCAGACCGTCGAGGGCAACACCGGGAACTCCGTCCAGGTCAAGGAGCGTTCGACGGACACCGTGGTCGGCTACGGCTACCCCGACTACGCCTAGTGACCCCGGACGGCGACACGGCGCCGGTGGCACCGCTTCCACGGAAGGCTCAATAGGATCGCGCGCATGGAGGACGGCCCACCGCAGGACGGCCCCGCCGAGGACGAGGGGCACGACGCCCCCGGAACCCGGCGGGGCGGTCCCGTCCTTCCGCGGGACCTGTGGGCGCGGCCCGGCGCCGTGACGCGGCGCCGGGCCCTCGCGTTGGGCGCCGGCGGCGCCGCGCTGCTGGCCGCCGGCGG
>NZ_JABMCA010000083.1:0-41144 GCF_014706005.1 Actinomadura sp. RB99 | reverse complement strand
CCGGGTCGCCCGCCGCGCCGGCGCCCTCGCCGGGGCGCTGCGCACGGCGCTGGGCCTCGCGAGCGCGCTCGGCCACCCGCGCCAGCTCCGCGACCCGCGCCTCGTCGCGGGTGAGGTTCTCGCCGCTCGCCGGATCGAAGATGTGGATCTTCGAGGTGTCGATCCACAGCTCCGCCTCGTCGCCCGGCGTGATCCCGCTGGACGCGTCCAGCGCCACCACCGCCTGCGTGCGCAGCTGGTCGCTGTCCAGCTCGCGGGACAGGTCGCGGAGCTGCGCGGCGAGGTCGGCCGGCGCCTCGTACGGGACGTAGGCGTACAGCTCGTTGCCGAGCCACTCGGTGACGTCGACGCGCGCGCTGACCGTGCTGCCGCGCGCCTTCCTCTCCGCGCCGACCAGCGCGGCGTCCTCGAAGTGCTCGGGACGGATCCCGACGAGCACGACGTCGCGGCCCGCCACCGCGGCGGCCTTGCGCTCGTCGCCGACCTCGAAGCGGCCGAGCGGGGTGTCGAGCGCCGTGCCGTCGACGGACGCGGGCAGGAAGTTCATCGACGGCGAGCCGATGAACCCCGCGACGAACAGGTTGACCGGCTCCTCGTACAGCTCGCGCGGGCTCCCGACCTGCTGCAGGACGCCCTTGCGCAGCACCGCGACGCGGTCGCCGAGCGTCATCGCCTCCGTCTGGTCGTGCGTGACGTACACGGTGGTGACGCCGAGCCGGCGCTGGAGCCGCGAGATCTCCGTGCGCATCTGGCCGCGCAGCTTGGCGTCCAGGTTCGACAGCGGCTCGTCGAACAGGAACGCGTTCGCCTGCCGGATGATCGCGCGGCCCATCGCGACGCGCTGCCGCTGCCCGCCGGACAGGTTCGCCGGCTTGCGGTCCAGATGCTCGGTGAGTTCGAGCAGCTCGGCGGTCTCCCGGACGCGGCGGTCGACCTCCTCGCGCGGCACCTTCGCCAGCCGCAGCGGGAACGCGATGTTCTCGAACACCGTGAGGTGCGGGTACAGGGCGTAGTTCTGGAACACCATCGACAAGTTCCGCTGCCGCGGCGCGATCTTGTTGACGACCCGCTCGCCGATGCGCATCTCGCCGCCGGTGATGTCCTCCAGCCCGACGATCATCCGCAGCAGGGTGGACTTGCCGCAGCCGGACGGCCCGACGAGGATCATGAACTCGCCGTCCCGCACGTCCAGGGACACCTCGTTCACGGCCGGGAACCCGTCGCCGTACCGCTTGACGATGTTCTTCATGGTGATGGCGGCCATGCTTCAACCCCCTCGGGCCCTCAGCCCTTGACTGCGCCGGACGTCAGCCCGGCGACGATGCGGCGCTGGAACGCCAGGACGATGACGACGATCGGGACGGTCACCACGACCGCCGCCGCGCAGATGGCGGTCGTCGGCTGCTGGAACTCCGACGCGCCGGTGAAGAACGCCAGCGCGGCGGGCACGACCCGGGCCCGGTCCGACGACGTCAGCGAGATCCCGAACACGAAGTCGTTCCAGCAGAAGAAGAAGGTGAGGATCGCGGCGGTGAACACGCCGGGCGCGGCCAGCGGGACGATCACCTTGCGGAACGCCTGCCAGGTCGTCGCGCCGTCCACCTGCGCGGCCTGCTCCATCTCCCACGGGATCTCGCGGAAGAACGCCGACAGCGTCCAGATCGCGAGGGGCAGCGCGAACGAGATGTACGGGATGATCAGCCCCGGCCAGGTGTCGTACAGGCCGACGTCGCGCCACAGGTCGAACAGCGGCCCGACCAGCGACACGACCGGGAACATCGCGATCGCGAGGGCGAACGACAGGATCGCCTTCTTGCCGGGGAACTCCAGCCGGGCGATCGCGTACGCGACGAGCGTGGCGAACACGACGCCGATCACGGTCGCGATCAGCGAGATGCCGATCGAGTTGATCAGCGCGGCGGTGAACAGGTCGGTCTTGAAGACCGTCCGGTAGTTGTCCCAGGTCCAGTGGTGCGGCAGGAAGCCCTTCTGGTTGCCGATCTCGCCGGGCTGCTTGAACGACAGCATGACGATCCACAGGATCGGGAACACCGTCCACACAAGGATCAGCAGGGACGCGACGGCCCACAGCCATTTCGAACGGGCGGTCTCCATCACTTCTCGCCTCCCCCGCGCTCGCCGCGCGCCTGCGCCAGGTCGACGCGGAACCCCTTGATGAACACGACCGCGATGAGGACCACCGACAGGAACAGCAGCACGCCGACCGCGTCGCCGAGCCCGATCGCGGTCCGGGTGATCGTCTGCCGGTAGGTGAGGAACGACAGCGTCTCGGTCTTCTGCTGGCCGGAGGTCATGACGAAGACGTTGTCGAAGATCCGCCACGCGTCGAGCGTGCGGAACAGCACCGCGACGAGGATCGCGGCCTTCATGTTGGGGATCGTCACCCGGCGCAGCCGCTGCCACGCCGTCGCGCCGTCCACGGTCGCGGCCTCGCCGAGGTCGCCCGGCACCTGCGCCAGCCCGGCGAGGAGCAGCAGCGACACGAACGGGGTCGTCTTCCAGATCTCCGACAGGACGATCACGGTCATCGAGGACCACCGGCCGGAGAACCAGGCGTAGTCGCCGAGCCCGAACCAGGAGTTCACGAACCCCGACTGGAGGTCGAACGCGTACTTCCACGCGAACGCGGAGATCACCGTGACGATCCCGTAGGGCAGCAGGATCGCGGTGCGGACGGTCCGCCGCGCGAAGACGGCCCGGTGCATCACCATCGCGAGCGCGAACCCGATGACGAGCTCCACCGCGACGGTGACGGAGGTGATGACGAAGGTGGTGAGGACGTCCTGCCAGAACAGCGGGTCGGACAGCGCCGTCCCGTAGTTGGCGAGGCCGACGAAGCGGCGGTCGTCCGGCGCGGTGATCCGGTAGCTGAACAGCGACAGGTACAGCGCGTTGACGAGCGGGTACGCGGTCACGACCAGCATGACGATCACGGCCGGGGCGGACAGCAGGAGGCCGAGCCGGCGTTCGGCGCGGGCGCGGTCGGAGATCTCCGCCGCGGGCGCCGCGGGTCTTCCGGCGGCGGGGGCGGTGTGCCAGGGTCCCGGCGAAGCCGGCCCGGGGGGCGTGGGGGGTCGTCCCCCCTCGGAGGGTATCGCGGTCATCGTCGGTCCCTTCAGAGCAGGCGCTGGTCGCGCAGGACCTGGTGGACGAACGTGGCGGACTCGCGCGGCGTCGAGTTCGGGTTCACCGACGCCGGCGGGTGCCAGCGGCTCTGGATCGCGCCGGACACGTCGGTGTAGTACGGCGTGATCGGGCGCGGCGCCGCCGCGTTGATCGAGTCGCGGATCAGTCCCGCCATCGGGAACTGCTTCTGGATCTCCGGGTCGTCGTAGACGGCCGGACGCGCCGCCGGGTTGCCCTCGGCGAGCATGTACTCCTTCTGGTGCTCGGTGGAGGTGATGCAGGTGACCGCGTCCACGGCGAAGGTGTTCTTGTACTTGCCGTAGGCGCCGATCGCGACCTCGATGCCGCCGAACGGCGGCTTGCTGTCCTGGCCCGGCGCCACCTTCGGGTAGCGGGCCCAGCCGATGTCGGACGGGATCGCCTTGCCGATGACGCCGGCCTTGGCGTCGCTGGCGTCGGCGGCCCAGATGTAGGGCCAGTTGACCATGAAGCCGCCGCGCGCGCCGTTGAACAGGGCGCGGGACTGCTCCTCGATGTCGGTGGACAGCGTCGGGCTCGCGGCCCGGGAGGTCGCCAGCCGGTGGACGATCGCCGCCGCGGCCCGCCCGGCCGGGGAGTCGATCTCGATCCGCGCGTTGTCGCCCTTCTGCGCCTCGCCGACCACCTGCCCGCCGGCGGACGCGACGAGGGCGTTGATCCACACCATGTAGCCCTCGTACTTGTTGGCCTGCACGCCGACGGTGGTGCCGGTGCGCAGCGCCGCGTCGATCATCTTGTCCCAGGTGAAGTCGGGCGCGTTCGGATCGACGCCGGCCTTCTTCACGGCGGACTTGCGGTACCAGAGCAGCTGCGTGTTCGCCCAGAACGGCGCGGCGTACAGCTTCCCGTCCCAGGTGGAGCTCTGCACCGCCACCGGGAACACGCCCTGCGTGAACCGCGCCGCCTGGCTCGCCGGGAACGGCCGCAGGAACCCGGCGTTCGCGGCCTCCGCGACGAACACCGGGTCGAGGCTCATCAGGTCGAGCCCGCCGTCCTTGGCGGCCAGCCGCCGGACGAGCTGCTCGCGCTGCTGCGTGGCGTCGTCCGGCATCAGCGAGGTCTTGATCTTGAATTTCCCGCCGGACGCCTTGGAGCAGGCGGCGGCGAGCTTGTCCTGCCCGCCGTTGTCGGGGTTGATGTACCAGTTCAGGGTGGGGGTGCCGCCGCCTCCGCAGGCGGCGAGGCCGCCCGCCGCCAGCGCCAGCGCGACCGCGGCTCTCAGTGCGGTACCGGTTCTGCGTGCTCGTCCGACTCCCTCGACCATCGGGCCTCCCGAAGCCACCCACCATGTGCGGGCGCTTCGCCGGAACGCATCCATGGCGGGTCCGATTTCATGAGAACACCGGAATGCGTAACTGTCGAGATGCGAAGAGTGAGGTGGTGAGGGGAACGCAACGCACCGGCAACACGAAACACAGCCGAAACAAAGCGGTATAGGACACGAAACGGACACGGGTGATTCTCGATGGCGGACACCGGATCCGCGAAGGGGGAGACGCCGTGCCCAGAGGAACCGATGCGGGCGACACCGCGTGGCTGCTCGCGAGCACCGCGCTCGTCCTGCTGATGACGCCCGGACTGGCGCTGTTCTACGGGGGAATGGTCCGCGCCAAGAGCACCCTCAACATGATCATGATGAGCCTGGTGTCGGTCGCGCTGGTGACCGTCTCCTGGCTCGTCGCCGGCTACAGCCTGGCGTTCGGCCACGATCTCGGCGGCCTCGGGCTGCTCGGCGGATTCGAGCACGTGGGCCTTAAAGGCATCACCCCGACGACACCCCATGGTCACGTCCCGGCGCTGCTGTTCGTGACCTTCCAGCTCACCTTCGCGATCCTCACCACCGCGCTCATCAGCGGCGCCATCGCCGACCGCGCGAAGTTCTCCGCCTGGATGGTGTTCGTACCCGTCTGGGCCCTCGCCGTCTACGCGCCGATCGCCCACTGGGTGTGGGGCGGCGGCTGGATCTCCGACCTCGGCGCCCTCGACTACGCGGGCGGGCTCGTCGTCGAGATCGCCTCCGGCGCGTCCGGGCTCGCGATGGCGCTCGTCCTCGGCCCCCGCATCGGGTTCCGCAAGGAGGCGATGCGGCCGCACAACCTGCCCATGGTGCTGCTCGGCGTCGGGCTGCTCTGGTTCGGCTGGTTCGGCTTCAACGCCGGGTCCGCGCTCGCCGCGAACGGGACCGCCGCCGCCGTCTTCCTCAACACCCTCGTCGCCGGCTGCACCGGCCTGCTCGGCTGGCTGCTCGTCGAGCAGCGCCGCGACGGCCGCCCCACCACGTTCGGCGCCGCGTCCGGCGTCGTCGCCGGCCTCGTCGCGATCACCCCGTCCTGCGGGTCGGTGAACGTGCTCGGCGCGCTCGCCGTCGGGCTCGTCGCGGGCGTCGTCTGCTCCTACGCGGTCGGCTGGAAGCACCGGCTCGGCTACGACGACTCCCTCGACGTCGTCGGCGTCCACCTCGTCGGCGGCGTCATCGGGACGCTGCTGATCGGGCTGCTCGCCGTGCGCTCGATGACCGGCGGCGCGGCCGGGCTGATCGCCGGCGGCAGCGGCGTCCAGCTCGGCAAGCAGGCGATCGCGGTCCCGGTCGTCGGGCTGTTCGCGTTCACCGTCACGTTCGCGGTCGGGAAGCTGATCGACAAGGTGATGGGGTTCCGGGTGTCCGCCGAGGACGAGACGAGCGGCGTCGACCTCGCCCTGCACGCCGAGACCGCCTACGAGCACGGCGTCAACGGCCACGCCAACCCCATCGGCAAGCTCGCGCACCCCTCCCCGCTCGGCATCGCCAAGCAGCAGGAGCAGGGCGCCTGACCTGCCCGAGCCGGTCTGGCCCCGGGTTCCCGGGAAGACGAAGAAGGCGCGGGAGGCTCGCGGACCCCGACCGACCCGCGATCCTCCCGCGCCTTCGCCCTTGGGGACGGCGCGGGGGCTCAGTAACCGCCGCCCGTCCCGTAACCGGAGCCGCCGCCGGACCCGGTGCCCGAACCGCTGCCCGAACCGCCGCCGGTCATGATCTTCGCACCGCTCGGCCTCGTCAGCCACCACACCCCGCCGACGCCCTGGCCCTTGGTGTCACCCGGCTGCTTGTCCTTCTCGTAGAAGTACATCGGCCAGCCGTTGATCGTCAGCTGGCACTTGCCGTCGTCCTTGCGCTCGATGAAGTTGACGACCTTGCGGCTGACGCCCTCGAGCTTGAGGTGCTTCCAGCCGTTGAACACCGCCGGCGGCCACGCCTTCTTGCACGCGCCGAAGCACGTCGAGTTCGGCGGCTTGCTGGTGTCCTTGTCGTAGCGGTACAGCGTGCGGCCGTTCCCGTCGGTCAGGATCATCCCGAACTTCGGGTCGTTCTTCGCCTTGACGACCGTCCAGCCCTTCCACCTGTTCGCGGTCTTGGCCGCCGCGAGCGCCTTCTTGCCGGTCGGCGCCGCCGCGTACCACTTCTTGCCGACGCCCTGCCCGCGCACGTCGCCGGGGCTCTGGTCCTTCACGTACCGGTACAGCGGCCAGCCGCCGAGGGTGACCTGCCACTTGCCGTCCGGCCGCCGCACCTTCCCGACCAGCGCCGCCTCGACGCCCTTGACCTGCGTGGCGGCGCCGTTCGCCCACACCGGCGGCCACGCCTTCGCGCACGCGCCCGCGCAGGTCGACGCGGGCGGCTTCGCCGTGTCGTCGTCGAACCGGTACAGCGTCCTGCCCTGGCCGTCCGTCACCACCTTGCCGAGCCTGGTGACGCTCGCGACCTCCAGCGTCGTCGGCGCGGCGGACGGCGACGGCGACGCCGACGGGTCCGCCTGGGCTCTGCTCCCGGCGGCGGCGTTCCGCTGCCCCTTGCCGTTCCCGTTCTCCTGCCCGCACGCCGACAGCACCATCCCGGACGCGATGAGGGCGGCCGCGGCGGGGAACGCCCAACGTGGGAAATGCATCTCGTGTCCTCCATGTGTTGTGGGCCCCGGCTCGGTCCGGGTGCCGCACGCCGATCGAGGAGGCGGCCGCACCGCTCGTCCTGATCGAGGAGCAGTACGGAGAAGGGCGCGGAACGGGTTCAACCTCGGACACGTCCCAGGAAAAGCCCACGAACACCGCGATCGAGGTATGCAGGTGCCGACCCCCGACCGTCCGAGCCGCCCGTCCCCCGACCCGGCCGGCCTCTTCGCCAAGCCGGCGCCTGAGCCGCCCGGCCTCTTCGCCAAGCCGCCGCCGCCCGAGCCGGAGCCGCCGGCCGGTCCGGCCTGGCTCGTCGTCCCGGCGCGGGTGATCGCGCTGATCGTCGTCGTGCCGTTCCGGCTCCTGTACGACCTGCTCACGGTGGTCGGACGCGGCGCCGCGGCGTGCTGGCGGTTCCTGATCCGCGTCCCGGCGGCGATCGCCGTCGCGCTGTACCGGTGGGTGCTGCGGCCGCTCGGCCTCGTCCTGTGGTGGCCGCTGCGCATGCTCGGCATCGGCATCGCGGCCGCCGCGCGCCGGCTCTACCGGTACGTCCTGACGCCGATCGGGCACGTCCTCGATCTCGTCCTGCTCAGGCCGCTCCGCGCCCTCGGACGCGGCCTCGCCTGGCTCGGCGGATGGATCGGGCGCGGATTCGCGTGGCTGTTCCGGGGCATCGGATGGCTCGTCGCCGTCCTCCTCGTCCTGCCTGTCAGCCTGCTCTGGCGGTACCTGCTGCTGCCGCCGCTGCTCGGGCTCGCCTGGGTCGCGCACTGGATCGGGCGCGGTCTCGCCGCGGCGTGGCGGGCGTTCGCGACCGCCGTCGTGTGGACATGGCGGCAGACCGGGCGCTGTCTCGGGTGGTTGCTGCGCGTCTTCGTCGTCGTTCCGGCGCGCGCGCTGTGGCGGTACGTGCTGGCGCCGATCGGCGCAGGCATCGCCGGGACGTGGCGGCTCTCCGCCCGCATCCTGTCCTGGCTATGGCGCACCCTGGTGGTCGCGCCCTTCCGCGTGCTGGTGCTGATCCCGCTCCGCTGGTTCGGGACGACCGTGCTGGTCCCCATAGGGCGCGGCATCGGCGCGGCATGGCGCGTCACCGTCCGCGACCCGCTGCGCGCCGTCCGCCGGACGCTGCGCGAGGCGAGCCGGGACGTCCGCCGGACGCTGCGCCGCACCTTCCTCGGCCGTTGAGCCCGGCCCCGGGCCGGACGGCCGAACGCGCCGGCCTCCCGTGCGGAGACCGGCGCGCTCTGGTGATCGTTACTGCTCGTCCGCCGCGGAGTCGCGCCGCTCGGCGCGCTCGCGCATCTTCCTGAGCAGCTCCTTCTTCCGGGCCGCCGGATCGGCGGCGCCGCCCGGCACGGCGGCCTCCCCGCCGCGCAGCGCGCGCCGCGAGATCTTCTTGCGCTGGCCGCCGACTCCGAGCATGCCGTTCCGGCCCCTGCTCTTGGACATGATCGACTCCCGTCCGGGCTGGTGTGCCATCGGTCCTGCACCCAGATCCGGCCGCGCGGGAGCGGTGACGCTCAGACGCCCTTCACTACCCGGGCGTCCCGGCCGGATTGTCCGGCGGAACGCGGCGGATGCACGCGCTGGAGCACGGGCCACGCGGCGGTGGCCAGGAGATCGCTGATCATCCCGCCACCGTAGGGACCGCCCCGCGCGGCGGGCAACGTGTTTTCGGACGGGCCGGTGCTGCGATACTGGCGGGCGATGTATCGACTCCTGTTCTCACTGGTCATCGCCCGGATCTCCGCCGAGACCGTGCACCACCTGACGCTGCGGGCGCTGCGCGCGATCCAGGCCGTCCCGGGCGCGGCGCCGCTGCTGCGGCGGGTCCTCGCGCCGCGCGACCCGGCGCTCCGCGTCCACGCGCTCGGCCTGGACTTCCCGAGCCCGCTCGGCCTCGCCGCCGGGTTCGACAAGGACGCCGTCGCCTACGAGGCGCTCGGCGCGTTCGGGTTCGGCCATGTCGAGATCGGCACCGTGACCGGACGGCCCCAGCCCGGCAACCCGCGCCCCCGGCTGTTCCGCCTCGTCCGCGACCGGGCGGTCATCAACCGGATGGGGTTCAACAACGCCGGCTCCGAGGCCGCCGCCGCCCGGCTGCGCGACCGCCGCCCCGGCACGATCGTCGGGGTCAACATCGGCAAGACCAAGGTCGTCCCGGAGGCCGAGGCCGCCGCCGACTACGTCGCGAGCACCGAGCGGCTCGCCCCCCACGCCGACTACCTCGTGGTCAACGTCAGCTCCCCGAACACCCCGGGGCTGCGGAACCTGCAGGCCGTCGAGCACCTGCGGCCGCTGCTCACCGCCGTCCGCGAGGCCGCCGACCGGTCCGCGCCGCGCCGCGTCCCGCTGCTGGTCAAGATCGCGCCGGACCTGGCCGACGCCGACGTCGACGCGGTCGCCGACCTCGCCCTCGACCTCGGCCTGGACGGGATCATCGCGACCAACACCACCATCGAGCGCTCCGGGCTGCGCAGCGACGCCGCGCTGGCGAAGGAGACCGGCGGGCTGTCCGGCGCGCCGCTGAAGGAGCGGTCGCTGGACGTGCTGCGCCGGCTGCGCGACCGCGTCGGCGACCGGCTCGTCCTGGTCTCGGTCGGCGGCGTCGAGTCCGCCGACGACGTGTGGGAACGCGTCCGCGCCGGCGCCACCCTCGTCCAGGGCTACACCGGGATGATCTACGGCGGCCCGCTGTGGGCCCACCGCGTCCACCGCGACCTGGCCCGCCGCCTGAAGACCAGCGCCTTCCCCACCATCACCGCCGCCCGCCGCCCCCGTTGAGCCGGGGCGTCTCGTCCTCAGGCCGCGGGCAGGGCGACACGCCAGGACCCAACGGAGATCGCGGCTTTGCCGTGAGCTGAGCATCGCGCGGGCACGAGTGCAGGTATGCCCGGCGACCTGGTGCCCCGTGAGACGCTGCTCGTCCGCATCGGCGCCGCGCTGGCCGTCGGCATGCCCGCCCTCGTGACGCGGGTCGCCGGGCTGCACCCGCCCCCCGTCGCCGCCGCCGTGATCTACGGCGCCGGGGTGCTGGCCGCCGCCGTCCTGCTGATGTGGGCGGCCGAGACGGCCCGCGCCGACATGTCGGGAGCGCTCGCCCTCGCGCTGCTCGCCCTCATCGCCGTCCTCCCCGAGTACGCCGTGGACGTGTACTACGCGTTCGCGGCCGGCACGAAACCGCACTACGCGGGCTATGCGGCGGCCAACATGACCGGCGCGAACCGCCTCCTCGTCGGCGTCGGGTGGGCGCTGGTCGTGCTGGCGTTCACGCTCGGCGTCCGGCGGACGACCCGGCGCCGCCGGCGGCACGGCAGGAGGCACGGCGGACGGCCGGGATCGCTGCCGCCCGGCGAGGAGCGCGACGTCCGCCTCGCCCCGCACCACCGGACGGAGCTGGGGTTCCTCGCGCTCGCGACCGTGCTCGGCTTCGTCCCCGCGCTCACCGCGGAGATCGGGTGGTACATCGCGATCGTCCTGATCGCCGTGTACATCGTCTATCTCGGCCGGATCGCCCGGGGCGGCGGCGAGGACGTGGAGAACCTCGCCGGGGTGCCCGCCTGGCTCGTCACGCTGCCGCGCCGCATGCGCCGCTCCGCGACCGCGGCCGGGTTCGCGATCGGCGCGATCCTCGTGTTCATCTCCGCCGAACCGTTCGCGAACTCGCTGGTGGACGCCGGGTCCGCGCTCGGCGTCGACGAGTTCCTGCTCGTCCAGTGGCTCGCGCCGCTGGCGTCCGAGGCACCGGAGCTGATCGTCGCGGTGATGTTCGCGTGGCGGCTGCGCGACGCCGACGCGATCGGCACGCTGCTGTCCAGCAAGGTCAACCAGTGGACGCTGCTGATCGGCAGCCTGCCCCTCGCCTACAAGGCGGGCGGCGGCGCCTGGTCGCTGCCGCTCGACTCGCGGCAGCTGGAGGAGGTGCTGCTGACCGCCGCGCAGACCGTCCTCGGGCTCGGCCTGCTCATCGACCTGGTGCTGCGGCGGTGGGAGGCCGCGCTGCTGTTCGTGCTGTTCGCGATCCAGTTCCCGCTGCCGGGCGAGCAGGCCCGGCTGATCCTCTCCGGGATCTACCTCGCGATCGGCTTCACCGTCCTGATCAACCGGTACCGCGATCTCGGCCGCGCGATGGAGACCGTCCTCAGGCACTAGCCGCCGGCGCGGGCCGGACCGTCTCGAAGAAGCCGTCGGCGATCAGCTCCGGCAGCACGGCCTCGGCGTGCGCCCGGACCTGGCCCGGATCCATCCCGGTGAGCTGCGCGATCGCGTCGAGGAGCGGGTCGATCGGGAGGCCGCCGTCGCAGACCCCGGCCAGCGCCGCCTCCACCGTGCCGACCCCGGCCGCCCGGCGCAGCCCCGCGGTCTGCCGCAGCACGATCCGCTCGGGGTCCTCGGCGCCCGGCGGGCCGACCTGTTCCTGGACGAGCCCGGCCGCCGCCCGCACCCGCGATCCACAGCCTGTGGAAAACTTTTCGGCGTTCCCGAACCCGTCCAGGACGCCTTCCACATAGGCGCCGACGGGTTGGTCGACGGCCTGCCGCAGCTCCTCGATCCGGACGGAGGGGCGGTCGCTGCGGCGCAGCGTGATCCACCCGAACCCGATGCCGGTGACGCCCTGCCGCTCGAAATGGTCGAGCCACGCGTCGTAGCGCGCCCGGTATTCGGGCGTTCCCGCCTCGCACGAATCGCGCAGCCACAACTCGGCGTACTCGGCGGGGTCCTGGACGTCCCGCTGGACGATCCACGCGTCGCAGCCCGCCGTCCACGCGCCGACGCGCTCCTCCCACGGCACGCCGTCGACGTGCAGCCAGTTGGCCAGGAGCTGGCAGTATCCGCCGTCCTCCAGCATCTCCGGCGCGGCGCCGACGAGCCGCCGGCAGAAGTCGTCGCCGGGCATCCCCGACTCCCGGTAGGTGAACCGGCGGTCGCCGGACGGCGCGACCACGAACGGCGGGTTCGACACGATCAGGTCGAAGCGGCGGCCCCGCACCGGCTCCAGGAGCGAGCCCTCCAGCAGCTCGACGCCGTCCGTTCCGGACAGCGCGAAACTCATCGCGGCGAGCTCCAGAGCGCGCGGGTTCACGTCCGTCGCGGTGATCCGGCCGGGGCGCAGCCGGTCGTGCAGATGCACCGCCTGGACGCCGCAGCCGGTACCGAGATCGAGGACGTTGTCCACAGCCCTGTGGACAACCAGCCGGGCCAGATTCGCCGACGCGCCGCCCGCCCCCACGACGTGGTCGTCCGCCGGGACCGTGCCGGAGCCGGGGCGCACCTTGAGATCGGAGACGACGTACCCCGCGTGCCCCTCGCCGCTCACCGACTCCAGCGGCTCGGCGTGCAGCAGCGGCCGCACCTCCGCACCGGACGGCTCGGCCAGCCCCGCCGCGAACAGGTCGCGGTCGTCCAGGCCCGCCGCGGCGAGGGCGGCCGCGTCCACCGGCACCTGCAACCAGAACAGCCGGGTCAGCAGCTCCAGCGCCGAACCGCCGCGCGTCGCCCGCAGCGCCGGGACGATCTCGTCGCGGGCCAGCGCGCCGCCCGCGACCGGGCCAAGCAGCTCGCGCACGCCGCCGACGGTGTAGCCCGCGTCCTCGAACGCGGCACGGACGCGGCGCAGGGCCTCCCGAAGATCACGCATCCGCCCATCCTGCCCGACCGCTCTCCGGCATGCCCGAACCCGCGCTGCATCGCCTCGGCCCCGCAGGGGCCCCAGGCGTCGCGATCGCGAGCGAAGCCGGATTCGAGCGAAGCGAGGATCCGATCGCGCAGCGAGCCCCCTGGGCGAGTCGGAGCGATGCAGCGATCGCACGCGCCGTCCGCTGAAGGAAGGCCGTCTAACGGCCTGACGCCGAGGACGATGCGATCAAATCCAGCAGGCCGGGGAAGCGGGCGTTGAGGTCGTCGATGCGGACCTCGCTGCGGCGCTCCAGGCCGTACTGGCGCTGCCGCAGGACGCCGGCCTCGCGCAGCGCCTTGAAGTGGTGGGTCAGCGACGACTTCGGCCGGTCGAACCCGAACCAGCCGCAGGGATGGTCGAACTCCTCGCGTTCGAGCAGCAGCCTGCGCACGATCTCCAGCCGCAGCGGCCCGCTGAGCGCGCCGAACACCGTCTCCAGCCGCAGGTCCTCGACGGCCGGTTCCGGCAGCGGCTCGGGCAGGCCGGGCGGTTCGGCCATCACCCGGATCGCCGGTCGCGCGGTCGTCCCCGTCGTCGCCATGCCGCGTCCCCTCTCCCACATGTACGAGTTTCATCGTACTGCATGTTATGTTCGAAAAAAGTCGTACTGCTTCGGCGAAGGGACCCCCCATGTCGCACGCCCGGACGATCCGCGCCCCGGAGGACGCCCCGGAGGGCGCCCCGCCCGCCGCCGTCCCGACCCGCTGGATCTGGCTCGCCGCCTGGCCCGTCACCGCCGTCTTCGTGCTGTCGAACGCCGCCACCCCGCTCTACGTGCTCTGGCAGCGCGACATCGGCTTCTCCAAGGGCACGCTCACCGTCGTCTTCGCCTTCTACATCGTCGGGCTGCTCGGCTCCCTGCTGGTGTCCGGCGTGCTCTCCGACCGGTTCGGCCGCCGTCCCGTGCTGCTGCCCGCGCTCGCCCTCGCGCTCGCCGCCTGCGGCGTGTTCGCGACCGCCGGCACCGTCGCCGCGCTCATCGCCGCCCGGCTGATGACCGGCGTCGCCGTCGGCGCGGCCGTCTCCGCCGGCATGGCCGCCGTCACCGACGTCGCCGGGCCGTCCCGCCGCCGCCTCGCCGCGCTCCTCGCCTCGTCCGCGATGGTCTTCGGCGCCGGCCTCGGGCCGCTGCTGTCCGGCGTCCTGTCCGAGACGCTGCCCGCCCCGACCGCCACCGTGTTCGCCGTCGAGGCCGTCCTGCTGGCCACCGCGTTCCTCGTCGTGCTGCGCATGCCGGCCGGACGCCCGTCCGGGCCCGCCGCGCGGTCGTGGATCCGGGTGCCGCGCGTCCCGCGCGGGAGCGGCATGCGGCTCGTCCTCGGGATCGCGGTCTTCGCGCCCGGCATCACCGCGACGTCGTTCGTGCTGTCGCTCGGCCCGTCACTGCTGTCGGGGCTGCTCGGCACCGGGAACCGGATCGTCGCCGGCGGCATGGCGTTCGTCATGTTCGCCGCCGCCACCGGCGTGCAGTTCGCCGTCCAGCGGCTGCCCCGGCGCGCCGTCCTCCTCGCGGGCGCCGCCGCCACGACCGCCGCGATGGCCGCGCTGGTCGGCGCCGTGCACGGCGGGTCGGTCGCGGCGCTCGCCGCGTCCGCCGTGCTCGCGGGCGCCGGGCAGGGCATGGGCCAGCTCGGGGGCCTGTCGCTGCTGAACTCCGCCGTCCCGCCGCGCCGCCTCGCCGAGGCCAACGCCGCGTTCAACATCGGCGGCTACGTCCCCGCCGGCCTCCTGCCGGTCACCGCCGGCTACCTCAGCGACGCCGTGGGCCTCACCGCGGGCGCCACCCTGTTCGCCGCCGCGCTCGCCGCCCTCGCCGCGACCGGCGGCCTCGTCGTCCTGGCGGCCCGCCGCCGCGCCGACGATCAGGACAGGTAGTTCTGGAAGCCCTTCGCGAGGGACTCCGCCATGCGCTGCCGGAACGAGGCGCTGGTCATCTTGGCCGCGTCGCCCTTGTTGCGCATGTTGCCGCACTCGATGAAGACCTTCGGGACCGTCGACATGTTCAGCCCGCCGAGGTCGCTGCGCTTGTCGATGGCCTTCGTGCCCAGGTACGTGGAGTAGGAGATGCCGGTGCCGGAGTGGTACGCGTCGCGCAGCGCCGTGCCGAGCTTGGCGGACGGAGCGACGATCTTGGCGTTCTTGCCGACCGCCAGCGGCTCGATGATGTGGAACCCGTGCCCGGACGCGGCCGCGCCGTCGCCGTGGATGGAGATGGCGGCGTCGGCGTGCGCGGCGTTGCCGACCGCCGCCCGCTGGTCCACGCACGGCCCGACGCCCGTGTCGTTCTTGCGGGTCAGCGTCACCTTCGCGCCCTCCGCGCGCAGGATCTTCGCCAGCCGGTTCGACACGTCCCAGGTGAAGGCGTGCTCGGAGTAGCCGGAGACGGTGTCGGTGCCGGTGGTGTCGCACTCCTTGGTGCCGTTGCCGACGTACACCGGCTTGGCGATCTCGCGCGGGTGCGAGGCGTTGCCGCCGTTGTGGCCCGGGTCGATCACGATGACCTTGCCCGCCAGCGGGTGCCCGCCGGACCCCTGCGGCGAGACGGGGCCGCCCGCCGAGGTGCCCGTCATCGCGCCCGTGGTCGGCGGCGCCGCGGTGTCACCGGCCGGCGACGCCTTCCCGCCGGTCGATCCGCCGCACGCGGCCAGTGCGCCGAGGCACAGCGCGAGACCGGCGACCGCGGGGCCTCCTCGTTGGATGCGCACAGACCGTCCTCCGTGATGACTTCGTTACCGACCCTGACAGTCTGCACACGCGCGGGAGTTCGTCAAACGAAGTCGGAGAAACGGGTAGGGCGAGTTCCGGCCGTACCAGGTCAACGAGGACGGCTCTGGACGGCCCTGGTTCGCCCGTACGGGCGCGGGGAGGCTCCGGTCAGAGGAGCGGGTCCTCCTTGCCCAGCAGCGCCGCCAGCGCGCGCGCCTCGTCCGCGTCCAGGCCGAGGACCACGCGAGGCCGCCCCCAGGGGTGGTCGATCGAATGGGCGACGTAACTGGCGACCGACTCCGAGACCTGCTCGGCCAGGCCGCGCGCGTGCCGCCACTGCGACCACGCCTGCTCCAGTTCGCTCGCCGCGCGCTGCGCGCACGACACCAGTTCCGGATCACGCACGAGCTGAACCCCCTTGGGTGAACACGACCCTTACCCGTACCGCCCGGCCGCGCGGGCGGCCCCATACAGGAGCCGCCCGCGCGCCACGCCGAGCGGTGAGTCCATTAAGGCGCCGCCGAGGGGGAGGAGGCTGATGAATGCGGCAGGCTTGGCCAGCCCCTTACCCGCACCACACCACTTCGAGGAACACGGACCGTCCGGAGCGTCGGACGGAGCGAGGAGAGCGCGCGCGGGACAGGTGCGGCAGGGAACCCGGGGCGGGCGCGAGGGAGCCCCCGGGGAGGCGCCAGGGGAGCCCACAGGCAGGCGTGAGGGGAGCGCCCGCGGGCGCGTGCGCGCCGGACGGCGGGACCGCGCTAGACGGCGGGAGCGGGGCCGGTCGTCGAACGGATCACCAGATGCGGGACGACGAGGTTCTGCTTGGCCCCCCGGGACGGGTCGCCGATCCGCGCGGTCAGCAGCTCCGCGGCCACCCTCCCCATGTCCCGGCGCGGCTGGTCGACGCTGGTCAGCGAGATGTGCCGGATCGCGGCGAGATGCGTGTTGTCGTAGCCGACGATCGACAGCTCCCCGGGCACCGACATGTCCAGCTCGTCCGCCGCCGACAGCGCGCCGGTGGCGACCAGGTCGTTCGGCGCGAAGATCGCCGTGGGCCGCCGCTCGCGGCGCAGCAGCTCCAGGGTCGCCCGGTAGCCGCCGTCCTCGGTGAAGTCGCCGGGCTCGACCACGATCTCGTCGCTCAGCCCGTGCCGGTGCATCGCCTTCTCGTAGCCCGCCCGCCGGTACCGCGCCGTCGTCGAGCGCGCCCCCTCGATGTGCGCGATCCGCCGGTGCCCCAGGCCGACCAGGTGGTCGACGGCCAGGCTCGCGCCCAGCTCGTCGTCGTCCACCACGATGTCGACCCCGACGACGTCGCGCTCGCCGACGACCACCACCGGGACGCTCGCCGCGGCCTCCTTCAGCGACTCCGGGACGACGCTGAGCAGGACGAGGCCGTCCACCCGCATCTCCAGGAACGCCTCGACGGCCTCCGCCTCGAACAGCGGGTCCCAGCGGCCGCTGCCGACCAGCATCCGCAGCCCGGCGCCGTGCAGGCTCTCCTGGAGGCCGTCCAGGAACTCGGCGAAGAACGGGTTGTGCAGGTCGGCGACGATCGCCCCGATCAGCCGGGTGCGGCCCTCGACCAGGCTGCGCGCCACCGCGTTCGGCCGGTAGCCGAGCTCGCGCGCCGCCTGCAGCACCGCCTGCCGGCGCCGCTCGCTCACGTGCGGTGACCCCCGCATGACCAGCGACACGAGCGACTTCGACACGCCGGCCCGCTCGGCGACGTTGCGGATGGTCGGCTTCGGCGCGGGCACCGGCCTCCCCTCGTCGCTGCGCGCCGCGGAGGCGGGCTCGCGCGGCGGGGGCACCGCGCCCTCTCCCACCACCGGCGTCTCGTGCGGGGGGCTTGCTTCACCAGCTGACATGGCACTCCGTCCAGGGGGGCCTAGGCATGCCTCATGGGTCTTGGCGGACCTGCCGCGGCGGCACGCCGCGGAGGGCCGGCGCACCTCCTGCGCCGCGGAGGAGATGCCATGATGCCTCTCCTTCGCCCCATATCGTCGCAACAGTGAGTAACGGGCATACGACAATGGCAGTTGCGGCCTGTGGTGTTCCGGATCACAGCGGTGTCGGCGGGTGATCACGACCCGGTGAAAAGCCCGTCCCGCGGGACGCGCCCGCGACCCGCCCCGGCCGCCCTCGGATACGCTGCCCAGGTGGCAGAACGTGCGGTGGCCGGCGGTAAGGCGCGGAGCCGGCAGGGCGGCGGGCAAGGACGCCGCAGGCTCAGCGTGGACGAACGCCGAGAGGAACTGATCGAGGCGGCGCTGCAGCTGTTCAGCACGCGCTCGCCCGAGGACATCTCGATCGACGACGTCGCGGCCGCCGCGGGCGCCTCGCGCGCGCTGGTCTACCACTACTTCGGCGGCAAGTACGAGCTGTACCTCGCGGCGCTCGGCAGCGCCGCCAAGCAGCTGTCGGTGCTGCTGGAGCCGCCGGCGGAGGGCAAGCCGCTGGAGCGGCTGCGGGTGTCGCTGGAGCGCTACTTCGACTTCGTGGAGAGCCACGCGGCCGGTTACACGGCGCTGCTGCGCGGCGGGCCCGCGGACCGCTCCGGCGAGGTCGGCGAGATCGTCGACGGCATCCGGCAGCTCCTGCTGGACCGGATCCTGCACTCGCTGGACGTGGAGACCCCGCCGCCGATCCTGCGCATCACGCTGCGCTCGTGGATGGCGTCCGTGGAGACCGCGGGCCTGGACTGGCTGGACAACCGCGACGTGACCCGCCCCGAGCTGGAGGCCCTCGTGGTGGACCAGCTCGTGGTGATGCTGCACGTGGCGGGCAAGCACGACCCGTCGACCGGCGCCCTGTTCGACCGTCTCGCCCAGGAAGAGATGAGCGTCTGAGCCGCGCCCCGTCCTGCCACAACGGGAAGATCGGCTGACCTCATCCGGTCACGCCCTGTGCGCTCCGGCGCGGGCCGGGGTCCAGGGGCGGGCCGGGACCGGGAAAAGGATTGTCCCGCCCGCGGTTCGCGAGCGGGACATCCAGACCGGACGGTGATCGGCCCGGGACCGCGATTCTCGGATGACCGTGGTCCCGGCCCGTTCGTCCAGGAGGCCGCTGCGGCGTCCTCGCGCGTAATCGACGTGCGAGGCCGTCGAGGGGCCTCCTGACCGCCCCCCCAGTTGTTCGGCCGGGTGCTTCCGGCAGGGCTCGGTTCGAGCCCGGCCGGCCGGAGCGGCTACTCCGACCGCTGCTGCGGAATGCCCGCCAGCAGCGCGCGCACCTCCGCCTCGCGGTAGCGCCGATGCCCCCCGAGCGTGCGGATGGACGTGAGCTTCCCCGCCTTCGCCCACCGCGTGACGGTCTTGGGGTCGACGCGGAACATCGTCGCCACCTCCGCCGGCGTCAGCAGGGGCTCGGCCTCTGGCGTACGTGCTGACATGTTTGCGGCCTCTCCTCCGTGGACCGATGACAGCGATCCTGCGATTGATCCTCGCGCGGTCACTGATGTCCCCTATGGCCCGAAAGAGCCACTATGACATCACAACGTGTAACCTTGCCACCACTCAGCGCAACAAGCAAGTTCCTGGCGGTAGTTGCGTGCAAACATCCCCGCCGAGGCCGGGAGCTGCGCGTGTCCGATGATGACTGGGTCACGCTGCGTGATTCTAGCGACACGTATAGTCGTATCGCGCGCGGATTCGGGAAATTTGTTTTAGTTCGCCGATTCGAGGGCCCGTACGGGCCTCCAGCGCGCGAGGAGACGCTTGTACATCGCCACGGTCAGCTCGACCTCACCGCGCTCCATCCCGGTGAGCGCGACGGCCATCTCCGCGACCGACTCGTCCCCCTGCAGCGTCCGGTCGTCCAGCAGATGGACGAGGCCGCCGTAGTCCAGCTCGACCAGCGCCCGCGGATGGAACTCCCCGAGCCACCGGGCGAGCGTGTCCAGCCGGCCCGCCGACAGCAGGAAGACCTCTCCCGACCCGTCGCCGAGGGTCTCGCGCACCACCGGGAGGGCGGCGGCGACCCGGCGGCGCGCCTCCCCCATCGAGGTGACGTAGATGAGAGTACGCGCAGGAGCCGCCGTCGCAGGGCCATGACCTGCTTGTTCTTGGGACGCGTCCTCCTCCGGGCCGTATCCGGCGCCCGGCGCGCCCAGCATCAGGCACCGCTCCCCGCGGGCGAACGGCACGAACCAGTCCAGCGGCACGTGCCACGTGCTCGTCAGGATGTGCGGCCGCAGCGGGCGGCCCGCCCGCTTCCACTGCTCGAACTCGCGCACGACCCGCTCGGCCAGCGGCGGCGGGACGAACGCGGCCGCGAGCGCCGCCGCGTGCTCCCCGCGGAACCGCTCGAACGCCAGCCAGGACCGCAGCCGCGTCTCCCACGGGCAGACGTAGATCGTGTCGCCGACACGCCGGACGTAGGCGTCCCGGCTCTCCCGGTCCGGCACGACCTCCGGCGGCACGCCGACGACCCGGCGCGCAGCGTCGTCGTGCTCGGCGCCGAGCGCGTGGATCCGGCGGGGCCGCCGCCTGGAGTCGGCATAGGCCGTCCACAGGGTCCGCGCGGGCTCCGGGAAGGCGGTCACCGGTTCATATATCCGTAGGTACGCCGCGTACGGAAACACCACCGCATCGTGACATGAGACCGGACGAACGCTGCCGCGAACACGCCATACCGCGCCCCTTAGTCTGATCTACAGACAGAGAGGAGGGCACTACCGTGCCTAATGTCTTCGGGTCGCCCCACAAGGGCACAGAGCCCCGACACGAGCAGGTCGTCTTCTGCCAGGACGAGGCCAGCGGCCTGCGCGCGATCATCGCGATCTACTCCACCGCGCTCGGCCCCTCGCTGGGCGGCACCCGCTTCTACCCGTACGGGTCGGAGGAGGAGGCGCTCACCGACGTGCTGAACCTGTCCCGCGGCATGGCCTACAAGAACGCCATGGCGGGGCTGGACCTCGGCGGCGGCAAGGCCGTCATCATCGGTGACCCCGCCAAGGACAAGTCGGAGGCGCTGCTGAGGGCGTACGGACGGTTCGTCCAGTCGCTCAACGGCCGCTACTACACGGCGTGCGACGTCGGTACGTACAGCGAGGACATGGACGTGGTGGCACGGGAGTGCCGGTTCGTCACCGGGCGGACGGTCGCGCACGGCGGCGCGGGCGACTCGTCGATCCTGACCGCGTACGGCGTGTTCCAGGGCATGCGCGCCGCGGCGGAGACGGTGTGGGGCACGCCGTCCCTGCGCGGCAAGAGGGTCGGCGTGGAGGGCGTCGGGAAGGTCGGCCACAGGCTGGTGGAGCACCTGCGCGAGGACGGCGCGGACGTGGTCATCTGCGACGTCAGCGAAGCGGCGGTGGAGCGCGTTCAGGCGCTGCACCCCGAGGTGGACGTCGTCGCGGACAAGGACGAGATGGTCCGTACGGAGCTGGACGTGTACGCGCCGTGTGCGCTCGGCGGGTCCCTCAACGACGACACGGTGCCGGTGCTGAGCGCGAAGGTGGTGTGCGGGGCGGCCAACAACCAGCTCGCCCACTCCGGCATCGAGAAGCGCCTCGCGGACCGTGACGTGCTGTACGCGCCCGACTACGTCGTGAACTCCGGCGGCGTGATCCAGGTGGCGGACGAGATCGAGGGCTTCAACTTCGACCGGGCGAAGGCGCGCGCGACGGGGATCTACGACACGACCCGGAAGATCTTCGCGCTGGCCGCCGACGAGGGCGTCCCGCCGGCGGTGGCCGCCGACCGGCTCGCCGAGCGGCGGATGTCCGAGATCGGACGCCTGCGCGGCATTCTCCTCTGAGCGGACGGACTCCTCCGAGCGGACGGTGATCCGGGCCGTCGCGGGGCCGGTACGGCCGGCTCCGCGGCGGTCCGCCGCGTTTCCGCCGATGGCGGCCGCTCTCGCGCGCGTGTCGCGGGCGCCTTGCCGCCGCACTGTAGGGCGGCCCTGACCACCGGATACACTGGAGTCTCAGCAACAAGAGCGCCGCCACGTACCGTCGATGTACCGAGCCGGGCGCAAAACGGGTACGGTTGTATCCGTGACTGACGCATGGCTCATCAGGCACCGGTTCGTGTGGTACACGCGCGCGTTGATGGGCCCACGAAAGCCCTGACCATCGAGGGGGTCGAGCCAATGGGTCGCGGCCGAGCCAAGGCCAAGCAGGTGAAGGTTGCCCGCCAGCTCAAGTACAACAGCGGCGGTACAGACCTCGACCGCCTGAAGCACGAACTCGGGGTCAACGACTCCGGTGACGACTCCTACGATGAGCTCGCCGAGAAGTACGCGGACTACGCCGATGACTACGGGACCGAGGACCGCAAGGACGGCACCTCCGGTTGACCGGCTGACAACACGCCACTGCCCGCACCCGCGGGCAGTGGCGTTTGTTCGGTTTCGGGCATCCGGCCCCCGGCGCTCCTGAGCACCGCCCCGCGCGGCTGAGAACCGCCTGGGGCCGCGTCCGGCGTCTCCGGCGCATCAGCCGACCCACCGGTCTCCCTGTCGTCCCAGCGTCGCGCTCAGCGCCTCGCCGTCCCACCCGGAACCCCGGGCGGGACGGATCGGACGGCCGGTCGCTTGATCGACGGATCGGACGGTCGCTTCCGGACGGGTCAGGCGAAGTCGGCCCGGCCGGCGCCCTCGGTGACCTCACCGAGGACCCAGGACGGCACGCCGCGCGACGCCAGCAGCCGCAGCGCCTCGTCGGCGGCCTCGGCGGCGACGATGGCGGCCATGCCCACGCCCAGGTTGAACGTCTTGTCCATCTCCGCCTGCGGCACGTCGCCGTGGTCCTGGAGGACCCGGAACAGCGCGGGCACCTCCCACGACGAGCGGCGCAGCACGGCGTCCGCCGTAGGAGGCAGGGACCGCGCCAGGTTCGCCGCCAGCCCCCCGCCCGTGATGTGGGCGAACGCCCGGACGCCCCCGGCCCGGGTCAGGGCCAGGCAGTCCTGCGCGTAGATGCGGGTCGGTGTGAGCAGTTCCTCACCGAGCGGACGGTCCAGCTCCGACGGCTGCGACTCCAGCGCGAGATCGGTCGTGGCCAGGATGTGGCGGACGAGCGAGTACCCGTTGGAGTGGATGCCGGACGACGCCATGGCGATGACCGCGTCCCCGGGGCGGACACGGTCCGGCCCCAGCAGCTCTCCGGCCTCCACCACGCCCGTCCCGGCGCCGGCGATGTCGAACTCGTCCGCCTCCAGCAGGCCGGGGTGCTCGGCGGTCTCGCCGCCGACCAGGGCGCAGCCCGCGAGGGCGCAGCCGTCCGCGATGCCGCCGACGATGTCGGCGATGCGCTCCGGCACGACCTTGCCGCAGGCGATGTAGTCCGTCATGAACAGCGGTTCGGCGCCGCATACGGCGAGGTCGTCGATGACCATGCCGACGAGGTCGTGCCCCACCGTGTCGTAGACGCCGAGGCGCCGCGCAAGGTCGACCTTGGTGCCAACGCCGTCCGTGGACGTCGCGAGCAGGGGCCGCTTGTAGCGCAGGAAGGCGGACGCGTCGAAGAGGCCCGCGAAGCCGCTGGCGTCGTCCACGACCTCGGGACGCCGCGCGCGCGCCACCCGCGACTTCATCAGCTCGACGGCGCGCTCGCCCGCCGCGATGTCCACGCCGGCGGCCTCGTACGAGGTCATCGGGTGACCTCCAGCAGGTGCTTGCCGCGGGCAGCGTCCTCCACCGGGATGGGGTAGACGCCGTCGAAGCAGGCCCGGCACAGGTTGTCCTTGGGGATCCGCGACGCGGAGATCAGCTCGTCCAGCGAGATGTAGCCGAGCGTGTCGGCGCCGATGGAGTCGCGGATCTCCTCCACCGACAGGTTCCCGGCGATCAGCTCGGCCCGCGTGGCGAAGTCGATGCCGTAGAAGCACGGCCACGACACGGGCGGGCTTGAGATGCGCACGTGCACCTCCTTGGCGCCCGCGTCCCGCAGCATCCCCACGATCGCGCGCTGGGTGTTGCCGCGGACGATCGAGTCGTCCACCACCACCAGGCGCTTGCCCTCGATCGCCTCGCGCAGCGGGTTCAGCTTCAGCCGGATGCCGAGCTGGCGGATCGTCTGCGACGGCTGGATGAACGTCCGGCCGACGTAGGAGTTCTTCACCAGGCCCTGGCCGTAGGGGATGCCGGACGCCTCGGCGTAGCCGATCGCGGCCGGGGTGCCCGACTCCGGCGTCGGGATGACCAGGTCGGCCTCGACGGGGTGCTCGCGGGCCAGCCGGCGGCCGACCTCGACCCGCGTCGCCTGGACGCTGCGCCCGGCGATCGTGGTGTCCGGCCTGGCCAGGTACACGTACTCGAACAGGCAGCCCTTCGGCCGCGGCTCGGCGAACCGCTCGGAGCGCACGCCCTCGCCGTCGATCGCGATCAGCTCGCCGGGCTCGATCTCCCGGACGAACCGGGCGCCGACGATGTCGAGACCGGCGGTCTCGGACGCGACCACCCAGCCGCCGTCCTCCAGCGAGCCCAGCACCAGCGGGCGGATCCCCTCGGGGTCGCGCGCCGCGTACAGGATCCCCTCGTCCATGAAGACCAGGGAGTACGCGCCGCGCGTCACCGGCAGGATCTCGCGCGCCGCCGCGAGCGGGCCGCCCTCGCGGGTGGCCAGCAGCGCGGTCAGGACCTCGGTGTCGGTGGTGGCGGTCAGCACCCCCGGCTCCAGCCGGGCGGCGAGGTCCGGGGTGTTGATCAGGTTGCCGTTGTGCACCAGCGCCAGCCCGCCCGCCTCGGTCGAGCGGAACGTGGGCTGCGCGTTCTCCCACGTCGGCGAGCCGGTCGTGGAGTAGCGGCAGTGGCCCACGGCGATGTGGCCGCGCAGGGTGTTCAGCACCGACTCGTCGAAGACCTGGGCGACCAGGCCCATGTCCTTGTAGACGACGATCCGGGAGCCGTCGCTTACCGCGATGCCCGCCGACTCCTGCCCGCGGTGCTGGAGCGCGTACAGGCCGTAGTAGGTGAGCTTGCTCACTTCCGCCCGCGGCGCCTGGTCCGCGGGGACCCAGACGCCGAACACACCGCAGGCGTCCTGCGGGGGGCGGTCGGAGGGATCGATGTCGTGGCTCAGACGTCCGTCACGGAGAGGCACACCAGTCAGTCTAGATGCCCCCTTCACCTGCTCGGATCGGTGGATCTCCTTAAGCGACCTTTACTCCCCGCGAGCACGGCTTTCAGCGTCCGCGCGCAAATCTGGTGGCCGACACGTGGAGGGACGCATGACGCTGCCTGGGTACCAGACCTATTCGCCTCCGGCTCCGCCCAGGCGGAGCGGGCTGGCACGGGCCTCCCTGGTGCTCGGCATCGTCGGGCTCCCAGGGCTCGCCCTGTGCCTCCTGGGGCTGATCCCGGCGCTCGTGGGGCTCGTCCTGGGGACGGTCGCCCTCGTCCGCGGGCGGTCCGAGCGGTGGCCCGCCGTGGCGGGGATCGTGTGCTCCGGGATAGCCGTCGTGGTGGGCGCCCTGGCGCTGTCCTGGTTGCTGAGCAAGGCGGCGATGTGCGGGGACACGTCCCGCTACCCGGACGACGCGGCACGCCAAGGGTGCGTGGAGCACGAGTTCCCGTTCGTCCGCGATACGCCGGCTCCCTGAGCCGGGCCGCTCGTCAGCCCGCTTCCGGGGCGGCGAGGGCGGCCACCGCCTCGGCGCTCAGGGGCGACGCGTAGACCCGGAAGTCGTCCATCAGGCCGCCGAAACCGGGCTTGGTGGGTTCGCTGCCCAGGTAGATGGGCCCGGCGGGCGTCACGACGGCGTGCTCCAGGGACATGCCCGTGTCGAGACGGCCGTTGATGTAGAGGAACATGCCTTCCTGGTCCACGACGAAGGCGACGTGGGCCCACTCCCCCAGGGTCGGCCTCGCGTGGCTGTCCACGTACTCAGGGCCCTTGATGGTGAACAACTGCACGCGCATGCGCATGGCGTCGGGATAGAGCCACATGCCGAGCGCGCGCGCATCGCTCTCCGCCACCGGCTTGTAGAGCAGGCTCCGCCATTCGCCGGTCGGCTCCTCCTCCACCCGGACGAAGAACGCCACGCTGAACCCGAACACCTGGCTCAGCACCAGCTGCGGCATAGCGGGGATCAGCGCCCGGCCATGGCCGTCCAGGCTCAGCGCCTCCCCGTGCCGTCCCGGGACGATCTGCGCGGACTCGTTCAGCTCCGCGACCGGCCCGCCCCCGGCGGCGTCCGCCACCCGGCGGCCGTCGACGGTCGCGACGTCGAACGTCCAATGCGCAACGAGCACGGGTCCACCTCCTGCACGGCCTCTCGCCGATGCGGTGCCCCGACGGTCGGCACCCACGCTCGCAGCGCCCGGCGCGCCAGGCAAGGCACGAAACGGACACGGCGCCCGATATCGCAGGTCAGGCTCGGGAAACCGGATCAGCCGAGCGGCAGCGGGACCTGCGCGGACAGGTCCGCGCGCGCGCCGCTGGCCCGCACCCGGTTGGCGGCGACGGCGTCCGCCCAGCTCAGCCGTCCCGTCGCCAGCGCGATCCAGGTCCCGGCGTCCATCTCCACCACATTCGGCGGCGTTCCCCGGGTATGGTGCGGGCCGGCGATGCACTGCACGGCGGCGTGCGGAGGGACGCGCACCTCGACCGACCGGCCCGGCGCCAGCTCCGCGAGCCGGTCGAGCAGGAACCGGACGGCGCCGCGGACGACCGGGCGGGACACGTCCCCGGCCGGGTCCTTGCCCGCGGCCAGGGCCGCCAGCACGGTCTCCAGGGCCGCGCGGCGCAGCGCGGCGGCCTCGTCCGGGCCGGGGAAAGGCGGCAGGCCCAGGGCGGCGCGCTGCTCGTTCAGCACGGCGGTGGAGAGCGGTGTTCGCGGCACCGTCCCGACGCTACCGGGTCGCCGCCGGCGGAAGGAGCGGGAGGCCGCCCGCACGGAGGTGCGCGGGGACGGCCTGCGAGGGTGTTCGGCGGCGGTTCTCGGCGGCGGTGGGGCGGGGCGCTCGGCCATCGATGGCACCCGAACGCCTCACACACGGTAAAAATGGACCCCGGTAGCAGGCACGCATGGGGACTTGAAAGGAACGGGGAAGCCGGGGACGCCGTCCCCGGAGGACACGGAGGTTCGTCAGATGCCCGAGGCGCTGCCCCTGCAGCCCGGTGACCCGCGACGGCTCGGCTCGTACGAGGTCACGGGCCGGCTGGGCGTCGGCGAGCAGGGCGCCGTCTTCCTCGGCAGGGACCCTGCGGGCGGCTTCGTCGCCGTGAAGCTCCTGCACGTCCGGCTGAGCGGCGAGCCCGTGGCACGCTCCCGGTTCGCCAACGCCTTCGCGTCCGCCCAGAAGGTCTCCGGTTTCTGCACGGCGGCGATCCTGAGCGCCGACGTGGAGGGCGACCGCCCCTACGTGGTGAGCGAGTGGGTGGACGGTCCTTCCCTTCAGCAACTCGTGGACGAGGAAGGGAAGCGCGGCGGCGCCGTAGTGGAACGCGTGGCCGTCGGTGCGGCGGTCGCGCTGGCCGCCATCCACCGGGCGGGCGCCGTCCATCATGGGCTGAAGCCGGGGAACATCCTGCTCGGCAGGAACGGCCCCCGGATGGCCGACTTCGGGATAGCGCGCGCGCTGGAGGCCGTTAACGCCGCGCCCACCGGACGCATCACCGAAGACCCCGCTTACAAGGCGCCCGAGCAACTCAGCGGCAGCGGCATCGGCCCGGCCGCCGACGTCTTCGCCTGGGCCGCCACCATGCTCTTCGCGGCGACGGGCAAGGCGCCCTTCGGGGACGGCTCCCCGTCCGAGGTGATGCAGCACATCATCTACGAGGAGCCGGACCTGTCGGAGGCGCCGCCGTCCCTGCGCGAGGTGATGCGCGACGCGTTCGCCAAGGACCCCGCCGCACGTCCCACCGCTAAGCAGTTGCTCGAACGGCTCCTCGCGGAGAGCAGCGCGCTCGCGGAGCGCCTGCCCGCGTCGATGGTGGACGAGGGCCGTGCGCTCGCCACGAGCGTCGTACCGGCCGCGCAGGCTTCCCCGCCGCCGCCTCCGTCCGCTCAGCCCTCCCAGCCGCCGGCGCAGCCGCCGGTCCCACCGCCGCCACCGCGCACCGGCCTAGCGCAGCCCACCGCACCGCCCCCACCGCAGGGACCACCCCCGCCGCAAGGGCCACCCCTGCAGGGACCGCCCGCACCGCAAGGGCCGCCGCCTCCCGGCGCCGGGCCTGCGCCCATGCCGCCCGGGCCGCCCGGGCCGCCGCGCTCGCCTATGGGCGTCCCTATGGGGATGCCTATGGGCGGTCCTGTAGGCGCGCCCATGGGTGCTCCCCAGGGGCCACCGCCCCACCAGGGGTTCATGCCCCCGCCTCCCGGCAACGCGCCGCAGATGCAGCCGCCGCCCGCGACGGCCCGGCACGCGTTCCATCCACCGCCGTCGCGTCCCTTCCGGAAGCTCTCGCAGTTCCTCTCCTCCACTTCCCTGGGGAAGGACAAGCAGAAGCCCGAGCCGGAAGGCCCCGCCGGTTCCGGCGGCGCGGCGCCGTCCGCACCCGATCTGGACCCCGCCGCCTTCGAGGCGACCACCACGTTCAACGTGATCGCCCCGTCGGCGGACGCCACGGCCACGCTGAGCGCCGTCCCGGAGGCCCCCGGCCCGTCCGACCCGGCCCCGACCGCCATGTTCGACCCCCTCGACATGCCGGACGCGCCGGGCATGCCGGACGCGTCGGACTCGACGACGGCGTCGCACTTCATCCCCGGCCTGCGGGCCGAGCAGGGCGGCGGTGGCGACCGGAAGGCGTCGGCGCTCCTCGCCCTCGGCCGGATGCGCCGGCCCAGCAACCACGTCCTGGGCGTCGCGCTGTCCCTCGTCATCGGCGTGGGCGTGGGCATCGCCATCATCGTGCTCGTGCTGTGGCCGCAGCTGAAGGACGACGGCGACCCGCCGACGAACCAGACCAACACGTCCGCCAACCAGCCGGTGAGCACGGTCCCCGGCCCGTTCGCGGGCACCTGGAAGGGCACGGTGGTGAACACCGCCCAGCACGCGTCCTTCCCCGTCGAGGTGACGTTCCAGACCGGGGCCACCACCGCGCGCGCGGTCTACCCGCAGGAGCGCTGCACCGGAACGCTCACGCTCAAGAGCGGCACGCAGAGCAACCTGACCATGGACCTCGCCATCCCGGCGCCCTGCACGCCCGGGACCGTCCAGATCAAGCGGATGACGGACGGGACGCTCCAGTACGCGTGGAACAAGCCCGGCACGAACCTCGCCTACTCCGGAAAGCTGTCGCGCGGCTGACCCCGCCCTCGCCCGCTCGCGACGTCGCCGGGCGCGCGCGGGGGCGCGCGGGGGCGCGCGACAGGGCCGGGCGCGCGACCGGATCGGAACCGTCTCCTGACGCGGCCTTCCGGTTGACGGCCGACTCCGGCCGCCGCGCAGCCCGTCCGACCCGTCCGCTTTTGCGGTCTTTATCTGAGTAGTTCCGCTAGGGTTTCCCCTCGATCGAATCCTCGATCTTCTGACGGGCCGCCGAGAGCGCGGCCCCCCGGCAGAAGGAGACAAGCCTTGCGGGCTGTCCACCGGAGGCTCCTGTTGGCCGGCGTCGTCGCGGCGTGCGTCGGCGGCGCGGCGGCCTTCCCCGTCCTCGCGGACTCCTCTTCCCCCTCCCTCGTCAAGGTGACCGCCGCCGAGGGCACCCCCGTGCCCGGCCGCTACATCGTCACCCTGAAGAAGGGCGCGTCCGCCGAGTCGGCCGTCAACAAGGTGAAGGCCACCGGCGCGCAGCGCTTCGACGGCGTCCTCAACGGCTTCGCCGCGAAGCTGACCGGCGCGCAGCTCGACAAGCTTCGCCATGACAGCCGCGTCGCCGCCATCGAGCAGGACCAGGTCATGAAGGCCCAGGGGACGCAGGGCTCCGCGCCCTGGGGCCTCGACCGCATCGACCAGCGCAAGCGGCCGCTGTCGAAGAGCTACCACTACACCACGCTGGCCAAGGACGTCACCGCCTACGTCATCGACTCCGGCCTCGACGTCACCCACTCGCAGTTCGGCGGCCGCGCCGCCATCGCGTGGGTCGCTCCCACCTACAACGGCAACGGCGCCGACTGCAACGGCCACGGCACCCACGTCGCCGGCATCATCGGCTCGAGCACCTACGGCGTCGCCAAGGGCGTCAAGCTGCGCGCGCTCCGCGTCCTCGACTGCGACGGCACGGGCTACGTGTCCGACCTCGTGTCCGCCGCGCAGTGGCTGCGCACCCACGCCGCCAAGCCGGCCGTCGCGAACATCTCGATCGGCGCGCCCAAGTCCGCCGCTCTGAACACCGCCGTGGAGAACCTGTCCCGGTCCGGCGTGTTCGTCTCCGTCGCGGCGGGCAACGAGAACGCCGACGCGTGCAAGTCCTCGCCGTCCGGCGCGGGCTGGGTCATGGCCGTCGGCGCCACCACGTCCTACGACAACCGCGCCACCTTCTCCAACTGGGGCAAGTGCGTGGACATCAACGCCCCCGGCTACGACATCCGGTCGACGCTGCCCGGCAACACGACCGGCCTGGAGAGCGGCACGTCCATGGCCTCGCCGTTCGTCGCCGGCACCGCCGCCCTCTACCTGCAGACGCACCCCAAGGCGACCTTCCCCACGGTGCAGAAGTGGCTGAACGACAACTCCACCAAGAACGTCCTCGGGCGCATGCGCAGCCAGGCCAACCGGCTGCTCTACAAGAGCAACCTCTGACCCTCCCGTAGGATGGCCCGGCTCCCCCACGGGGGGCCGGGCTTCTTGGGTGTTGAACCGTCCCACCCGTCACAGCCGTTTACCCTTGGCGAGGACAAGGACGGCCCCCTCGCCGTCCATTGGCATTCGGCCGGGCGCCCCCGGGTCCGGCCGGAGAGGAGAAGACGTGGAGTCCCCCACCTCCACCCTCCGGAGACGAACCCGGCGCGCGGCCCTGGCCCTCGTCGCCGTCGCCCTGCCGCTGGCCGGCACCGCCGCCCCCTCCTCCGCCGCCGCGCCGCGCACCCCCGCCGCCCTGCCGTCCGACCCCGGCGACAGCGGCAGGTTCGCCAAGATGAACGCCCAGATCGCCAAGCTCGACAAGGCCTACGGCGGCGACCTCGCCAAGCTGAGGGACGCCCAGTACGCCGCGAAGAAGGCGCTTCAGAAGTCCGAGAGCCTGCAGGGCGACCTCAACGACGCCCGCTCCCTCGTCGCCCAGATGGCCGCCACCCAGTACATGACGGACGGCCAGGGCCCCACCATCTCCATGCTCGCCGCGGGCAACCCGTCCGACATGCTGAGCGGCTACACCCTCATCGAGCACCTCGCGCAGAACAAGACGGCGAAGGTCGCGCAGATCGGCAAGCTCGTCGACGAGCAGGCCAAGGCGCACGCCCAGGCCCAGCAGAAGATCACCGAGCTGCAGAAGGAGATCAAGGACCTGCTGGGCCAGAAGAAGCGCGTCGAGGCACTGGTCAAGAAGTACAAGCCGCAGTCACCGAGCGTCGGCATGGGCGGCGTCACCCCGCGCATGCTGAACGTCAAGAACGTCATCGACCAGGAAGAGGGCCCCTTCCCCACGATCGGCTGCGTCCGCACCACCGGCGACCCGCAGGACCACGGCACCGGCCACGCCTGCGACTTCATGATCACCACCGGCGGCGTCATGGCCACCGGCGCCGCCAAGGCCCACGGCGACGCCACCGCCGCCTACGCCATCGCCCACGCGAGCGCCCTGGGCATCAAGTACATCATCTGGCGCCAGCGCATCTACGACCTCCGCAGCCCCGGCTGGCGCACGATGGAGAACCGCGGCGGCGTAACCGCCAACCACTACGACCACGTCCACATCTCGGTCTTCTAGCCGCATCGCGCTCTGACTAGGGTGGTGCGGTGACCGACTTGGGGGAGAGTGCGAGTTCGATCTGGTCGGGGCGGGCGGTCGCGTACGCGGAGTCCTTCGCCGCGGTGTGCGCGTACCCGATCGAAGATCTGCTGGACGCCGCCGGAGTAGGTCCCGACGTCCGTCTGCTGGATGTGGGCACCGGATCGGGGAACGTCGCCGCGGGGGCGTGCGCGAGGGGCGCCCGGGTCACCGCCGTCGACGCCGACCCGGGGATGGCGGAGGTCGCCGCGAAGACCGTCCCGCTGGCCGAGGTCGGCGTCGCCGAGCTGCCCGTCCTTCCGTTCGCCGACGATGCCTTCGACGTGGTGACCGCCAACTTCGTACTGGACCACGTGGGCCGGCCGCGGCGCTCGCTGGCCGAGCTCGGCCGGGTGACGCGGCCGGGCGGCCGGATCGCGGTGACGATGTGGGCCGTGCCGGGCGGAGAAGGACGGGCCCTGCTGGGACGAGCGATCGAGGCCGCCGGTGTGCACCGCCCCACCCACCGGGCGGTCCTGGACTCCGAGACCGATTTCCCGCGGACCGAGCAGGGGCTCGCGGACCTGATGCGAGCCGCCGGGATTGCCCGTCCTTCCTGCCGGACCATCGCCTGGGACCACCGGACCTCCGCACAGGAGTGGTGGCATGGCGCGGCGTCGGGTGTCGGCTTCATCGGCCACCTCGTCGCCACCCAGCCGCCCGAGATCAGAGCGGAGATCAAACGGCGGTTCGACCTTCTCAGCGCGGAGTTCACCGGTCCGGACGGCCGCCTCGCCCTGCCGCACCGGGCACTGCTCGCCACCGGAACCCCCGAAGCATGAGCAGCCGCAAGACCCGACGCTGCCGAATTGAGCTGTTCTGAACCAAGGGACGGCGCGCTCGGGCTGCGCATCGCGACGCGTCCGCCGAGGGCGGGCACCCAGGTGAATGTGTGTGCGGGGTGTCTTCGCTGGTCGCGGTCTTGCGCGGCGCAGAACCCGGTCTTCTGAGCGTCCGGGATGGGGTTCTGGGGCACGGTCGCCTTTCTACGGTCCCAACGGCGCGCCGAGACGCTGGACGCGTTGTCTTCCTGGGCCGCCCTCGGCATGGCCTCCTGGGACCACGGTGACGGCTGGCAAGGCGTCCAGTTCCGCCACGACCAGGACCTCGACTGGCGGACGGTGCTCATCGAGGTGATGCGCGAGACCGCCCGGCCCGTGCTCGGCGCCTTCGTCCTCGACAGCGACGGCGCGTTCGTTCTCGGCGCGGACCCCGTGAACGGGGCCTGGTCGGCGGTGCTCGAGATGGAGGGCGTCCTGGCGCACCTCGTCCTGCCGGTCGTCGAGTGGGTGGACGGTGAGGAGACCCCTCGCGTGCTTGAGGACGACCCGGACTACCTGCGGGAACGCGAAGAGCTTCGCACCGCACATTCGAGATGAAGGGCGAATGGTTCAGGAGCGGGTGGTCTCTTCGGTTTTGAAGGTGCGGAAGCCTCGGCGGTGGTAGTTCGGGAGGGCGTTGGGATGGTCGAAGGAAGAGGTGTGGAGCCAGACCCGGGCAGCCGTCGGTGACAGTTCCCAGGCGTGCTGGATTCCCAGGGTCAGCGCATAGCCGCCGAGGCCCTTGCCGACGAAATCGGGGAGCAGGCCGAAGCTCTTGATCTCGACCTCGTGGTCTTGGGGGTCGTAGGCGACGATTCCGGCGTGCTCGCCGGTGAAGAACAGCAGGCCGAACGTCCGGCGGGGGTTCTCGTCGAACCAGGCCCGCCATTCCTCGGGGGTGCGGCGGGAGCTTTTCCAGCCGTACGGGGCGCCGACGCGGGCGAGGATGTCCGGGACGAGGGGCGAGGTCCGGTCCAGGGGCGCCAGGGCCAGGCCGGGGACGGGGGCGGCCGCGACCAGCTGCGCGCGGTCGGTCATCTCGACGTACGTCACGATCTCCTTCACACCGGCAGGCTACGGTGCGGGCGCAACTCGCGGCGGTAGCGGAGTTCGTCGACGAGTGTGCCGCGGACGTTCCGGTGGCGGGTCTCGCCGGTGAAGGCCCAGCCGGCGGCCTCGTAGAAGGCGCAGGCGCGCTGATTGCCGTCGAGGACCCAGAGGACGGCGCTTTCGTGGCCGAGGCCGGAAAGGGCGTTGAGGGCGCGGGCGTGGAGGGCGCCGCCGATTCCTTGCCGCCAATGCGACTCGGCCACGTGCAGGGCCAGCAGTTCGCCCGTGCGAGGGTCGTCGTGGGAGGGCCCGATTTCGGCGAAGGCGACTATGGCGGGCGCGGTGACGAACGTGGCGCGGGACGGGTCGCGGAGCCTTTCCAGCCAGCGGTGCTCGCGTTCGGCCATATCGAAGGCGGCGAGGAAACCGTCCGGGAGAAGGCCGCGGTAGGCGGCACGGTACGAGGCCAGGTGCAGGCGCGCGATCGCGGGGGCGTCGGCCTCGGTGGCGGTGCGGATCGCAGGGGGCATGCGTCCAATGGAAAACGAGAAGGGCGCCCCGGTGGGGCGCCCTTCTGTGGTCGTGCGGGTCAGTTCGCGTAGCTGGGGAGCATGCGCTCGTTGGCCTCGCGGAGTTCGGCGAGGGGGATGGAGAACAGCTCCTGCTGGTCGCCCTCCGGGCCGCGGCCGGCGACGGTCAGCGTGTCGCCGCCGGCGACGCCGATCTGGGTGACCGGGACGCCCGCCGACTCGCAGAGGGCCGCCAGGCGGGCCTCGCCGCCGGGACGGACCGCGACCATGGCGCGGGCCACCGACTCGCTGAACAGCGTGACGAACGGGTCGCCGGGCAGGGTGATCCGGGCGCCGAGGCCGCCGCGCAGGCACGACTCCACCAGGGTCTGCGACAGGCCGCCGTCCGACAGGTCGTGGGCGGCCGTCAGGAGGCCCTCGCGGATCGCGGTGACCATGACCGAGGCGAGGGCCGCCTCCGCCTTCAGGTCCACCAGCGGCGGCAGGCCGCCGAGGTGGTTGTAGACGACGTGCGCCCATTCGGAGCCGCCGAACTCCTCGCGGGTCTCGCCGAGCAGCGCGATCGTGGCGCCGTCGGAGGTGAGCGCCATGTTCACGCGGCGGCGGACGTCGTCGTGGACGCCGAGGACGCCGATGACCGGGGTCGGGTTGATCGGCGTGGTGCCGGTCTGGTTGTAGAAGCTGACGTTGCCGCCGGTCACCGGGATGCCGAGGTACTGGCAGGCGTCGGCGAGGCCCTCGACGGCGCGGGCGAACTGCCACATGACGCCCGGGTCCTCGGGGGAGCCGAAGTTCAGGCAGTTCGTCACGGCGAGGGGGCGGGCGCCGGTGGCGGCCACGTTGCGGTACGCCTCGGACAGCGCGAGCTGCGCGCCCGAGTACGGGTCGAGCCGGGTGTAGCGGCCGTTGCCGTCCAGGGACAGCGCGATGCCGAGGCCCGACTCGTCGTCGATCCGGACGACGCCCGCGTTGTCCGGCATGGCGAGGACGGTGTTGCCCAGCACGTACCGGTCGTACTGCGAGGTCACCCATGTCTTGCTCGCCAGGTTCGGCGAGCCCGCGAGCCACAGCACGGTGCGGCGCAGCTCGTCGCCGTTGGACGGGCGGGTCAGCCGGCCCGGGGTGTCGGACTGGAGGGCGCCGAGGTCCTTCGGGGGCTCGAACGGCCGCTCGTAGACCGGGCCCTCGTCGGCGGCGGTGACCGGCGGGATGTCGACGATCGTCTCGCCGCGCCACGTCATGACGAGGCGG
This sequence comes from Actinomadura sp. RB99, assembly GCF_014706005.1. Taxonomy (NCBI): domain Bacteria; kingdom Bacillati; phylum Actinomycetota; class Actinomycetes; order Streptosporangiales; family Thermomonosporaceae; genus Actinomadura; species Actinomadura sp. RB99. Next base: position 6,167 of record NZ_JABMCA010000083.1, on the reverse strand, counting down.
CGGGTGTCGGTGACCTGGCCGATGACGGTGGCGGGGATCTCCCAGCGGCGGCAGATCTCCATGAAGCGGTCGACCTTGTCGGGCGACACGACCGCCATCATGCGCTCCTGCGACTCGCTCATGAGGATCTCCTCAGGGCGCAGGGTCGCGTCGCGCAGCGGGACGGCGTCGAGGTCGACGTACATGCCGCCGGTGCCGGCGGCGGCCAGCTCCGTCGTCGCGCAGGAGACGCCGGCGGCGCCGAGGTCCTGGATGCCGACCACGAGGTCCTCGCGGAACAGCTCCAGGCAGCACTCGATGAGCAGCTTCTCCATGAACGGGTCGCCGACCTGGACCGACGGCCGCTTGGCGTGCGACTCCTCGTCGAAGGTCGCGGACGCCAGGACGGACGCGCCGCCGATGCCGTCCGGGCCGGTGAGGGCGCCGAAGAGGATCACCTTGTTGCCGGGGCCGGGGGCCACGGCGCGCTTGATGTCCTCGTGCTTCATCACGCCCACGCACAGGGCGTTGACCAGCGGGTTGCCCTCGTAGCAGGCGTCGAAGACGGTCTCGCCGCCGATGTTGGGCAGGCCGAGGGAGTTGCCGTAGCCGCCGACGCCGGCGACGACGCCGGGCAGCACCCGCTGGGTGTCGGGGGCGTCGGCCGGGCCGAAGCGCAGGGAGTCCATGACGGCGATCGGACGGGCGCCCATCGACATGATGTCGCGGACGATGCCGCCGACGCCGGTCGCGGCGCCCTGGTACGGCTCGACGTAGGACGGGTGGTTGTGCGACTCGACCTTGAAGGTGACCGCCCAGCCCTGGCCGATGTCGACGACGCCGGCGTTCTCCCCCATGCCGACGAGCAGCTTGTCGGTCTTGGGGGCCTTGTCGCCGAACTGCCGCAGGTGGACCTTGGAGCTCTTGTAGGAGCAGTGCTCGCTCCACATCACCGAGTAGATCGCCAGCTCGGCGGAGGTGGGGCGGCGGCCGAGGATGTGCCGGACGCGCTGGTACTCCTCGTCGTTCATGCCCAGCTCGACGTACGGCTGCGGGCGGTCCGGCGAGGCGGCGGCGATGGCGACGGTGTCGGTGCCGGGGTCGGCCTTGACGGACGACTCGATCGCGAGCCGGGCGCCGCCGCCGATGGCGGGCTGCGGGCCCGTCCCGGACCCGACGGCGTGCTGGGGCCCGGTGCCGGGGCCGCCGACCGCGGGCTGCGGGCCCGTGTTCGGGCCGCCGATGGCGGGCTGCGGGCCGGTGTTCGAGCCCACGGCGGGCTGCGGGCCGGTGCCCGAACCGATCGCGGGCAGCGGACCGGTCGCGGGGCCGACGGGCGGCAGCGGGCCCGTGCCGGTGCCGACGGCCGGGAACGGGCCGGTCGTGGACGGGCCGACGGCCGGGAACGAGCCGGTGCCGGCCGGGCCGACGGCCGGGAACCGGCCGGTGTTCGGCCCCACGGCGGGCTGCGGGCCCGTCCCGGAGCCGACGGCTGGCTGCGGGCCGGTCGCCGGGCCGACGGGCGGCAGCGGGCCGGTGTTCGGGTTCACGGCGGGCAGCGGGCCCGTCGCGGGACCGGGGACGGCCTGCGGGCTCGCGCCGGGGCTCGCCCAGGGGCCGGACTGGCCCTGGGGGCCGACGGCGGGCTGCGGGCCCGTACCGGAGCCGACGGCGGGCTGCGGGCCCGTGCCGGTCCCGGGGCCGGCGACGCGCTGCGGCGCGGCGGGCGGGGGCGGCGGGAACGCGGCGTACTCGCTCAGGTCGGGGGTGGTGAGCGTGGGGTCGGCGTGCGGCGGGAGGGGGACGGCGACGCCCTCCTCGGCCAGCGCGCGCGCGAAGTCGTCCGAGGGGACGCCCGTGTCGGGCATGGTGCGTCCCGTCGCGGCCGGGTCGTCGTTCAGCACGGGCAGCGGCCCGGTGAACGGCCCCTGCGGCGCGGGCGGAGCCGGCGGTGCGGGCGGTCCCTGCGGCGTGGGCGATCCCTGCGGCGCGGGCGGGGCGGGCGGAGCAGGCGGTCCCTGCGGCGTGGGCGACGCGGCGGCCGAGTTGGTCCGGTCCTCCTCCAGGATGGCCTCGAAGGCCTGCGTCACCGACGGGTCGACGGGCTGCAGCTCGGGGTCGTCGGCGTCGGACTTCAGCTCGTCCAGCCAGTCCAGCGACGGCTCGTCGTGCGCGGCGTCGCGCGCCGCGCGGCCGGAAGCGTTGGGCCGTTGCTCGCTCATGCGTTGACCAGTCTCTTGACGATCGAGGTGAAGAAGCCGAGCCCGTCGGTGGACGGGCCGGTCAGCGACTCCGCGGCGTGCTCGGGATGCGGCATGAGCCCGACCACGTTGCCGGCCTCGTTGCAGATCCCGGCGATGTCGTCGAGGGAGCCGTTGGGGTTCAGGTCGAGGTAGCGGGCGACGATCCGGCCGGAGTCGGCCAGCTCGGCCAGGGTCTCGCGGTCGGCGGTGTAGCGGCCGTCCGCGTTCTTGACCGGGATCACCAGCTCCTGGCCCTCGGTGTACTCCGAGGTCCAGGCGGTGCCGGCGTTCTCGACGCGCAGCCGCTGGTCGCGGCAGACGAAGTGCAGCCCCGCGTTGGGCAGCAGGGCGCCCGGGAGCAGGTGCGACTCGCAGAGCACCTGGAAGCCGTTGCAGATGCCGAGGACCGGCAGGCCGGCCTTGGCGGCCGCGACCAGTTCGGTCATCAGCGGCGCGAACCGGGCGATCGCGCCGGCCCGCAGGTAGTCCCCGTAGGAGAACCCGCCGGGCAGCACGACCGCGTCGACCCCCTGCAGGTCGTGGTCGGCGTGCCAGAGGGCGACCGGCTCGGCGCCGGCCAGCCGCACGGCGCGCGCGGCGTCCTTGTCGTCCAGGGAACCAGGGAAGGTGATGACCCCCACCCGGGCAGCGTCCATCTGTTCTGTTCCTCCGAAATGAGGTGCGGCCGGGACGGTCGGGATCTCATCCGCCGATCACCGCTGCGCGCGTCGCACATTCCCCCCGCGCGCGTACCAATCTACCCGGCCGTGTGCATGAGCCGGCGGTCGAGGCCGCCCACCAGCGCCCCGTCCCGCCAGGTCAGGCGCTTCCGCAGGTGAACGATGGTGCCCCTGTCGGGCGTGCGGTCGATGTCCAGATCGTCCACCAGCGCCCGCATGATTTTAATCCCGCGCCCGGATTCGCTCAAAACCCCCCGGTCCGCCGGGACGGGCCGCGGCCCGTGGCCGCCGTCCTCGATCTCCAGCGAGCAGGTGCCGTCGTCGACGCGCCCGGCGACGCGGTAGTCCCCGGTGGCGCGGGCGTGCTGGACCGCGTTGGTGCACGCCTCGGAGGCGGCGACCAGGATGTCGGCGACGCAGTCCTCGGCGACGCCCAGCCCCCGCAGCGCGTCCCCCACCACCCGGCGTACCACCGGAATGCTCGGCGCCTCGCGCGGCAGCGCGAGCGCGAACTCCATATCCACCCCGGACACCTCGTGTCATGCCCCGGGCGTCCCGGCAGGGCCCCCGGTCCCGGAGCGTGCTCGACGACTCGACGCAGGTAGAACTTCCCCGACGGAATCTTTCGTAACCGCTATACTGTCGGGTCTTTCGCTTCGCCCGGGAGGCCCTCGGGCGGGGCCGGCTGCTCGTCGGCCGGCGGCGCCTCCGCTTGCGAGCCCTCGGAAAGGCCCTCCGGAGCCTCGGGTTCGAGCCCTTCGGGCTGCAGGACCCGCACCTCGAAGTTCTCGATCACCGGGTTGGCGAGCAGGGTCTCGGCGATCCGGCGGACCCGCTCCAGCGCGGCCTCGTCGGCCGGTCCCTCCAGCTCGACCTCGAACCGCTTGCCCTGCCGGACGGCCACGACGCCGTCGAACCCCATCTGCGGCAGCTTCCGGGCTATCGCCTGGCCCTGCGGGTCGAGGATCTCCGGCTTGAGCATGACGTCGACGACGACACGCGCCACGGTCGCCCCCTCACTGATCTGCGCTTTTGCTTACGGACCTGAAGCGTACGGCACCATTGGCACTCGCGACCCACGCATCCCCCTTGTCCGCACCCCGCCCGCATCACCGGAGCCGTCCGATGAACATCGAGGACCTCACCCCGTCGGAGCGCCGCCTGTGGGAGGCGTTCCCGAGCGGCGAACCCGTGGACCTGTCGACCGGCGACCCGGCGCACGACGATCCCGGGTACGCGACGCACTGGGGACATGACCGGATGGTCCGGGCCGAGGTGCTGGTCGCGCTGCTGGTCGGCGCGGTGGAGCCCGAGCCGGGACGGGTCGCGGCCGTCCGGCTGAGCGGCGCCCGGATCACCGGCTCGCTGAACCTCGGGCACGCCGAGGTGCGCGTGCCGCTGGCGCTGACCGGCTGCTCGTTCGACGAGGCGCCGCACCTGTACTGGGCGAGCATGAACAGCGTCCACCTGATGGGGTGCCGGCTGCCGGGGCTGGTCGCGTCCGGCACCCGGGTGGACGGCCACCTGTGGCTGGAGGGCAGCCGGATCTCCGGCGGGCTCTGGCTGGACGGGGCGAACATCACCGGCATCCTGAACATGTCGGGCGTCCAGCTGTCCAACCCGGGCGGGGACGCGCTGCTCGCCGACCGGCTGACGGTGGAGGCGAATGTCTACTGCGACCAGGGGTTCGCGGCGAACGGCGAGGTCCGGCTGCCCGGCGCGCGGGTCGGCGGCCAGCTGATCTTCCGGAAGGCGCGGCTGCACAACCCGTCCGGCGCCGCGCTGTACGCGAGCCGGCTGGACGTGGCGGCGAACGTGTTCTGCGACGGCGGGTTCGTCGCGGAGGGCGAGGTCCGGCTGCGCGGCGCCCGCGTCGGCGGCTACCTGTCGTTCGTCGGCGCGCACCTGTCGGCGCCCGAGCGGACCGCGCTGAACGCCGACGACCTCACCGTCGAGACCGACGTGTACTGCTCGGACGGGTTCACCGCGCACGGCTCGGTCAGCTTCTCCGGGGCGCACGTCACCGGGCAGCTCAGCCTGCGCGGCGCGCACCTGCGGCACGAGCAGGGGACGGCGCTGAGCCTGCAGCGCGTCCAGGCGGAGGAGCTGCTGCTGCGCCCGGCGGACAAGATCGCCGGGATCACCGACCTGTCGTACGCGCGGATCAACCTGCTGCGGGACGACGCGGCGACCTGGCCGGACCGGCTCCAACTCGACGGCCTGCAGTACGAGACGCTCGAACCGCCGATGACCGCGCGCGAGCGGCTGGCGTGGCTGCGCCGCGACACCGACGGCTACGCTCCGCAGCCGTACGAGCGGCTCGCCGCGACCTACCGGTCCCTGGGCCTGGACGCCGACGGGCGCTCGGTCCTGCTCGCCAAGGCCCGCGACCGGCGCCGCACGCAGGGCATCCCGCTGAAGGTCGTCGGCTTCCTGCAGGACGTCCTGGTCGGCTACGGGTACCGGCCGTTCCGGGCGGCGAGCTGGCTGGTGGGGCTGCTGGCGTTCGGGACGATCGTCTTCTCCATCCACCGGCCGGACGTCCTGGACACCGGCCACAAGCCGCACTTCAACGCGTTCTTCTACACGCTCGACCTGCTGCTGCCCATCGGCAGCCTCGGCCAGGAGGTCGAGTTCGCGCCGAGCGGGATCTACCAGTGGGTCGCCAACCTCATCGTGGCGGCCGGGCTGGTCCTCGGCCTGACGGTCGCGGCGGGCGCGACCCGCGCCCTGTCCCGGGAGTGACGCGCGCAACCGGGGTAGGAGATGGAGGGCGGCACTTGCATCTCCGGGTGTGATGTCTGCCACGATGTCTTTGGTGGGTTTTGTCCCTTACCGGGGACGGGGCCGCTGACATCGGCCGGCTGTGCGGCGATCCCGCGTACCGGCCCCGAACGAGGAGTGCCATCAATGACGATCGACTCCGTGCGCGGCGCGCCAGGCGCCTCCGAGCTCGCCGAACCCGAGCTCATCAGGCTGCTGACCCCCGAGGGGGAGCGCGTCGAGCATCCCGACTACCCGCTGGACCTGAGCCCCGGCGAGGTCCGCGGGCTCTACCGCGACCTGGTGATCGTCCGCCGGATCGACCGGGAGGCCGTGGCGCTGACCCGGCAGGGCGAGCTCGGCCTCTGGGCGTCGCTGCTCGGCCAGGAGGCCGCGCAGATCGGCTCGGGACGCGCGCTGTCCGAGCACGACATGGTCTTCCCCACCTACCGCGAGCACGGCGTCGCGTGGTGCCGGGACGTCCCGCCGCTGAACCTCCTCG
>NZ_JABMCA010000082.1:0-41456 GCF_014706005.1 Actinomadura sp. RB99 | reverse complement strand
GGGCGCGGCGCGCCGCGCCCGGGTCCCCGCCCAGCCCCCAGGCGAGGGCCACCGCGCCGGCGAGGCCGCCGGCGATGAGCGTGCGGCGCCGTCCCCGGCGGTGGCAGGCCGGCGAGGGCGTCCCGGTCACGGCCCGGGGGCGGTCTTGATCTGGTTCGCCGGGTCGGTCAGCGGGTCGGTGACGGGCGCGTCGCCGGTGGTCAGCGCGTGCTCGACGGCGAACCGGTCGAAGGCGGGGGTGACGGTCGGGGCCTGCTGGCGGCCGCCCGCCGCGTAGGAGGCGGTGCCGAGCCCGATGAACAGGGTCGCGGCGCCCACCACGAGGTAGCGGCGGCGGTGCCGGGTCAGCCCGGCGGCGCGGGCGCCCGGCCGGGTGTCGCGGGGCCGGCCGGCCGGCGCCGTCCGGGCGGGCCGGACGGATGATCGCAGCGGCCGGGCGGGCGGCGCGGGACGCATCGGCTGGGTGGTCGCGGGCGGCTCCGGAGCGGAGCCGGCGTCGGCGCCCATGGAGCGCAGGCGGTTCAGGAAGTCGCCGGACGGCAGGTCGTCGGCGCCGTCGGAGGCGGGGATCGCGCTCAGCCCGCGCAGCCGGCCCTTGACGCGGCGCAGCTCGTCGGCCTCGGCCCGGCAGGCGGCGCAGCCGGCCAGGTGGGCGAGGGCGCGGTCGCGGTCGGCGGGGTCCAGCTCGTCGTCGATCAGAGCGGTCAGGCGCTCACCAAGGCAGCTCACACGGCCTCCTCACGCAGGGACGACCCCCCGCGCCCCCCGGCGGCCCCCGGATGGATGCCCTTGCTACGCCTGGTCATGACGCCCCTGTTCGTTCCGTTCTCCTCCGCGCGCGGCCCCGCTGCCACGCGCGCGGTCGCTACACGCCCTCCGGCTGCGGCCGGACGTCGCCGGCCGTGCTCGGGTCGGCGCCGTCGGCTGCCCGCACGCTACCGGTGCCGGAGATCGCCGCATCGGCCCGCTCCCCCACCGCGGCGGCCTCTGCGACGGCCTCGGTGGCCTGCCAGTCGTTGCGCGTCCCGGGACGGCGCCGGGTCGGTGCCCGGTGCTCCAGCGCGGCCCGCAACTGCGCCCGGCCCCGGTGGATGCGGCTCCGCACGGTGCCGAGCTTGACGCCCAGCGTGGCGGAGATCTCCTCGTAGGACAGGCCCTCGATGTCGCACAGCACGACGGCCGCGCGGTACTCGGGGGCCAGCGCGTCCAGCGCCGCCTGCACGTCGGCGTCGAAGTTGGTGTCGTCGAACGCCTGAGCGGGCGTGGGCTCGCGGCCCTGCAGCCGCTCGGCGGCGTCGTCGGCGAGTCCCTCGAAGCGGATGCGCTGGCGGCGCCGCGCCATGTCGAGGAACAGGTTCGTGGTGATCCGGTGCAGCCAGCCCTCGAACGTGCCGGGCGTGTAGTTCGACAGCGAGCGGAACACGCGGACGAAGACCTCCTGCGTGAGGTCCTCCGCGTCGTGCTGGTTGCCGGTGAGCCGGTAGGCGAGCCGGTACACGCGCGCGGAGTGCTCGCGGACGACCTCGTCCCATGACGGCGGCGCCCATTCGGCCTCGGGGGCGTTCTCACGCGCGGCGTTTCCCAGCCCCTGCCTGGGGCCGACCCCCACAGCGCCTCTAAAACTCAGTGCTGCGACTCCCATGGTGCCGGGCTGTTCCTCTCTGGTGAGCCAAGACTCTTCGCCTTGGAACGGCACGGTCTCGCCTGGGCTGGGGCGGTTCTGGACCGGTTCGGTGCTCGTGGTTCCACCCACCGGACGGCGGGTGCTTACGTCTGCTGCAACGCGCTGGAACTCCGGATGGTTCCCGGTCAGCGATATGGTCTTTCCAGCATGAGCCAGGCGGGGGTCCCGCGAGGAGGCAGCCATCGACGCCATTCAGGCCACCCTGGCCTACGTGGAGGATTACCTCCCCGAAGACGAGCCACTGCTGGAGGCCCGGCGGCGCGGCCACGAGATCGGCGCGACCCCGATCGGCCCGGCGGGCGGCGCCGCGCTGCGCTTCCTGGCGTCCCTGCTGGGCGCCCGGACGGTCGTGGAGGTCGGCTCGGGCTGCGGGGTGTCCGGCGTGTACCTGATGCGGGGGATGCCGAAGGACGCGGTGCTGACCAGCGTCGACATCGAGCCCGAGCACCAGCGGCTGGCGAAGCTCGCCTACCGCGAGGCGGGCCTGTCCGCGTTCCGCACCCGGATGATCATCGGTCCGGCGCTGGAGGTGCTGCCGCGGCTCACCGACGGCGCCTACGACATGGTCTTCTGCGACGCGGCGAAGTACGAGTACCCGGAGTACCTGTCGGCGGCGCTGCGGCTGCTGCGGCCGGGCGGCGTCGTCGCGTTCGACAACGCGCTGTGGCAGCACCGCGTCGCCGACCCGGACGCCCGCGACCCCGAGACCGAGGCGATCCGCGAGGTGCACCGGGCGGTCCGCGAGGACGAGCGGCTCGTCCCCCTGCTGGTCCCGGTGGGCGACGGCCTGCTGTGCGCGGTGAAGCGCGACTGACCGGTGACCGGAGTGGAGCGCCAGCGGAACGGAGGTCGCCGGTCAGTCGGCCTTTCCGGGGGGTCTGGGGGGTCGTCCCCCCAGAAGGGAAGCGACCGGTGACCGGAGTGGAGCGCCAGGCGGACGAAGCCGACGCCGCTGAGGGGCCGGCGGACGCGGGGCGGGACGTGCCCGGCGAGGTGTTCGCGGTCCGCGACCGCGTGACGTGGCGGGCGGTCTGGCGGCTCGCCGCGTTCCTGATCCTGTTCGTGGCGTCGATCGGGTTCGTCGCGGGCGGCGTGATCCGCGGCGCGGGCGTCGGCAGCATCACGTTCATGGTCATCGGCGTCGCGGGCTTCCTGCTGTTCGGCGCGGGCCTGGCCGTGTCGCTCGGCGGGCTGGTCGCGCGCCGTCCCGTCCTGGAGCTGGACGCCTCGGGGGTGCGGCGGCCGGCGCGCTGGCCGCTGCCGCGCCGGGCCGGGCGGCACCTGCCCTGGGACGAGGTGGCGGCGATCACGGCGCTGCGCCGGGGCGTCCCCGGCACGCGCCGCGGCGAGCAGGACTACGTGGTGTTCCTGCCGACGCAGGAGCTGGCGGAGATGGCACGCACGTCCGACCGGCCCGTCCTGGTGGCGCTGACGATGCGGGACGTCCCGGCGACGGCGGCGGCGGTGCCGTGGTGCTTCGCGGTCGGTCCCGGCTGGGACGCGGCCCTCCCCAAGATCGTCAAGGAGGCCCGGCGGCGCCGCCGCGTGCCCGTCATCGACCGCCGCACCCGCTGACGCGCGGCCCCGGGACGGCGCCGCGCCGCCCGCCGGCTCGGGTCAGGCGGTGAGCCAGTCGAGGAGGAGGCGGGTGCCGTAGCCGGTGGCGCCGCGGGTGATCTCGGCGTCGTCGGAGGTGGCGCGGCCGGGGCCGGCGATGTCCAGGTGGGCCCAGGTGCGGTCGCCGACGAACTCGCGCAGGAACAGCGCCGCCGCGATCGCGCCGCCGTTGAAGCCGCCGCGGCCCATGTTGCTGACGTCGGCGACGTCCGACTCGATCGCCTCGCGGTAGTCGTCGACGAGCGGCAGCCGCCACAGCGGCTCGCCCGCCGCGGCCCCGGCCGCCGTCAGGGCCTCGGCGAGGGCGTCGTCGTTGCTGAACAGCGCGCCGTGCCGCAGTCCCAGCGCGACCTTGGCGGCGCCGGTGAGGGTCGCGACGTCCACGACCGCGTCGGGGTCGAGCTCGGCGTCGGCGTAGGCGAGGGCGTCGGCGAGGACGAGCCGTCCCTCGGCGTCGGTGTTCAGCACCTCGGAGGTCTTGCCGCCGTAGTGGGCGATGACGTCGCCGGGCCGCATGGAGCCGCCGGACGGCATGTTCTCCGCGGCGGCGACCAGGCCGGTGACGCGGGCGCGGACGCCGAGGCCGCGCAGCGCGCTCATCACGGCGATGACCACGCCGCCGCCCGCCATGTCGGTCTTCATGGTCTTCATGCCGTCGTTCGGCTTGAGCGACAGGCCGCCGCTGTCGAACGTGATCCCCTTGCCGACGAGCACGACGTGCCGGTCGGGCGTCCCGTCGGGGGTGTAGGACAGCTCGATCAGGCGCGGCGGGCGGACGGAGCCGGAGCCCACCGCCAGCAGGCCGCCGAACCCGCCCTCGACCAGCTCCTTCTCGTCCCGGACCCGGACGGTGAGGCCCGCCTCGCGGGCGACCTCCTCGGCGCGGGCGGCGAGCCAGGACGGGTCCTTCTCGCCGGACGGGGTGTTGGTGAGGTCGCGGGCGAGGGCGGTGGCGCGGGCCCGCGCGGTGCCGCGCTCGATCGCGGGCGCGTCCGCGTCGGGGCCGGCCTCGGTCAGCACGGCGAGGGTGCCGAGCGGGCCCTTGGGCGCGGCGGCGCCGATCCGGAACTCGTAGGAGGCGAGCAGGGCGCCCTCGACGAAGGCGGCGAGGTCGCCGGAGGGGACCCCCGCGACGAGGGCCGTGCGGCCGCGGCCGCGGCGCGCGAGGGCCGCGCCGGCCTTGCGCAGCTCCGCGGGGGCCGCCTCGCCCACCCCGTACAGCAGCAGCTCGCGGACCTTGCCGCCGACCTGGACGGGGGCGGCGACGATCTCGCCCGCCTCGCCCTTGGCGCCGTGCAGCGCCAGCAGCTCGTCCAGGGTGAACGGCAGGGACTTCGCGACCTCGGCGTCCGGGGCGACCGGGCCGGAGCGGACGGGGACCGCCACCGCCTCCGCCTCGAGGTCGACCGCGGTGCCGGTCACGGTGCCGCCGGCGCCGTGGATGCGGGTCTCGATGGGCATGGCGACGGATCCCCCCTGGGCTGAGCTTTTACCGGATGTGCGGTGTACGGGAACGGCGATGGTCCCGGCGAGCACGCCGGGACCTTCGCCGGAGAGCCGGGAACGGCGGAGCCGTCAGCCCACGACGCCCTTGAGGGCCTCGCCGAGCTCCTTGGCCTCGTCGGCGGAGAGCTCGACCACAAGGCGGCCGCCGCCTTCGAGCGGGACCCGCATGACGATTCCGCGCCCCTCCTTGGTCACTTCGAGCGGACCGTCTCCCGTCCGCGGCTTCATCGCCGCCATGCGTGCATCCCCTTCCTGCCTAAAGGCCCCGCTTGGGGCCGTTTGGAGCCTCCGGGCACCGTTGGCCGCGTGGCCGCCTGTCGCATCCGCGTCATCAGTAGTGGTCCATTATCTCGTCTCCTGGGCGCGAAGTGGTAACGATCAGCCTCCAGATCGGAAGACTGCAGGCGTACGGGGCACTCCGGCGCTGATCTACCGGCATCGCCCCGGTCACCGGGAGCGAGGCGGAAGAAGCGGCCCGAAGCCCACCGGACGGTCACGCCGGGTGCACGGGAACGGAACGGCACTTGCCCGCCGCGCCCCGGTTCGTCGATGGTTGCCGGGGAAGATCTACCGAGGACCGGGAGGGTGCCGCATGTCCGAGACCGTGCTGTACGACGTGACCGACGGTGTGGGAACTATCACACTGAACCGTCCGGACGCGATGAACTCGCTGACGGCGGAGATGAAGGGCGCGCTGCTGGAGACGGTCCGGCGCGCCTCGGCGGACGCGTCGGCCCGCGCGGTCATCCTCACCGGCGCGGGACGGGCCTTCTGCGCCGGTCAGGACCTGCGCGAGCACGCCGACAACCTGGCGGCCGGCAGGGGGCTCGACGGCACCGTGACCAAGCACTACAACCCGATCGTGCTGGCGATCGCGGGGATGGCGAAGCCGGTCGTCGCGGCGGTGAACGGGGTGGCGGCGGGCGCGGGCGCGGCGCTGGCGTTCGCCTGCGACCTCGCGGTGGCCGCGGACACGGCGCGGTTCGCGACGGCCTTCACCGGCATCGGCCTGGCGCCCGACAGCGGCATGTCGTGGACGTTGCAGCGGCTGGTCGGCCGGTCGAAGGCGGCGGAGCTGCTGCTGCTCGGCGACCCGCTGAAGGCGCCCGAGGCGCTGGAGCTCGGCCTGGTCAACCGGGTCGTCCCGGCGGACGAGCTGGCTCCCGCCTCGGTGGAGCTGGCGCGGCGCCTCGCGGCGGGCCCGACCGTGGCGTACGCGGCGGTGAAGCAGGCGCTCGACCACGCGGCGACGCACGACCTGGCATCCGCGCTGGAGCGCGAGGCCGTGCTGCAGGACGAGTGCGCGGCGACGTCCGACCACCAGAACGCGACCGAGGCGTTCCTGAAGAAGCAGAAGCCCGCCTTCGAGGGCCGTTAGGGGCTCCACGCGCGCGCGGGGTGGGGACAGCCCCACCCCCGTTTCTGGAGCGCGCGCCAATGTGCCGGAAGGCCCGCGGCGGTTGGCTTGAGGGCATGACACAAGCATCCGCCGCACCGCCCGCGGGGCAGGTCCGCGATCACGTCGCCGTCGCGTCCGGCCTGGTCAAGTCGTACGGGACGGGCGACGGCGCGGTGACCGCACTGCGCGGCGTCTCGGCCTCGTTCGCGCGCGGGCAGTTCACCGCGATCATGGGGCCGTCCGGCTCCGGCAAGTCGACCTTCCTGCACTGCCTGGCGGGGCTGGACACGGTGACGTCCGGCTCGGTGCTGATCGGCGGCGTGGAGATCACCGGGCTGTCCCGCACGCGGCTGACCAAGCTGCGCCGCGACCGGCTCGGGTTCGTGTTCCAGTCGTTCAACCTGCTGCCGATGCTGACGGCGGAGGAGAACATCCGGCTGACCGGGCGGCTCGGGAACCGCCGCACGGACCGGCGGTGGTTCGACACGGTCGTGGACGCGCTGGGCCTGCGCGAGCGCCTCGGGCACCGGCCGAGCGAGCTGTCCGGCGGGCAGCAGCAGCGCGTCGCGGTCGCGCGGGCGCTGCTGACCCGGCCGGAGGTGCTGTTCGCCGACGAGCCGACGGGCAACCTCGACTCGCGCTCCGGCGCCGAGGTGCTGGGGTTCCTGCGCTCGGCGGTGGACTCCTACGGCCAGACCGTGGTCATGGTGACGCACGACCCGGCCGCCGCCGCGCACGCCGACCGGGTGCTGTTCCTCGCCGACGGCATGATCGTCCACGAGCTCGCCGGGCCGACCATCGACCAGGTGCACGCCGTGATGCGCCGGATGGGCGGCTGATCCCCATGTGGCTCATCGCGCGGCGCTCGTTCGCCGAGGGCTGGCTGCGGCTGGCCGCCACGATGCTCGCGGCGCTGTTCTCCATCGGCCTGATCGCGGGCTCGCTGCAGTTCACGCTGCGCGCGCAGGAGGCCGTCTCCGGCAGCGACGCGAGCGAGTACGCGCGCGCCGACGTGCTCGTCCAGGGTGGCTCGGTCGACCCCGACGACCCGTACGCGGTCCCGGACGGCCGGGTCGCGCTCGCGCGGGTCGCGGGACGGCCCGGCGTCGCCGCCGTGGCCGGGGACGCGTCCGTCCCGGTGACCGCGAGCGGCGCCGGCCACAAGACGATCATGCCGCCGGCCGGGGCGCGGACCCTGCTGCGGCCGTGGACGTCCGAGGCCGCGCTCAACCCGTACCACCTGGAGTCCGGGCGCGCGCCCGCCGCCGGCGGCGAGGTCGCCGTCACCCGGCACGCCGCCCGCGCCGGGAAGCTGGGCACCGGCGACACGATGACCGTCATGACGCCGAAGCAGGCCCTCACGATGAAGGTCGTCGGCATCGTCACCGTGCAGGGGCACAGCGCCGTCGCGAGCGGCGACCTGCTCCTCGCGCCGCCCGCGACGGTCCAGCAGGTCGCCGGGCTGCCCGCCGGGACCTGGCAGTCCGCCTGGGTGAAGGCCGCCCCCGGCGTGCCGCCCGCGAAGCTGCGCGGCGAGCTGACCCGCGCGTTCGGCTCCGCCGCGACCGTCCGGACGGCGAGCGGCGTCCGGCACGCGCAGTCCGCCGACCTGCAGGGCGCCGGCGCGTCCGTCGGCGGCGCCATCGGGATGCTGTCGTCCGTCGCGGTGTTCGTCGGCCTGTTCGTGGTGTCCAACACCTTCGGCACCCTCGTCCGGCAGCGGACCCGGCGGCTCGCGCTGCTCGGCGCGATCGGCGCCACCCCGCGGCAGATCAAGCGGCTGATCCGGCTGGAGGCGCTCGTCCTCGGCGTCGTCGCGTCGGCCGGCGGCGTCCTGCTCGGCTACGCCGTCTCCGAGCTGCTGACCAGGCTGTTCGCGCAGGACGGCTTCGACATCACCGCCGCCGACGCGCAGTACGGCTGGATCGCCCTCGCCGTCCCGGCCGCCGTCGGGATCCTCGTCACCCAGCTCGCCGCGTGGCGGGCCGCCCGGAAGGCGGCGCGCATCTCCCCTATGCAGGCGCTCAGGGCGGCGAGCGCCGACACGACCGGCCGCCGCTGGCCCCGCCTCGCCGGCGCCTTCGCGGTCTTCGCCTGCGCGTGGATGTTCTTCGGACCCGTCTGGGCGATCCGCGCCGAGGAGCCGCCCGGACCCGACCGCACCGTCGGGATCGCGGTGCTGATCCTGATGGGCTGCATGACGACCGTCGCGGCCCTCGCCGTGCTCGGGCCGTTCTTCGTCGGCCCCCTCGGCGGCCTGGTCGGGCGGATCGGGATGGCCGTCAGCGGTGAGGCCGGACGGCTCGCCCGCGCCACGATCACCCGCAGCCCGCGCCGCGTCTCGTCCGCCGCCTCGTCGCTGATGCTCGGCGTCGCCCTCGTCGGCGCCACCGCGATGATCGTGATGTCGGCGAACGGCCGCTTCGACGAGGCCGGACGGCAGGTGATGCGGGCCGACCACGCCATCGCCGCGACCGGGAAGACCGCCGACGGACCGGCGCCGCTGCCCCGCGACCTCGCCGCGAAGGCCGCCGCCGTCCCGGGCGTCGCGCACGCCGCCGCCCTCACCGCCTCCCAGGTCAAGCTCGTCTCGCCCCAGCCGAAGTCCCACGACGGCGACAGCGACTCCCTCTACATCGCCGTGACCGGCGTGGACCAGGGCGCGCTGCCGTCCGTGCTCCGGCTCGGCGGGCACCTGCCGGCCCTGCCGGACGGGCGGATCGGGCTCACCTCCGCGATCATGAAGGCGAAGGGCCTGCACAAGGGCCAGCGGATCGTGGTCGCGGGCGCGCGGGGCCGCGTCCCGCTCACCGTCGCGGGCGCCTACCACGACCCGTCCCACCTGTTCGCCGACGGCGCGCTCGTCGCCCCGTCCACCATGGACCGCCTCGACCCCGATGCCGCCGCCCAGGCGATCCTGGTCAGCGGCGGGTCGGCGGACGCGCTGTCGCGCGCGGTCGCGGGCCTGCCCGGCGTCGAGGTCATGGACCGGCACGCCTACGTCGAGCGGGCCGCGGGCTCGATGACCAAGGGCATGAGCGTCATCTACGGGTTCATCGGGATGTCGCTGGTCCTGTCGCTGTTCGGGATGGCCACCACCGTCTCGATGAGCGTCGCCGAACGGACCCGCGAGTTCGGCCTGCTCGGCGCCGTCGGCGCGACGGTGACGCAGATCCGGGCGATCGTCCGCTGGGAGGCCGCCACGGTCGTCCTGCTCGGCGGCCTCCTCGGCATCGGCGCCGCCGTCGGCACGGTCGCCGTCCTGCACGCCGGGACCGGCAGCTCGTTCCTCACCCCGGACCCGCCCTGGTGGCTGTTCGTCCTGGTCGCCGCCGGCGCCGCCGCCGTCACCCTCGCCACCTCGGCCCTCCCCGCCCGCCGGGCCTCCGCGATCCCCGTCCTGGAGGCCGCCAAGGCCGAGTGACCGTCAGGTGTACGCGCCTCGTCGATGGCACCCCGTCAGGTGGTCGTCGACGAGGCCGCACGCCTGCATGAGGGCGTACGCGGTGGTGGGGCCGACGAACCGGAAGCCGTGCTTCTTCAGCTCCTTGGCGAGGGCCTTCGAGCCGTCGGTGGAGGCGGGGACGTCGGACGTGTCGGCGTACGCGGGGGCGTCGGGGTCGGCGTAGCGCCAGGCCGTGGTGGCGAGGCCGCCGGGCAGGTCGAGCGCGGCGCGCGCGTTCGCGATCGCCGCGTCGATCTTCGCGCGGTTGCGGACGATCGACGCGTCGGCCATCAGCCGCGCGACGTCGTCCGGCCCGAACGCGGCGACCTTCTCGGGATCGAAGCCGCAGAACGCCGCGCGGAACCCCTCCCGCTTGCGCAGGATCGTCAGCCAGGACAGCCCCGACTGGAACGCCTCCAGGCACAGCCGCTCGTAAAGGCCCTGGTCGTCGCGGACGGGACGACCCCACTCCTCGTCGTGGTAGGCGATGTAGTCGGGGGCCGACAGCCCCCACGGGCAGCGGGCCAGCCCGTCCTCGCCTCGGATAGCGGTGCTCACCGGCCCGTTCTACCTCATGCCTCCGACAGAACGGCCCGGGTCGGGGAAGGCCGGGTCAGGACGGGCCGGCCGCCAGCGCGGCGAGCCGCCGCAGCCCGAGGCGCATGAACGCCTTCACGACGGGGCCGAGGACCAGCCATCCGGCCCGTCCGAGGACACCGAGCGGCAGGTCGACGCGTTCCGCCCACACGACGCGGCTGCCCTTCCCGTACGGGAGCACCTCGAACCGGGCCTCCCCGCGCACGAGCCGCCCGGTGTGCCGGACGGCGACGAGCCGCCCGGCCCGCCAGCCGGTGATGACCATGGTGTCGAGGAAGCCGACGGGGCCGACGCCCGTCCACGCCCTCAGCTCGGCGCCGACCTCGCGGCCGCCCTCGGCGCGGGTGAACGGCATCCAGTCGGCGTGCCTCGGCCAGTCGGTGAGGACCTCGAAGACCCGCTTCGGCGGTGCGTCGGAGAGCGCCTCGGCGTGGACGGCGACCTCGCTCACGGAATGTCCCATGGCCCGTCCTTGCCCGATTCCGGGTCGTCGTCCCCCTCGTCCTGCGGCTCGCCGTCCTCGCGCAGCCGGATCGGCGGGGCCTCCTGCTCGGGGAAGTGCGGGTCCTGGAGGCCGTGCAGCGCGCCGATCCGCTCCGGCTCGGGCGCCACCGTCGCGCCGCGGCGCAGGTCGTCGACCTGCCGCTCCAGGTCGGCCACGCGGGCGTCGCGCTCGGCGAGGGCGCGGGCGAGGTCGCGGAACGCCTGGTCCGCCACGGGCGCCTGGTAGCCCCAGAACGCGCGGGGCAGCCGGAGCGAGAGGACCGTCCGGGGCGTGACGTACCGGCCGTCGCCGAGCGGCAGCGGCGGATGGTCGGGATGGGTCTCGGTCAGCTCGCCGCCCCGGCCCATCGCGAGGACGACGACGGAGCCCAGCACGGCCAGGCCCGCCAGCACGAAGACCACGACCAACATCTCGCTCCGATCTCCTCACGACTCCGCACCCCTGATCGTGCCACGCTTGGGCGCATGGGGTTGCACGAGGAGCGCGCCGGGTCGCGCGACGGCCTGATCCTGACGGGGCCGGAGCGGGCGCCGGACGGGACCGTGGACGCGGGCACGGCGCCCCCGGCGGCCCGGGTGAGCGAGCTGGTCGAGCGGGCAGGGCCGTCCGGCGCCGTCATGGTGGCGCTGGAGTCGGACGCGGCGGAGCCCGATCCCGGGCTGATGGCCGCCGCGTCCGTCTACGCGTGGCTGGGGGCGAGCGTGTTCCGGGTGCCGCCGTCGCAGGCGGACGGGGTGCGCCAGGTCCTCGACATGGTCGCCGCGATCCGCGGCACCCGCCCCCCGGCGGTCGCCCGCCGCGGCCTCGCCTAGCCCGCGGCGGCCCCGCCTGATCCGCCGCGGCCTCGCCCAGGCCGTCGCGGGCCCGCCGGCTCAGGCGCGGAGCTTGTGCCAGGGACCGGTGATCGCGAAGGTGACGCCGGGGCCCTCCTGCCGGTTGGCGAAGAGGATCCTGCCGTCCGGGGAGAACGTGACGCCGGTGAACTCGCTGCCGTTGAGGGCGTTGCGGGCCATCGCGAACGGCTTGCCGGCCTTGGTGGTGCCGACGAGATGCTGGTCGCCGTCGCCGTCCTCGGCCAGCATCACGCCGCCGCCGTACGGGGAGACGGTGATGTTGTCCGGGCCGTCGAACCTGCCGCCCGGCTTGAACACCAGCTGCAGCTCGATCTCGTTCTTGCGCGGGTCGTAGGTCCAGACCTGGCCGGCGTGCTCGGCGGCGCCGCCGTCGGCCTTGTGGGAGTAGGAGCAGACGAAGTACGCCTTGCCGTGGCCCCACCAGGCGCCTTCCAGCTTCTGGCTGCGGGTGACGTCGTCGAGCTGCATGCGGGTCGACTCGGTCTTCGCCGACGGGTCCGGCACGGCCACCCAGCGGCAGTGCAGCTTGGTGCCGGGCTCCTGGACGACCGACAGGTCCGGGACGTCCCGGACGTTCATCGCCTCCAGCCGTCCGCCCTGCAAGTAGGCGTGGTAGTCGCCGCGGTGCGCGCGCGGGCGGAACCGGTAGAACAGGCCGAACGGACCGTGCGCGTCCTCAGTGAGGTACGCGGTGAGGGTGTCGGGGTCGACGGCGACGGCCTCGTGGGCGAACCGGCCCAGCCCCGTCAGCGGGACGGGCTCGGTCCGCCGCCCGTGCGGGTCGACCTCGAAGACCCAGCCGTGGCTCTTGGTCTGGCCGGTGAAGCCCTCGGTCTCCTCGCAGGTCAGCCAGGTGCCCCAGGGGGTGCGGCCGCCCGCGCAGTTGGTGGACGTCCCGGCGAGGCTGACGTACTGCGACAGCAGGTCGCCGTCCTTGTCGACCTCCAGCGTGGTGGTGCCGCCGTTGGCCGCCGGGTCGTAGGTGAGGGCGGCGGGCGCGACGGCGCGGGTGCCGTTGTTGCTCTGCTCGTGGTTGCGGACGAGCCGGGTCCGGCCGGGCCTGCTGCCCGGGAAGGTGGCCGTGCCGTCGTGGTGGCCGGGGACGACGACGCCGTCGGAGATCGGGTCGCCCTCCGTCGACAGGGTCTTGTAGGAGAAGCCCTTGGGCAGGTCGAGGACGCCCTTGGGGTCGGGGATCAGGGGGCCGTAGCCGTAGGCCTCTCCGGTATCGGCGCCCGCGGAGGTCTGGAAGACGGAGTCGAGGCTTCCGGCCAGGGCGATGGACAGCGCGCCGGCGGCGCCGCCCTTCATGACACCGCGACGGGTCACGGACATGGTGCGGTCTCCTTCAACGTGAGGGGATCACGCAGGAGCGTCGCGGCCGGTGCTGAACCGGGGGTGAACGATCACCTGCCGGATGGCAAACCCCCAGGACAATCTTGGTCTTTTCCGGCGTCCGCCGCGCCGAAAGCGTCCCCCACGCTGCCGTGGGGGACGCGCGGGCGGGCGGGTCAGAGCTCGGCCTCGGCGTAGTCCTCGAAGCTCATCCCGATCTTCGGCTGGGAGCGTTCCAGCAGGTCGAACGCCTCCGGCACGGAGGACGACCAGCCGATCGCGTCCCAGATCTTCGGGCGGGCGAACCCCCGCTCGGTGAGGCCCTTCATCAGCTCGCGGAGCGGCTCGTACACGCCGGTCGGGTCGAGGATCACCACGGCCTTGTCGTGCATGCCGAGCGTCCGGGCGGTCCAGATCTCGAACAGCTCCTCCAGGGTGCCGATGCCGCCGGGCAGCACCAGGAAGGCGTCGCTGCGCCTGTCCATCTCGCCCTTGCGGGTCCGCATGTCGGGCGTGACGATCAGCTCGTCGCTGTCGTCGTCGGAGAGCTCGACGCTGACCAGCCCCTCGGGGATCACCCCGACGGTGCGGGCGCCGCCGGCCCGGGCGGCGCGGGCGACGGCGCCCATGCAGGACACCCGGCCGCCGCCGCTCACCAGGCTGTGCCCGCGCCGGGCCAGCTCGTCCCCGACCTCGGCGGCGAGGTCGACGTACCGCCGGTCGATCTTGGTGCTGGAGGAGCAGAACACGCAGACGGCCAGGGACATGGCGCACGCCTTTCGGTCGGGGACGAGGCGCTGCCCACTCTACGGAGCCGGCTACTCGGCGAGCTCGTCGCGCAGGCGCGGCGCGAGGGCGACCACGATGATCATCAGGACGAGGAAGACCACCATCACCGCGTGCAGCCCGGCGGCGTGGTTGAGCGCCCCGATGATCGGCGGCCCGGCCAGGAACCCGACGTAGCCGATGGTGGACGCGGCGGCGATGGCGGGCCCGGGCGATCCGGGCGTCCGCCGCGCCAGGTGGCTGTAGGTGACGGGGACGACGGCGGCGAGCCCGAGCCCGATCAGCGCGTACCCGGTCAGGCTCGTCCAGGTGAACGGGAGGGCGAGGGCGAGGACGGCGCCGGACGCGGCGAGGGCCGCGCAGCCGAACAGGTACCGGTGCGAGCCGGTGCCGGCGCGGATCCGGTCGGCGACGAGCCGGCCGGTCACCATCCCGGCCGAGAACACCGCGAACCCGGCGGCGGCGAGCCAGGTCGGCGCTCCGGCGACGTCGCGCAGGTAGATCGACCCCCAGTCGTTCACGGTGCCCTCCCCCATCAGGGCGCAGAAGGCGACGAGGCCGGGCGTCCACACGCCGCGACCGGGGCGGACGAGCGCGAGCCCGGGTCTGTCCGACCCCGGCGGGTCGGGCGGCAGGAACGCGGTCGCGACGAGGCAGAGGGTGGTCAGCAGCACGGCGGCCAGCATGAAGTGCGTCTCCGGGCTCAGCCCGGAGTGCACGGCCAGCCCGCCGGCCGCCGCGCCGGTGACGCCGCCGAGGCTGAACCTCGCGTGGAACCCGCCCATGAGGGGGCGGGCGCTGAGCCGCTCGGCCAGCGCGCCCTGGGTGTTCATGGCGACGTCCACGCAGCTGTTGGTGATGGCGAAGAAGGTGAGCGCGCCGGTCAGGCACAGCAGTTGCGGCGCCAGCCCGACGAGCGGGAGCGCGCCGAGGTAGATGCCGGCCCCGGCGAGGATGCGCCGGCTGCCGATCCGGGCGACCAGCAGGCCGGCCAGCGGCAGCCCGGCTAAGGCCCCGGCGGCCAGCCCGGTGAGCGCCACCGACAGGCCGCCGGGGGTGAGGTCCAGCGCGTCCCGGACGTCGGGCACCCGCGAGGCCCAGGTGGCGAAGGCGGCTCCGTTCGAGAAGAAGATCGCGCCGACGCCGGCGCGGGCGGCGCGGCCGCGGGCGACGGCCGGCGGGACCGGGGGGCCGGCTCCGGCGTCGTCGGTGCCCGCGCGGGGCCCGCCTCGTGTCCTGCTTCTGGGCATGCTCGACTCCCCTGGGGTGTGGGTGCGGTGCTCCGCCCGCGGCGCCGCCGGGCGCGGCGGCGCGCGGGCTCGAACCGAGGGCCCGCGCGATCGGCGTTCCGGCTGGGGCCGGGCACGCTCGCGCGGGCCATCGGGAGCGACTTTCTTGGAACGTTCCTACGCCGGGCCGACCGGCTCCGGTCCGGCCGGTTCCGGGCCGGCCGGCTCCGGCGCGGACGCCTGCGGGGCGGCGCTCACGCCTGGACGGCGGGCTCCCGGCTGAAGGCCACCGTCACGCTGGGCAGCTCGGGGAACGGGCCGAGGTGCTCGGCGAGGGACTTCAGCCCCGCCGCGAGCGTGATCTTCGGTTCGTACCCGATGCCGCGCAGCTTGGAGATGTCGGCCACCAGCCGGAAGCTGTCGGCCAGCTCCGACTCGTCCGGCTTCAGCCGGGACGGCTTGCCGGTGGCGACCGCGACGGCGTCGGCGAGGGCCCGCATGGACACCTCGCGTCCGCTGCCCATGTTGTAGACCTCTCCCGGCACCCCGTTCTCGGCGATGGTGATCAGCGCCGAGGCGACGTCCGAGACGTGCACGAAGTCGCGGGTCTTGCGGTCGATGTCGCCGACGACGGGGATCGGCAGCTCGTTCAGCTGCCAGCGCAGGAACTGCGACACCTCCCCGCCGGCGGTGCGCGGGTCCTCGCCGGGCCCGTACACGACGAACGAGCGGGCGATCATCACCTGGAGGCCGAGGGCGTCGTGCAGGCTGCGCAGCGTCAGCTCGCCGGACAGCTTGGACGCCCCGTACGGCAGGAACGGCGCGATCGGATGCTCCTCGGTCATCGGGAACGTCTGCGGCGTGCCGTAGACGATCGCCGAGGACATGTAGACCAGCCGGCGGACCTGGTTCTCCACGCAGGCGTTGCCGACGTTGCAGGTGCCGAGGCCGTTGACCTGGAAGTCGAACCTCGGGTTCTGGACGGACAGGGTGCCGCTGGCGTTGCCCGCCAGGTGGTAGACGATGTCGACGCCGCGCAGCGCCAGCAGCGTCTCGCCGTAGTCGCGCAGGTCCGCGCGCCGGTGCTGGACGCCCGGGAGGGCGCCCAGCTCCGGTGCGGGCTGGGCCAGGTCGACGACGATCACCTCGTTGCCGTCGTCGACCAGCCGTGCGACGAGGTTGCTCCCGACGAAGCCGGAGCCGCCGGTGACGGCGACGACCTTCCTCTGGGGGCGGGAACCGTTCGGTGTCTTGCCCATGGTGAGGCTCCAGACGTCATGTGCACCCTGCCGGGCGCACGAGGGGGTTGGTCTGCGGACGCGCGGGGCCGGGTCAGCGGCCCCCGCCGAGTTCGGCGACGCCGCGGCGCACCGCGGCGATCATGTGCTCCACCTGCGCGTCGGTGAGGTGGTCGTAGATGGGCAGCTGGATCTGGTGCTCGAAGTAGGTCTTCTCGGCGACCGGGCACTCCCCGTAGCGATGTCCGAGCGCCCGGAACTCCGGGAGCAGATGGATCGGGAAGTACCGGATGACGATCTCGATCCCCTCCTTTTCCTGCAGATGGCGGATGAAGTCGTCCTTCGGGGCGCCGACGACCTCGGGGTCGTAGAAGCACGTGTAGAGGTGGTAGACGTGGTGGGCGTAGGGCTTCTCGGACTGGACGCCGATGCCCCGGATCCCGTTGAGCCCGTCGTCGAGCCGGTGCGCGATCTCCCGGCGCCGCTCGTTGAGCCGGTCGAGCTTGCCGAGCTGGACGACGCCGAGCGCGGCGGACAGCTCGCTCATCCGGAAGTTGTTGCCGACGAGGTAGCGGCCGCCGGCGTAGTCGTGGGTGTACGACCGGAGCACGTGCGCGTCCTTGTAGTAGGCGGGCTGCGCGTGCGGGCCGATGCGCTGGTCGTCGCGCTCGACCATCTCGCCGTAGTTGTGGATGGTGCCGAGCGCGCGCGCCATCTCGGCGTAGCGGTCGTGGCGGGTGACGAACGCGCCGCCCTCGCCGGTGGTCATGTTCTTCAGCGAGTGGAAGCTGAAGCAGCCGATGTCGCCGATGGTCCCGAGGGCGCGGCCCTTGTAGGTGGCGCCGGCGGCGTGCGCGCAGTCCTCGACGACGGTGAGGCCGTGCCGCTGGGCGATCTCCATGACCGGGTCCATGTCGACGGCCTGGCCGCCGAAGTGCACGACCCAGATGGACCTGGTCTTCTCGGTGACGAGCGGCTCGATCGTCGTCGGGTCGATGTTGAGGGTGTCGGGGTCGACGTCGGCGAACTTGACGACGACGCCGCGCGCCTGCAGCGGCCACGTCGTCACCCAGAACGTCTGCGGGGTGGTGATGACCTCGTCGCCCGGCTGCAGTTCGAGCACCTGGGCGGCGAGGAACAGGGCGGTCGTGCACGAGCTGGTCGCCTGGGCGTGCGGTGAGCCGAGCCGCTCGGCGAGCAGCCGCTCGAACTCCTTGCCGCGCGGACCCATGGCCAGCGTGTCCTGCCGCAGCGCCTCGCCGACGGCCTTGATCTCCTCGTCGCCCAGCCGGTTCGAGATGCCGCTGTAAGGCACCACGTACGTCATGGCACTTCTCCCTTGGTCCGTGATCGACATTCCTGTGCTCGTCATTGGTCTGACCGGCGCGCGGCCTCCCATGCGGGACCGCGCACGGTCCGCGCCAATGCGTCGCCGGAGCCCGGCGACCCGCGGAACACGGCGGCATCGACCGGCGAAGGTAAATCTCGTTTGAAGGTATGACGGGGCGCGGCCTACCGGAAAGCTCATCGGTGCGGCCCGTGCTCCGATGTTAATTGAACTCAGATCCCGAGCGGTATCGACGTCAGGGAAGAAGATGGTAACCCGCCGACGGCGCGCATCGCCAAAACAGTGCGTTAGGTAAAGCCTTGATATTGAATTCGACGGTCCAAGGGAAATATCACCCGATGTCGCGCGGGATCGGAGCAAGAGGGAAAAGGCCGGGCGAGCCACGCGCGGCATGGCCGCACCGCGCGCGGGTACGGTGACGGCGACGGCGGTGCGCACCGGCGCCCGCCGCGGCGCGCACCGGACCGTCGCGCGGCCGTTCCGGCCGCGTTCGTGCCGGTCAGAGCCGTGATCACGACAACATGTGGATGGTGGCGAGGTGGCGGGACGGATGCGGGAGGCACCCTGGTGACCGGCGCATCCGGCCGGCGGACGGCCCTGGTGACCGGCGCGTCACGCGGACTCGGCGGCGCGATCTCGGCGGCGCTGGCCCGCGACGGCGCCCACGTCGCGATCAATTACCGGCGCGATCACGCCGCGGCCGAGGCGCTGCGCGCGCGAATAACCGAGGCCGGTGGACGTGCCGAACTGTTCCGTGCCGACATCACCGACGAGGCCGCGGTGGAGGAATTGTACGACCACATCGTGGCCGAGTTCGGAAGTCTCGACATTCTGGTGCTGAACGCCACCGGACCGCAGCCGGACCTGCCCGTCGAGGAACTGCGCTGGCGCGATGTCCTCGATCAACTCGAATTCTTCGTCAAGAGCCCGCTGCTGCTCGTCCGCCGGGCCGTGCCGGGCATGCGGGAGCGCGGGTTCGGCCGCATCGTGCAGATCGGGTCCGACGTCGTCGCGCTCGGCCCGGCCCGCTCCAGCGCCTACGTGGCCGCGAAGTCCGCCCAGGCCGGCCTGACCCGCAGCTGGGCCCGCGAGCTCGGCCCGCACGGGATCACCGTCAACACCGTCGCGCCCGGCTGGATCCCGACCGACCGGCACGACGGCATCGGCCCCGACGCCCGCGACGCGTACACCGCGAGCGTCCCGCTCGGCCGCTTCGGCGTCCCGGCCGACATCGGGGAGGCCGTCGCGTTCCTCGCCTCCGACCGCGCCGCGTTCATCACCGGCCAGACCCTGACCGTCAACGGCGGGATGGTCTTCGTCTAGGACCCGGTGGCGGGCGGGGCGGTCAGGCGGGCCTCGGCGCACTTGCGGAAGGCGGCCACCAGGCCCGAGCGGTCGTCCGCGCGGGTCGCCAGCACGACATGGCTCGGGTCGACCCCCTCCAGGGGGATCATGACGAGGTCGGGACGCGGCGCGCGGCCGGGGACATGGGCGGTGATCGCGACGGCCTGGCCCGCGGCGACGAGCTCGAACTTGTCCTCCAGGTCGTCCATGACGGGCCCGTCGGGCGCCGGACGGCCGCCGGGCCGCGGTTCGAGCCGCCAGAAGGCGCTCCAGGCCGGGTCGGCGCCGGGGACCCGGGGCAGCGGCTCGTCGGCGATGTCGTCGGCGGTCACCGACTCCCGGCCGGCCAGGCGGTGGTCGGCGGACACCACGACGGCGCGGGGCTCGTCGTAGAGGATCGTCACGCGCAGCTGGTCGGTGGCGAGCGGCAGCCGGGTCACGAGGGCGTCCACGCGGTGGTCGAGCAGCGCCCGCCGCGGCTCCTTCCAGTCGAGGTGCACGACCCGCACATCGGCGTCGGGGTGCAGGCGCCGCAGCTCGCGCACCGCCGGGGTGACGATGATGCCGCTGGTGTACCCGATCGTGACGCGCCCGGGCCGCGCCGCGGCGCGGGTGCGCGCGACCGCCTTGGCGGACGAGCGCAGCAGCGACCTGGCGAGCGGCAGGAAGACCTCCCCGGCCTCGGTCAGGCGGGTGCCCTGTGGCGTGCGGTCGAACAGCCGGGCGCCGAGCAGCCGTTCGAGCTGCCGGATCTGGCGGCTGAGCGACGGCTGGGTGATGTGCAGGGCCTCGGCGGCGCGGCCGAAGTGCCGGTGGTCGGCGACGGCGGTGAAGTACCGCACCGGCCGCAGGTCGAGGTCCACCGGGGGCTGCGGCGAATCGGACATACCGCCAGCGTATCCGGGAGCGGCGGTGACTTCAGGCCGATCATGCCCTTGACGTGTGGTTATGCCTGAAACGTATCGCCGGTTTCGAAACAGGCTTTGGACATGGCACATTCGCGGCGCGCAGAGTGGGGATACCGGCCGGGCACCGTCCCGGTGCCCGCATCGAGCCGGTTCCTGCATCGGGCCGGTTCCGCATCGGGCCGGTTTCTGCATCGTTGCGTTCAAGGAGTAGGCCATGCGCGTTTTCGTCACGGGTGCGACCGGATTCGTCGGGAGCGCCGTCGTCCGCGAGCTGCTGGACGCGGGTCACCAGGTGACCGGGCTCGCCCGCTCGGACGCGTCGGCGGCGTCGCTGGAGGCGGCCGGAGCCGGCGTCCACCGCGGCGACCTGGACGACCCCGACGGGCTGGGCCGCGCGGCGGCCGCGGCCGACGGGGTCGTCCACACCGCGTTCCACCACGACTTCGCCGACTTCGAGGCCGCCGTCGCGAAGGAGCGCCGCGCGATCGCGGCGATCGGCGACGCCCTCGCCGGATCCGGCAGGCCGTTCGTCATGACCTCCGGGACCGGCGGGGTCGCCCCCGGCCGCGTCGCGACGGAGGACAGCGTGCCCGACCCGGATTCGTTCGCGGCCGTCCGGTACGCGGCGGAGAAGGACGCGCTCGCGCTCGCCGCGCGCGACGTCCGGGTGTCGGCGGTCCGGCTGCCGTCGTCGGTGCACGGCGAGGGCGATCGCGGCTTCGTCCACTGGCTGATCGGCGCCGCCCGTGACAAGGGCGTCTCGGCCTACCCGGGCGACGGCGCGAACCGCTGGGCCGCCGTGCACCGCCTCGACGCCGCCCGCCTGTACCGGCTGGCCCTGGAGTCGGCGCCGGCGGGAGCGGTCCTGCACGGCGTCGTCGAGGAGGGCGTCCCGGTCCGGGACATCGCCGAGGTCATCGGCCGGAAGCTGGAGCTGCCGGTCACGTCGCTGCCGCCGGAGGACGCCGTCGGGCACTTCGGCTTCGTCGGCGGGGTCTTCGCCATGGACATCCCGGCGTCGAGCGCCCGCACCCGGAAGGAACTGGACTGGCACCCCACCCGGCAGGGCCTCATCGCGGACCTCGAAGAGGGCCACTACTTCGGCGCCTAGCCGGACGCGGGCAGGTCATCACCCGCCCGGGCAGATCGTGCGGCCGGGGCGTCCCCCGTGTGGGGGACGCCCCGGTCGCTGGCGGAGGGGGCGGCGATATCGCTTCCCAGAGGGACGCGCCATGGGCGCCCGGAGAGCGACCATTCATGGTGTGCGGCGGAGTGCTCGCCCGGCGCACGACCCGGGGTTCCCCGGAGACAGGGCCGACTGCCCCGTTCACCTGTCTCCGGGGAGCCGCCCATCGGCCCGTCCCGGCGCGGGCCGTCCGACCCGCCCGGTTCCGCGGTTGGACGGGCCGATGGGCACCCTCACCGGGCGCTCACCCGTCGCTCCACACGGGTTCGCGCCCGGCGGCGAACGCCTTCGGACCCTCGACCGCGTCGCGGCCGCGCAGCCGCCGCTCCTCCCACACGTACCGGGTGCGGAAGGCCTGCTCCAGCGGCATGTCGACCGAGGTGAGCGCCGCCTCCTTGATCGCCCGGACCGACAGCGGCGCGGCGCGGACCAGGTCGGCGGTCCACTCGGCGACGCACGCGTCGAGCCGCTCGGCCTCGACGACCTCGTTGACCAGGCCGTACCGCTCGGCCGTCCGCGCGCTCATCCGGCGCCCGGTCAGCAGGTGCCCCATCGCGATCTTGAGGGGCAGCTGCCGGGCCAGCCGGAACGCGCCGCCGGCGCCGGGCACGAGCCCGAGCGTCGCCTCCGGCAGCCCGAACACCGACCGGTCGGAGCAGACGATGATGTCGCAGGCCAGCGCCAGTTCGAAGCCGCCGCCGAGCGCGTAGCCGTCCACCCGCGCGAGCACGGGCTTGGAGAGCGTGAAGCGCTCGGTGAGCCGCGGCCAGCCCGGCTGCCCGCGGCTGCCGAACGTCGTCGGCTCCGCCCCTCCGGCGTTCAGCGCGGCCCGCTCCTTCAGGTCCTGCCCGACCGAGAAGGCCCGCCCTCCCGCACCGGTCAGCACCGCGACCCGCACGGCGCGGTCGGCTTCGACGTCGTCCCAGACCTCGGCGAGCTCGCGGTGCGTCGCCGAGTCCATCGCGTTCAGCACCTCGGGCCGGTCGAGGGTGACGAAGGCGACGCCGTCCTTCTTGTCGTAGCGGACGCGGGGGCCGGTCACGCGCCCGCCCCCGACGTGCTGCGGCGCAGCGCCCGGTCGCAGGCGGCCAGGTGCGCGCCGAGCGCCTCCTCGAAGCTCGTGGAGACCGCGTCGTCCATCAGCCGCCGCCGGATGGCGAGCTCGCGGCCCGGCAGCCCGGCGGCGGCCCGGGCCACCCGCGCGAGCGCCTCGGCCGGGTCGTCGGCCGTCTCGTTCAGCAGGCCGAGCGCGACGGCCTCCGCCGCCTCGATCGCGCGGCCGAGGAGCACCGTGCGCCGCGTCGCGGCGATGCCCGCCTGCCGGACGAGCCGGTAGATCGCCATGCCGGGCCACGCGCCGCCGGCGGTCACCGGCACCAGCAGCCGCGTGTCCGGGGACGCGACCCGCACGTCGGTCGCGAGCAGCACGTCGAGCGCGGTGCCGCCGACGTCGCCGGCGGCGACCCCGACGGTGGCGGCGTCCAGCCGCTCGAAGCGGCGCACCGCGCGCTCCCAGCGGGTCGCGAGCGCCAGGTCCGGCACCGTCCAGGGCAGGGCGGGCGCGCCGGAGAGCGCGACGGTCACCGGGGCCTCCAGGCCGAGCGACTCCACGCGGTCGCACAGGTCCGCGAGCCGCCGGACGGTCTCCTTCGACAACGGCTCGGCGCCGTCGATGCGCAGGTCGTACTCCGGGACGCTCACCACTGCACCAGCGCCGTCTCGAGGGTGGAGCCGGGCCCCATGGTCATCAGCACGCCGAAGTCGCCGGGCATGGCCGTCCCCTCGTCGAGAAGCCGTTCGTAGGAGAAGAGGAAGGAACCGCTGGACAGGTTCCCGTAGTCGCGCAGCACCCCGGTGGTGTGCCGGACGTCGTGGCGGCTGAGGCCGAGGTTGACGACCACCGCGTCGATGACCTTCTTGCCGCCCGAGTGCACGAGCCAGTGCGCGATGTCGCTGCGCAGCAGGCCCGTTCCGGACAGCAGCCGGTCGACGACGATCTCCGCGTGCGCCCCGACGACGTAGGGGATCTGCGGATCGAGGAAGAAGCTGAACCTGTTCTGCTCCCGGTCCCAGTCGTAGCGCATGGCGTCCACGGCCTCGGGGATGATGCAGCTGGCGAAGCGCAGCAGCCGCGGGCCCGGCAGACCGCGGCCCCCTCCCCCGTCCGGACCGCCCCTGTCCGGGCCGTCCCCGTCCGGCCCGCCCGCGACCAGCGCGACCGCGGCGGCGCCGTCCCCGAACAGGCTGTTGACGACGGCGGTCCGCATCGTGCCGTCGACGGTGTAGGCCGACGAGCACGCCTCCGCGCAGAGCACGACGGCGAGGTCGCCCGGGTTCGCGACCGCCCATCCCGACACGACGTTGAGGGCGTTGAGGCCGGCGTTGCAGCCCATGCCGACGACGTCCGACCGGCTGCAGTGCCGGTCGATGCCGAGCTCCCGGATGATGAGGGCGCTGAGCCCCGGGGTCAGGAACCCGGTGGTGGTGACGCAGCACAGGTGGCGCAGGTCGGCGAGGGTGCGGCCGCTGCGTTCCAGGCAGGCGAGCAGGGCGCGCGCGCCCATCTCCACCGCGTGCTCCTTGTGCTTGTCCAGCAGGTCGCCCTGCGACTCGGAGCGGCGCGCGCCGTTCTCGTCCAGCGGCGGCAACACCAGGTGGCGGCGCTCGATCGCGCTGTTGAGGAAGACCGAGCGGACCTTCGGGTCGTCGATCCCGAGGGCCTCCAGCACCTGCGGCTGGGAGTAGGAGGTGGCGGGAACGGCCGTCCCGACACCGATGATCATCGCGCGGTCGGCGGGCGCGAGCGCCCCGGGTAAGTCGAGCGGGCGGGTGAGCTCTACGGTCATCGGAACGTCCATCCCCACATGCGGCGCTTGCTGCGGATCATTTGTTTGACTCCTCTGCGGGACATCTACCGATCTCCTTGCTCGGCTCGGACGAAGCGGGACAGCCGTTCGACGCCCACCTCGATGTCACGGTCGCTGAGATAGCTGACGGAGAGCCTGATGGTGCGCTCGCCTCCTCCTTCCGGGTAGAAGTACGACATCGGCGTCCAGATGACGCCGAACTCCTCGGCCGACCGCGCCAGCGCGGCATTGTCGGCGAGGAACGGAACGTGCATGGACAGGAAGAATCCGCCGGTCGGGGCGTTCCACTCGACGCCGAGCCGCTCCCGCTCCGCGGGCGGGAAGCACTGCTCCAGCCGGTCCAGCGTGGCGCGCAGCGCGTTGCCGTAGTAGGCGGACGTCCGCCGGTTGAGGTCCGCGACGCGCCCGTCCGCCCCGAGGATCGCCCCCGCGACGACGGCCTGGCTGAGCGCCGCGGTGTTCACCGTGACCATGCTCTTGATGCGGGTGAGCTCGCCGGCGAGCAGCCCGGTGGCGCCGGCGTCGTCCACGACCACCTGGTCGGCGACGGCGAACCCCACGCGCGCGCCGGGGAAGACCGTCTTGGAGAACGAGCCGAGGTAGACCACCCGGCGGTCCTCGTCCATGCTCTTCAGCGTCGGCACCTGCTCGCCCAGGCTCACCAGCCGGTACGGGCTGTCCTCCAAGATGAGCAGGTCCTCGCGGGCGGCCAGGTCCAGCAGCGCGCGGCGCTCGCCCGCGGGCATCGTGACGCCGGACGGGTTGGAGTGGTCCGGGATCACGTACAGCGCCCTGACCCGGCCGCCGCGCGCCTCGACCTCGCGGACCTTCGCCTCGACGTCGCGGTGCGACAGCCCGGTCGGCCGTTCGGCCACGGGCACCACCTCGATGTCGAGGAGGAGGGCCGCCCCCGTGATGCCGACGTAGCAGGGGCTGGACACGAGCAGCACGTCGCGAGGCCCGGAGAACAGTGCCCGCAGCGTCAGCAGCATGGCCTCCTGGCAGCCGACGGTCACCACGACGGACTCGGGTGCGACGTCGATGCCCTCGTCCTTGCGCAGCGCGTCGGCCACGATCCCGCGGATGCGCCCGGCCGTCGGCCCGTACTGGAACAGCGCGTCGCGGATCGCCGCGGGACTCTCCCCGCCCTCGGCCAGGTGGTCGATGTAGCGGTTCAGGTGGCCGGTGATCTGGTCCGTGTCGAAGAACCCGTCGTAGGGGCGGCCCGGCGCGAACGACACCGCGTCGGGATAGCGCGCGGCGATCTCGTTGAGGAAGTTCATCGTGTCCATGACGGGGTCGGCCACGGACGAGTGCAGGGTGCTCTTGTGCAGGTCCGCTCCTTGCGCGGCGGGCGCGGGCGCACGGCGTTCCGCGGCGGCGTCCGGTCCGGACGGCGCCGAGAGGAGGCTCGCCGGGACGGCGGACACCGAGGCGGTCCCGGTCAGCACCATCGCGTCGGCGAGCTCGTCGGCCAGGAGCCGGAACGCCCGGGTCAGTGCGGCCTCACCCCCGGCCGCGAGGGCGTGCAGCACGGGACGGCCGATCAGAACGGCCTGCGCCCCGAGGGCCAGCGCGGCCAGGACGTCGGTGCCCCGGCGGACGCCGCCGTCCATGAGCACCGGGCACGCGCCGCCGACGGCGGCGACGACCTCCGGCAGGGCGGTGAGGGCGGCGGGGGCGCCGTCGAGCTGGCGGCCGCCGTGGTTGGAGACGATCACGCCGTCGACGCCCGCGGCGACGGCACGGCCCGCGTCCTCGCCGGTCAGCACGCCCTTGACCAGGATCGGCAGATCGGTGGCCGCGCGCATCCGCCCGACCACGCTCCAGTCGAGCGCGGGTTCGAACTCGGCCCGGGCGTGCTCGGCGGGCACCGCGTAGCCGGCGCCGCCGTGGCCGTCCGGGTCGAGGTTGGCGGGGGCGAGGCCGTCCGGCAGGCGGAAGCCGTTGCGCAGGTCGCGCAGCCGCCGGCCCAGCCGGGGCGCGTCGACGGTGAGCACGAGGGCCTCGAACCCGGCCCGCTCGGCACGTTCCACCATGCGCAGCGTCGCGGCGCGGTCGCGCAGGCAGTAGACCTGGAGCCACAGCGGCGCCGACGCCTCGGCGGCCAGGTCGGCGAACGTCCGCGAGGCGAAGGTGCTGACGACGACCGGGAGCCCGGCGGCGCCGGCGGCCCGGACGGTGGCGAGCTCCCCCTCGGGGTCGGCGAGCGCCTGGTAGGCCATCGGGGCGACCGCGACCGGCGCGGCCCAGGCCCGGCCGAGGATCTTGGTCGCCAGTTCCGGTTCGGCGACGCCGGTGAGCACGGCGGGCCGGAGCCGGACGGCGTCGAACGCCGCGGTGTTCGCGGCGAGGGTGCGCTCGTCGCCGGCGCCCCCTGCCAGGAAGTCCCAGACGGCGGGGTCGAGGCGCTGCCGGGCCAGCCGCGAGAACTGCTCCAGCGAGAACGCCGCGGCCTCCTGTTCGCGTTCGGTACGGGACATGTGCAACCACCTTAGGAAGAGAGGTTCGCCAAACCATCTTCTGTTGTCGCCCGCTGCTCGACAATCGCACTGCCGTACTGTCCAATTGACAACCCTCGACAGCGTCGCGAGAAAGCGGTTACCCTTCGGTGGCCCTCGTGGCCCAACGGTAGAGGCAGACCACTTAAAATGGTCGAGATATCGGTTCGAATCCGATCGGGGGTACGGTCCAATCGCCGTACCGGGCGCGCCCGCCGGGCTTCAGGACGGCTCTTCGCGTTCGAGGCGGTGCGCAAAGTCCGCCCAGATTCTGCTGCACTTCCTGGCAAGTTCGGCCACCGTGCCGCCGCAGTACGGCGGCACGCCCTCGATAATTCTGGGCAAGTTCTCGGATTCCTCTGAATGCGCTCTGAGGAGGCCGAGCAGAGCCCTGCCGTCGGCGGAATTACGCAGTTCCGGCCCGGCGTGCAGGTGCCGCACGGTGGGCCGCGGCGCAGCGACGGCTCGGGCCGCTCGGCGAACAGCGCGGCGGCGGCCCGCCGCTTCTCGCGGGCGTCCAGCGGGCGGACCCGGCCATCGCGCCCGATCCGGGTCCGCCGCCCCGGTGCCGGCCGCCATCAGACCTGTCTGGCCTGGTCGGAGAAGCGCTGGCGCTCGATCGCCTCGTACAGCGCCTTGATGTTGTTGCCGCCGAAGGTGCGGGCGCCGCGCCGGTCGATCAGCTCGTAGAACAGGGTGCGCCGGGGGTGCTCGGACTCGGTGAAGATCTGCAGCATGATCCCCCAGCGGTCGCGGTCGGCGAGAATGCTCAGCTCGCGCAGCGTCTCCAGGGGGACGTCCAGCGCGCCGAGGCGCCCGGGCAGCGCGTCGTAGTAGCCGGACGGCGTCGTCAGGAAGCGCACCCCGCCGGCCGTGCTCTCCCGGACCGAGGCGGCGATGTCGGCGGTCAGGAACGCCAGGTGCTGCACGCCCGCGCCGTCGTGCGCGGCGACGAACTCGTCGATCTGGCCGGGGCTGAGCGTGGTGTCGGGTTCGAGGATGGTGAGGGTGACCTGCCCGGTCGGGTTCTCCACGACCTTCGAGTCCATCGCCTGCGCGCCGACGAGGATGCGCTCCTCGAAGATCTGGTCGAAGCCGAACACGTCCTGGTAGCGGCGGACGGCCTCGTCCAGCTCGCCGGCGGGCACGCACACGGCGATGTGGTCGACGGCCAGCAGGCCGCCGGTGGCGGCGGGCGGGTCGGCGAACTCGGTGACGGCCCCGGGCGCGAAGCCCGCGTCCGGCGAGCGCCGCGAGGTGAAGCGGTGCTCCACGTCGCCGAACCCGTAGACGGACGCGAAGGTGACCTGGCCGTCGTCGGGGCCGAGGACGTCGGGCGGTGCGACGGGCAGCGCGCCGCGCTCGACCGCCTCGGCGAACGCCGCCTGCGCGTCGGGCACGGCCAGCGCGATCACGGCGACGCCGTCGCCGTGCCTGGCCACGTACTCGGCGGCGCGGTGCCCCTCGCCCAGGGCCGAGGTCACCAGCAGCGTGATCTCCCCCTGGCGCAGCAGCAGCGACCGGCACCCGGCGAGGCCGGTCTCCGGTCCGCCGCGCCCGCGCAGGGCGAAGCCGTAGGCGTCGCAGAGGCGCGCCGCCGTCCGCTCGGCGTCCTCGACGAATAACTCGATGTGGTCGATCGACTGGATCTCCATGTCCTGCCTCCCAGGAAGCCGCGAACGCCCCCGGCGCATTCGCACCGTCGCCCGCCCGATAGGGACGGGATCGATGTAACCGTCGGCCGGACACGCCGTCCAACCGCCGGTCCCCGCAGTTGAACGGCGCGCGGTCACCCCGCCTCGCCGCGCGGCCCGGCGCCGTCCCGGGGCCGTCCCGGGGCGGCGGCTCCGCGCGTTGTCGAGCGGCCGCATCCGGCCGTCGCGTCCGATCCGCGTCTCCTCCTCTCCCGGTTCACCGACAACCTCTCGAAAGTCTCCGAACGAGACCCCCTGGTGCGGTGAGGACGTCAGCGCGCGGCCGCCGACGCCTCCCGGCGGAAGGCGGCCAGGTGGTCGGCCAGCAGTTCCAGGCCCGCGGCGAGCGCGCCGGGCTCGCCTCCGAACCCGACCCTGACGTGCCGCGGGGCGCCGAAGCACGAGCCCGGGATCACCAGGACACCGCGGCGCTGGAACAGCTCCTCGCAGAACGGGCCGGTGTCCTCCAGGCCCTCCAGCCGGGGGAACGCGGAGACGCCGCCCCGCGGGCGCACGAGCGTGACCAGGTCGGCGTGCTCGTCCGCCCAACGCGTCAGCAGCTCGCGGCCCCGGCGCGCCTCCGCGAGCCGCGGCCCGATGAAGCTCTCCGCGTGCTCCAGCACCCCGAGCGCGAGCAGCTCGACGAGCGGCGACACGTGCAGGGTCGTGTAGTCGCGGATCCGCACGCACGCGGCGAGCAGGTCGGGCGGCCCGAGGCACCAGCCGAAGCGGAGCCCGGGCAGCCCGAACGCCTTGGAGAACGTCCCGAAGCCCACCGCCCGGTCGTAGAGCGTCGACGCGTCGGGCAGCGGCTCGCCGTCGTGCACGAGGTCGGCGAACGCCGCGTCCCACAGGACGTACGCGCCCACGCCCGCGGCGATGTCGAGCAGCCTCCGCTGGCCGGCCGCCGTGACCGTGGTGCCGGTCGGGTTCTGCGGGAAGTTGACGATGATCGCCCGGGTGCGCTCGGTGACCAGTGCGGCCAGCTCGTCCAGCGCCGGCCGCCAGCCCGTGTCCGGGCGCAGCCGCCACGTCCGGACGGCGCAGCCGAGCCCGGCCGCGAACTCCACCAGCAGGTGGTAGCCCGGCTCGACGACGACGACCTCGTCGCCGGGCCGCAGCAGCGCCATCAGCACCAGCGAGAGCGCCTCGCCCGACCCGCAGGTCGTCATCACCCGGTCGGGGTCGTCGCCCCACCGCCGCGCGATGGCGGCGCGGACGGCGGGCGTGCCGAGCGAGTAGCCGTCGTCGAAGACGAGCCCGTCCAGGTCGTCCTGGGTCACCCCGGTCATCCGGCGCAGCTCTCCCATGGAGTACGAGCGCACACCGCTGGAGCTGATGTCGATCTCGCTGTTGAAGTACCGGTCGCGCAGCCAGTCCTCCAGCGGCGCGGATCGCAGTCTCATCCGGGGCACGCTCCGCTCGTCCGTCCGGCGGGACGCGGCCGGTGCCCGTCTCGGCGAAAGCGCCGTTCCTCACTCATGTGCCCCTCCATCGGGTCATCGCGCCGACCCGGCCGACGCGCCCTCCGCCCGATCACCGCGGCGGCTCTCAGATCCCCGCCTTGATCAGCCTCGCGTCCCGCACCGCGCGGGACTTGCGCAGGTCCGCGGTGAGGTTCACGCGCTTCAGCCAGCGGTCGGTCCCGTCGTGGCGCGCCTTGAACGGCTTGCGCCCGTGGACGACCCGGTAGTTGTCGAGGAAGCAGAAGTCGCCGGCCTCCAGGCGCATGTCGAACATCTGCGCGTCCATGGCCGCGACGAACGCGGCCAACGCCTCCTCGGCCTCCCGGTCGCCGTCCGGGACGACCATGAAGTACGGATCGGCCCTCATGTAGGGACGGTCCGCGTCACCGAACAGGACGGCCACGCGTTCGGGCTCGCGCTGCATGCGCTCGATGCCGTCGAAGGCCTCCTCGCCGGGGACGGAGTTGTTCTTGGCGAGGTGGGACTCGTCGGGCCGGATGCCGAACCGCTCCTGGAAGAGCACCTCGCGCACGTGCGCGGGCAGGTCGAGCGACTCCGCGTACCCGACGGTCGTGGCGGCGCCGTAGGGGTTGCGCAGGCATGCGAACGACAGGAAGTCACCGCGGAGCGGGTGGAAGGCGTCCTCGGTATGCCAGGTCAGCAGCGCCTCGCTGCTCGAACCGAGCTGCTCGTTCTCGTGCCCCTTGATGGGGATGACGTCGTGGATCAGCCGCCCGTCCTGCTGGGTGGCCCAGCTGAACGGGTCGGCGAGCAGCGACCCGTACATGACGAGCAGCAGCTCCTCGCGCCGCGCGGGCGAGACCTTCGGCCGGTCCCGCCAGTGCGCCGGCGTGGGGCCGATCCGCTCCTCGTCGACCTGGTAGCCCGAGATGCAGAGCACGCCCGACAGGTGCTCCAGCCGGAACGCGTTCAGGTAGAGGCGGACGCGGGCGGGTAAGCGGTGCGCGTGCACCGTGGCGCGGTGCAGCGCCTCGTCGCTCTCCAGGTCCCCGAAGTCGTCCTCGATCTCGTCCAGCAGATCGTTCACCTGGCGCAGTTCCGCCTCGTTGATCTCCAGCCTGTCCATGCAGATCTTCCCTCCGTGCTCGGCGATCGAATGACCGCAATTCGCCAGCGAGATCTTCTCTCCGGCCCGGTTGAGAGGCCCCCGCCCCGGCACGCCGTCTCAGGCATGCGGGAACGCGGTTCCTCCGACATCGACATCCGCACAAAAACTCATGACTTGCCGTGTGCTCTGCGCTGCCGCGAACGTGGTTCGCGCTTCCGGACCGGACGAAGGCCCGCCATTGCGGAAGACATCGCCAGTCACGGTAGGAGTTTCACTCCGGTTGAGCTTTCTGCCGCTCGGTCCGGCCGGCCCCCTCCCTTTCACCCCGGAACTCCGGGTGCCTCGCCAGAAAGGATCACACGCGGTTAGGAAACCGACAAGGGCTCGTTACGGGGCACCGTTCTCGCTCCAGCGAGGCTCCATCGGGCCGCCGAATTCACGGGGACGTGCGCCGGCCGGGACACGACCGATCGCCACCCGCCGGCGGTGACGCGCCGGAGCCGCGGGCCGCGGCGGCGCGCCTCGATCCGGTCCGCCGCTCAGCGCCGGTCGGGGATCTCCGCCTCCAGGAACCGCACCAGCCGCGCCACGCCCTCGTCGATCTCGTCCTCGCACAGGCCCGCCGCCGACAACCGCAGCACCCGACCGCCGTCCTCGCCCCCGGGCGGCGACGACCAGACGACGCCGAAGTCCCGTGCGGCACGGTCCCGTGCCAGGGCGTCCACCCGGAAGGGGAGCCGCACCGTCAGCGACGCCCCGCTGCACGGCAGGCTCCACCGCACCCCGAGCCGGGCGGGCACCCGCCGCTGGACGCTCTGGAGCAGCAGCCGTGTGGCGGCCGCCTCGGCGCGCCTGTCGCCGGGTGACGCGGCCCGGCCGGAGCGGGGCGGCCCGAACGAGATCGTCCAGGGGTGGCGCGGCGCGGTCCCGCCGGGCGCGGGCCCGGCTGCCGCCGGACGTGTCGCCGACCGGTCCGTCATGTCCCGCTCGCCTCGACGGCCAGGGGCGGCAGGGGGTCTCCGCCGGCCTCCCGTCCGGCAAGCACGGTCCATCTCCTGGCCCGCAGCTCGCGGACCAGCGCCGGGGCCGACTCCGCCCGCACCGACACCTCGACGAGACCGGCCTGCTGGCCCGGCAGATTCTCGATCATCATGTCCTCGATGTTGATCTCGGCGGCCTCGACGGCCTGGACGAGCAGCGCCAGCTCGCCGAGCCGGTCGGGGACCAGCACCGGCACCACGGTGTAGCGGTCGGCGTGCGCGCCCCGCTTGCCGGGGACCCGGGCCCGGCCCGCGGCGCCCCTCGCGAGCACCTCGGCGACGCCCGCGGCGGCGTCGCCGCGCAACGCCGCAGCGATCCGGGCGAGGTCGCGCACCACGGCGTCCAGGACGTCGGCGACCGGACGCGCGTTCGCGGCGAGGACGTCCGGGCGCGGTTCGGGATCTCCGGCCGCGACGACGGCGTGCACGTTCCGGCCTGCGAGGTCGAGGAAGGACTGCGGGGCGTCGGCGAACCGCGCCGCCAGGACCGACGCCACCACCTGCGGCGCGTAGCGCACCAGGGCCGTCGCCCTGTCGTGTTCGGCAGCGTCCATGACGACGGGGAAAGCGCCGCAGGACCGCACCAGCGCCGAGGCCGCCGCGACGGCGTCCGCGGCGGTCTCCGGCCCGGTGCACAGGACCCAGGCCCGGCCGAGGAACAGGCCGGTGTGCGCGTCCAGTGTGCGCAGCCGCCGGTGCTCGGTCATCGGATGGCCGCCGACGTACACCGACATGTCGCACCCGAGCCGGGCCGCCTCGGCGGCGGGCCCCTGCTTGGCCCCGGCGGTGTCGGTGTAGTGGCGGGCGAGGCCGCGCCGCTGCGCTTCCAGCAGCGTGCGCGGGACGGCGGCCGACGGGACGGCCAGCACCGCGAGGTCGGCGGGCCTCCCGGGCGGGTCGGGCAGCGCCGTCCCCGCCCCCTTGCGGACGGCCGCCGCGACCGCCGCCGAGTCGCGGTCGGCGAGCAGCACCTCGGCCCCCTGCGCGCTCAGGGTCAGCGCGACCGACGTGCCCACGGCGCCGGCGCCGACGACCACGACCCGGTGCTCCCGCGCCCAGTCGGTCATCGGTTCAA
Organism: Actinomadura sp. RB99; assembly: GCF_014706005.1. Lineage (NCBI taxonomy): Bacteria > Bacillati > Actinomycetota > Actinomycetes > Streptosporangiales > Thermomonosporaceae > Actinomadura > Actinomadura sp. RB99. The sequence goes on along the minus strand of NZ_JABMCA010000082.1, from coordinate 8,763 downwards.
CCGAGCCGTTCCCGCAGTTGGACGGCCGCCGGTTCCGGCTTCGCGGCGAACCGCCCGGCCTTCGTGATCACGTCGTCGCCGTACAGGCGCAGCGCCTGTGCCAGCGCGAACTCGGCGGCGTAGGCGCGCAGGACGTCCGGCGGCTCCTCGGCGAGGTTCAGCATCGCCCGGTTGGCCGACACCGCCTCGCCGTCCAGCCGTTCGAGGGCGCGCTCGACCGCGGCGTCCATCTCCTCCCGCTCGACCACCTCGTCCACCAGCAGCCGGGCCTCGGGCTCGGCGGCCCAGATCCGCCGGCCGCCGAGGATCACCTGCCGGGACGTGCGCGGCCCGGTGAACCGGGTGAGCCGCAGGTTCGCCACGCCCGGGACGATGCCCTCCTTGGCGGCGGGCAGGCTCAGGTAGGCGCCGGCCTCGATGATCACGTGGTCGAAGGCCAGCAGGAGCTGGGTCCCGCCGCCGATGGCGAAGCCGTCGACGGCCGCCGCCCACGGCTTGGCGACCAGCGGCGAGTGCCAGCGCTCCGGACCGGCGTCCTCGATCCGCACCCCGCGGATGATCTTGTGGATGTAGCCCAGCTCGCGCCGGAGCAGGAACCCGACCAGCGGGATCCCGCCCGCCCCGAGGGCCTTGAGGTTGATGCCGGCGCTGAACACCCGCCGCCCCCGGTAGCGTGGGTGGCTCATCTCGCCGCCGCGGACGAGCCCGACCCGGACGTCCGGGTCGAGCAGCGCGAGGTCCACCGCGGTCTCCATGTCGTCGACCTGGCGCTCGTCCTCGGCGTTCAGCCGGTCGTCGCGGCACATGGTCAGCCGCGCGGTGCCGCCGCGCCGCTCGATCCGCACCGCCTCCATCTCGGCCGCGCCGGTCCGGAGGAAGTCCGGCAGCATCGCGAGCGCGCGGGGGGTCGGCGCGAGCATCGAGTCGAGCAGGTGCGGCCCGGCCACCGGCGAGCGCAGCACGGCTCGCAGGAAGATGCCCTGGTCGATCTCCCGCCCTTCCTTGGCGGCCTGCGGCAGGCGGCGTTCGGCCTCGATCTGAGCGCCCGTCGGGACGAGCCCGGGGAACTCCTCGGCCGCCGTCTCGACCAGTTCGGCGATGCGGGGACGCCGGGACCGCCCCGCGGTGAGCCGGTCGTAGACGCCGTCGGCGTGCACCTCGAGGAAGCGCGTCCGCAGCGACCTGAGCTCCGCGTGCACCGCCGCCGCCTCGGCTCGCTGCGCGGCCGTGCGGTCCTGGGGCGCGGGCAGGGCGGCCAGCCGCTTCTCCCCGAGCTCCGCGCCGTCGGAGAGTACGGTGCTCGCGCTCGGTAACGCGTCCGGAATGTCGATGGTCACGGAGCCTCCCCGGCTGCAGGCGTCGGCGGCGTCAAAGTAAGCGGGCTCGCCGGAGACCGTCAATGGCGCCGTTCAACTGCTGCAGTGCCCGTGAGGACGAAAGGCGGACGGCATGGAATCGCCACCGGAAACGGCGATTTCCGGCGGCTCCTTTCCCTTGTCCGAAAAGGAAGGCCGCGGCGAGCCGCCGCCCGTGGCAGCGGTCCGCCGCGACCGGCGCGGCACGCGGGACCCCGCGTCAGGTGCCGTCGATGCCCCTCTCGCCGGCGGCCTGGACGGCGGCCTGCTCCTGGAGGCGCCGCTCGGCCTCGAGGTGCGCGTCCACGATCGTCTTGACGACCTCGTCCGGGTCGTCGGTGAGGTGGATCAGGTCCAGGTCCTCGGGGGAGATCTTGCCGGACGGCAGCATCGTGGCGCGCACCCAGTCGATCAGCCCGCCCCAGAACTCCGTGCCGACCAGCACGATCGGGAACCGGGTGATCTTCTTGGTCTGGACGAGGGTGATCGCCTCGAACAGCTCGTCCAGCGTCCCGAAGCCGCCGGGCAGCACCACGAACGCCTGGCTGTACTTCACGAACATCGTCTTGCGGACGAAGAAGTAGCGGAACTCCAGCCCGATGTCGATGTGGTCGTTCAGCTTCTGCTCGAACGGCAGCTCGATGCCGAGGCCCACCGACAGGCCGCCGTTCTCGTCGCAGCCCTTGTTGGCCGCCTCCATGATCCCCGGACCGCCGCCGGTGATCACCGCGTAGCCGGCCGCGTGCAGCCGGGCGCCGATGTCCACGGCCATCTCGTACTCGTCCGACCCCGGCTTGGTGCGGGCGCTGCCGAAGACGCTGACCGCCTTCGGCAGCTCGGCGAGCAGCCCGAAGCCCTCGACGAACTCCGCCTGGATCCGCAGCACCCGCCACGGGTCGGCGTGCACCCAGTCGACCGGGCCGCGGCTGTCCAGCAGCCGCTGGTCGGTGGTGGTCTGCGGGACTGCGCGTCCGCGCAGCGTGGCCGGCCCCTGCCGGCGCGTCCGGGGGTTCGCTTCGCGTGTCATGGACCCACGGTAGTGCGGCGCAACGACCGTCAGCCGCCGATTTCGGATCGGCTCGGCGGCGGCACGGTTACGGGCGGTGCGTCGGGGGCCGCCACCGGACGGCCGGGGACGAGCAGCAGCCCCACCAGCGCCCCGGCCAGCGCGATCCCCGCGGCGGCGAGCATGCCCGCCTGGAACCCGTCGGTGAGCGCGTCCACCGGGATCCGCGCGGAGGAGTGCTTCGTGGCGGCCGTCGACACCGCCACCACCACGGCCAGCCCGAGCGCGCCGCCGACCTGCTGCGTCGTGTTGATCAACCCGGACGCGAGCCCGGACTCCCCCGCCGAGGCCCCGGCGGTGGCCGCGATCGTGACGGACACGAAGACCAGCCCGCCGCCGAGACCCATCACGATCGCCGGGCCGAGGACGTCCGCCGCGTAGTGGCCGGTGGCGGACATCCCCGCGAACCACGCCAGCCCGGCGGCGACGGCGGCGAGCCCGGCGGCCAGCGGCACCCGGGCGCCGAACCTGGTGATCAGTCGCGACCCGGCGCCGGCGCCGAACGCCATGGTGACCGCGACGGGCAGCTGCCCGAGCCCCGCCCGGATCGGCCCGTAGCCCTTCACCTGCTGCAGGTAGAGCGTCATCACGTAGAACATCGGGAAGATCGCCATCGTGGCGAGGACGGCCGCGAGGTTGCCGCCGCGCAGGGACCGTCCCCGGAAGATCCCGAGCGGGACGAGCGGGTGCCGCACCCGCGCCTCGACCGCGACGAACGCCGCGAGCAGCACCGCGGCGCCGGCGCCCCGCAGGTAGGTCGCCGTGGAGTCCCAGCCGGCGTTGTTGGCGTCGACGAGCGTGTAGACCAGCAGCGCGAGCCCGCCGGTGACCGCGGCGGCGCCGAGCAGGTCGAACCCCCGCACCTCCTGGTCGCGGGCCTCGGGCAGCAGCACGGGCGCGAGCCCGATCGCGACGGCGCCGATCGGCACGTTGACGAACAGCACCGCCTCCCAGCCGAACCAGTCGGTGAGCAGCCCGCCGAGGATCGCCCCGGCCGCGCCGCCCGCGCCCGCGACCGCGCCGAACAGGCCGAGCGCCCGGTTGCGCTCCGGGCCGTCGGAGAACAGCGTCATGATCAGCGAGAGCGCGGCGGGGGCGACCAGCGCCGCCCCGAGGCCCTGCACCGCCCGCGCGCCGACGAGGGCGCCCGCCGTGGGGGCGAGCCCGCCCGCCAGCGAGGCGGCGGTGAACAGCGCGAGCCCGGCGACGAACATCCGGCGCCGTCCGGCGAGGTCGGCGACCCGCCCGCCGAACAGCAGGAACCCGCCGAAGGTCAGCGTGTAGGCGTTGCCGACCCAGGACAGGTCGGCCTGGTCGAAGTGCAGGTCGCGGCCGATGGACGGCAGCGCGACGTTGACGATCGAGGCGTCCAGCACCAGGACGAACTGGACGGTGACGAGCAGGGCGAGGGCGAGCCCCCGCTGCCGGGCGGCCATGCGCGGCTCCTAGGTGGAAGTCGAATTCCGGTTCCGCTTGCAGCCTCGGACGATACGGAAGCTCGATTCCGTTTGTCAATCCGTGGTTGACTGGAGGGGATGACCGCCGCCCCGTCAAGTCACCGGCCGCTCCGGGCCGACGCGCGCCGCAACCGGCGCCGCGTCCTGGACGCCGCGCGCGCCGCCTTCGAGGAGAGCGGCAACGACGCCCAGATGGAGGACATCGCGAAACGGGCGGGCGTCGGCGTCGGCACGATCTACCGCCACTTCCCGACGAAGCAGGCCCTGGTCGACGAGCTGACCGCCGAGTGGATGGCCGACGGCGCCGCCAAGGCCGCCGACGCCCTGGCCGAGCCCGACCCCTGGGACGGGGTCGTCCTGTTCGTCCGGCGCAGCGCGGACATCATGGTCCGCAACCGCGGCCTACGCGAGGTCTTCGGCGACGTCGGGAAGCTCTTCGAAGAGGACGCGCCCGTCCAGAACAACGACCTGCAGGTCAAGGTGGCCGCGCTGCTCGCCCGCGCGCACACGGCCGGCGTCCTGCGCCCGGACGTCGGCGTCAACGAGTTCCGCGCCCTCATGTGCGGCCTCGCCATGGCCGTCACCAACACCCCGCCCGGCACCCAACAGCTCTACGCCGACGTCATCCTCAAGGGCCTGCGAACCCCGTCCTGACCACAGCGAGCGTGTCGCGCGCGCCCCTGGGCGACGGACAGCGTGCCGACACCGCGAGCACACCGGCCGAAATCCCACCCTGTCGGCCCGAGCCTCAGCCACCACGCGGGCAGGCCCGCAGAGCGAGTACCAGCGGACGACACCGCGAGCACGCTGGTCGAACTCCCACCCCGGGCGTCCGAACCTCAGCCACCATGCGGGCAGGCCCGCAGAGCGAGCGCCAGCGGACCGACACCCCGAGCACACCAGTCGAACTCCCACCCCGGGGGCCCGAGCCTCAGCCACCACGCGGGCAGGCCCGCGGAGCGAGTGCAGCGAGCGCAGCGGGCATGCCCGACGGCTGGCGGGCTGTTTCACGCGGAGCTCTAGCGGAGCGGGAAACAGCCCGCCAGCCGTGACGGGGGTTCCAGGGGGTCGTCCCCCTGGGTCAAGACAGCCAGGCGCGCATCCGCCGCTCGCAGTCGGCGATCAGCGGCATCTCGACGTACTCGTCCTTGGTGTGGGCGAGGGTGGGTTCACCGGGGCCGTAGTTGACGGCCGGGACGCCGAGTTCGGAGAAGCGCGCCACGTCCGTCCAGCCGAGCTTGGCGCGGACCTCGGTGCCGCCGGACGCGACGGACGACACGAACGCGGCGGCGGCCGGGTGGGTGAGGCCGGGACGGGCGGCGGACGCGGCGTCGGTCACCTTCACGTCGAAGCCGTCGAACACCTCGCGCAGGTACGCCTCCGCCTCGGCGACGGACTTGTCGGGTGCGAACCGGTAGTTGACGGTGACGACGCATTCGTCCGGGATGACGTTTCCGGCGACGCCGCCCTGGATGAACACGGCGTTGAGTCCTTCGTGGTACTCCAGGCCGTCCACGACGGGACGGGTGGGCTCGTACGCGCGCAGGACGTCGAGGATCCGCCCGGCCGTGTGGATGGCGTTGGACCCCATCCAGGCGCGTGCGCTGTGCGCCCTCTCGCCCTTCGCCGTGACGTCGACGCGCATGGTGCCCTGGCATCCGCCCTCAATGTGCGCGCCCGTCGGCTCCATCAGGACGGCGAAGTCGCCCGCGAGCAGTTCGGGACGGGTCGCCGCGAGCCGCCGCAGCCCGTTGCGATCCGCCTCGATCTCCTCGCACTCGTAGAACACGAAGGTGATGTCGCGGGTGGGCTCGGTGACGGTCGCGGCCAGGCGCAGCGCGACCGCGACGCCGCTCTTCATGTCGGTCGTCCCGCAGCCGTACAGGCGGTCGCCCTCCATGCGCGACGGCAGGTTGCCGTTCAGTGGCACGGTGTCGAGGTGCCCGGCCAGCACGACCCGTTCGGCGCGCCCCAGGTCCGTGCGGGCGATCACGTTGTTCCCGTCGCGCTCCACCGCGAGGTGCGGAAGCGCGCGCAGCGCCTCCTCGACGGCGTCCGCCAACGGCCCCTCCGCACCGCTCACCGACTCGATGTCGACGATCGCCGCCGTCAGGTCCGCCACGTCCGAGAACAGATCAAGCCGCATGGACAGCAAGCGTACGCGGCTTATGATCGCGGGCGTGGAGATGCCTGTGCTCGAGTGCGCCGTCCACTGGGCGGTCCCCGCGGACGAAGCGCATATGCGCGACCTTCTGGACGGCGGTGAGCGCGAACGCTACGAGCGGTTCATGCGCGCCGAGGACAAGGCCAGGTTCGTCACCGGACGGTTCCTGGCCCGCACCGTCCTGGCGGAGGCGACCGGCCTGGCGCCGCGCGACATCCGCTTCACCACGGACTGCCCGCACTGCGGCGGCGCCCACGGCAAGCCGCGCCTCCCCGGCTCCGACCTGGACTTCTCGCTCTCGCACTCGGCGGAGCGGGTCGTCCTCGTCCTCACCGACGGCCCGGAGGTCGGCGTCGACGTGGAGCGGGAGAGCGACCGGGACGTCGACCGGCTCGGCGAGATGGTCCTCAGCGTCCCCGAACGGGACGTCCTCATGGCACTCCCCCCGGACCAGCGCAAACGCGGCTTCCATGCCTACTGGTGCCGCAAGGAGGCGCTGCTCAAGGCCACCGGCCACGGCCTGGCGGCGCCCATGACGGCGATCCACGTGTCCGGCCCCGACGAGCCCGCCGAGGTGCTGTCCTGGGACGACGACAAGGCGGTCTCCCCCGTCCGCCTCGCCGACCTCACCCCGGGCCCGGGCTATGCCGCGGCCCTGGCCGTCCTCACCGCCCGCCCCCTCAAGATCACCGAAACCCCGATCGGCTGACCGGCGTCAGGTGTTGATGCCGTGGTCGCGCAGGATGTCGTTCAGGGCCGCCTTGTCGTGCCGCCGACCCGGGTCCAGGCGCTTCAGGATCAGGACCGCCGGGAGGCCGAACGTCCCGCCCTTGAACTCCTTGTAGCGGGTGCCGCCGACCGCGACGCACCAGTCCGGGATGCGGCCCCGGCTGATCTCCTCGCCCGTCTCCACGTCGATGACCGGCATGGACGCCGACAGGTTCGTCCCGGAGCCGACCACGGCCCCCTTCCCGACCCGCGCGCCCTCCACGATCATCGAGCGGCTGCCGATCATGGCCTCGTCCTCGACCACGACGGGCTTGGCGTTCGGCGGCTCCAGCACGCCGCCGATCCCGACGCCGCCCGAAAGGTGGACGTTCTTGCCGATCTGCGCGCATGACCCCACGGTCGCCCACGTGTCGACCATCGTCCCGGAGTCGACGTAGGCGCCGAAGTTGGTGAACGACGGCATCAGCACCACGCCCGGGGCCAGGTAGGCGCCCCAGCGGGCGATCGCGCCGGGCACCACCCGCACGCCGTCGAACCGGCTCTTCAGCGGGATGCGGTCGTGGTACTGGAAGTCGCCGACCTGCGAACGCACCATCCCGAGGACCTTGAAGCTCAGCAGGATCGACCGCTTCGCGCGCTCGTCCACGACGACCTCGTCGGTCGCGGGGTCGATCCGGGCGACGCGCGCCTCCCCCGCGTCGAGCTGGTCCACGGCGGCCACGATCGCCGCGCGCGCGTCGGCGTCGTCCGGGCCGAGCTCGGCGCGCCGCTCCCACAGCTCGTCGATGACCTGGGAAATCGGGCTGGTGAACGTTTCCGTCATGGTCCTTGAGCTTACTGGTGGCCGGTTCCCGGTACCTTCTTCGCGTGGCTGTTTGGTCGAGGTTGAGGACGCGCCCCGAACAGGGTCCGGGCGGCGGCGGGCGCCGCCGGCGGCGCTGGCCGTTCGTCGTGGCCGCGCTCGTCCTCGTGCTGGGCGTGGGCGGCTACATCGCGTTCGACCGCGCGCGCCCCTACCTGCACGGGTCGGGCTGCGAGGTCGCCGTGGGCAAGTCCAAGATGCCGCTGGACCTCGACCAGGCCGCGAACGCCTCGACGATCTCGGCCGTGGCGTTCCGCAAGCAGCTCCCCGAACGCGCCGCGGTGATCGCGTACGCGACGGCGATCCAGGAGTCGCACATCCGCAACCTGCCCAGCGGCGACCGCGACTCCGTCGGGATGTTCCAGCAGCGCCCCTCCCAGGGCTGGGGCACCCCCGCCAAGCTGCGCGATCCCGTCCAGTCCACCAGCAAGTTCTTCGACGCCTTGGTGAAGGTCAAGGACTACCTCGACCGCGACGTACACGACGCCGCCCAGCGCGTCCAGCACAGCGCCGACGGCCGCGCCTACGCCCAGCACGAGCCGGACGGCAAGCTCCTCGCTCAGGTCTTCACCGGCCGCCAGCCCGCCGGGGCCCGCTGCTGGTACCCGCCGGACAAGCAGACCAAGTCCCGCCGCCCCGACGCGATCCGCGAGATGCGCCGCGCCTTCGGCCCCCGCCTCCAGGTGGACGGCCCGGGCCCGCTCACCGCCGGCGCCCCGTCCCGTCCGGACTCCTGGAACGGCGTCAAGGTCACCAACGCCCGCGCCGGCTGGGCCGTCGCCGCCTGGGCCGTCACCCACGCCCAGGTCTACGGCCTCAAGGAGGTCCGCTACGCGGGCCTCCACTGGCGGTCCGACGCCGGCCACGACGGCTGGACAACGGACAAGAACGCCTCCAGCGCCCACGTCATCATCCACTGATCCTTTTCCGGGCCAATTCCGGCCAAAATAGGACGGAACCGAACGGGCGCGCGACCACTTCGCCTGTTCAGCCCGAAAGGTCCCACCGCCCATAGTTATCCACAGGTGACTTACCTGATGGACAGGCGGAATCGGCGGTCTCTACGCTTCATCTTGCTCGTTGTCACGGGGTGTGTCGTCGTATCGGGCGGATGGGGATTTTCGCCGGTA
>NZ_JABMCA010000081.1:0-42084 GCF_014706005.1 Actinomadura sp. RB99 | reverse complement strand
AAAACGACCAGAGTGGTATTTCACCAATGACTCCACCCACACTGGCGTGCGGGCTTCACAGTCTCCCACCTATCCTACACAAACCGTTCCAAACGCCAATGCCAAGCTGTAGTGAAGGTCCGGCGGGCGGGAGCCGCACGACCCGCACGGGCCAGGCGGCGGACGGCCGGGGCCGGCCGCCGCGGACCCGGAGGCGGCCGCGGGCGAGTCGAGCGAGGTGACGGGCCGGCTCCCCCGCCGGGTGCGGCAGCGCAACATGGCGCCGCAGCTGCGCGCGCGGCCCGCGCCGGGGCCCGCCGACCCCGGCCGGGCCTGGGGCGGCGGGCCGGACGAGGAGTACGAGGAGCCGAGCCCGGAGGTCAACCGGGACCTGATGTCATCGCTACAGTCGGGATGGCTTCGGGGCAGGGACGACGACGATCCGGACGATCGCGATCCACGCGATGAATGGGGGCAGGGATGACGCAGCAGGGCCACGCCACCGGAGAGCTGGACTGGCTGCTGGACGATCTGGTCGAGCGGGTCGGGGAGGTGCACCAGGCCGTGCTGCTGTCGCGGGACGGCCTGGTGATGGGCGCCTCCGGCGGGGTCACCCGCAAGGACGCCGAGTTCCTCGCCGCGCTGTCGTCGGGCTTCCACAGCCTGGCCAACGGCGCCCGCGAGCACTTCCAGGCCAAGCAGGTCCGGCAGACGGTCGTCGAGCTGGACGGGCTGCTGTTCTTCGTGATGCCCGCCGGCAACGGGAGCTGCCTGGCGGTGCTGAGCGACGCGGGCGGCAACGCCGGGCTGGTCGCCTACGAGACCACCATGCTGATCAAACGGGTGCGGCGCCAGCTCGGCACGGCGCCGCGGGCGCAGGACGCGGCCGACCCGTCGCAGGCCGGCGCCCCGGGCTGAGCCGGCCGTGGAGACTCCGAGAGAGCGCTGGGTCGGCGCGGACGCCGGCCCGATCGTGCGGCCCTACGCGGTGACCCGCGGGCGGACCCGCCCCCACGGGATCGCCGTCGACATGGTCACGCTGGTCGTCGCGACGGGCCGCACGCCCGGCGAGCGGGTGTGGCTGTCGCGCGAGCAGCGGCGGCTGCTGGAGCTGTGCCACCGCCCCTCCACCCCCGCCGACCTGGCCTCCGACACCGACCTGCCGCTGCGGGTCGTGCAGATCCTGCTCGCGGACCTGCACCACTACGGCCTCGTCGAAGAAGTCCCGCAGGCCGGGCCGTCCGGGCAGGGCACCGGCCGTCCCGACCCGAAGATCCTGATGAGAGTGCTCGATGAACTCCGCCGCCTATGACCCCACCGCGCCCGCCGAGGACCTCCCCGCGCACACGCTGAAGATCCTGGTGGCGGGGGGTTTCGGCGTCGGCAAGACGACCCTGGTCGGCGCGGTCAGCGAGATCCGCCCGCTGCGCACCGAGGAGGTCCTCACCGACGCGTCCGTCGGCGTGGACGACCTCGGCGGCGTCGAGCGCAAGACCACCACGACCGTCGCGATGGACTTCGGGCGGCTCACCTTCACCGGCGGCGTCCGGCTGTACCTGTTCGGCACGCCGGGGCAGGAGCGGTTCTGGTTCATGTGGGACCAGATCGCCTACGGCGCCGTCGGCGCGATCGTGCTGGTCGACACGCGGCGGCTGCCGACGAGCTTCGCCTCCATCGACTTCTTCGAGAACCGGGGGATCCCGTTCGTCGTCGCGGCGAACGTCTTCGACGGCGCCCGCCGCTACACCCCCGAGCAGATCGCCGACGCCCTCGACCTCGACCCGGACGTCCCGGTCGTGCTGTGCGACGTGCGGCACCACGACTCGGCCAAGAACGTCCTGATCCGGCTGGTCGAGCACGCCCTGCAGTCGGCGACGGCGTGATCAGGCGGTCGTCCGGGCGACGATGAGGGAGGCGAGCGCGGCGTAGGCGGCGGAGTCGTCCAGGCCCGTCTGCGCCTTGATCTCGCCCCGGTGGATCGACTCCATCACCTGGCCGGCGACGGCGCCGACGAACGCGGCGTCCGCGGCGTCCGCGCCGGGTGCGGCCTCGCGGACGAGCTCCTGCACGCGCCGCGCGGCGATCAGGGTGTTGCGCTTGTAGATCTCGCGGGCCGGGGCGAAGGCGTCCAGGTCGGCGAAGAAGGCGGGCGAGGCGGGCGCGAGCTCGGCGGAGATGGCCCGCAGGTAGGCGCCGACCCGCTCGCGGGGCCCGGCGCTCGCGTCCACGACCGCCTCGACGCGCTCGGTGGCGCGGCGGAAGAACGCCCGCACCACGGTCACGATGATCTGCTCGCGGCTGGCCGCGACGGCGTACAGGGTGCTCTTGGAGCAGCGCAGGACGGCCGCCAGCTCGGCGACGCTCAGCTCGGCGAACCCGCGGTCGAGGAACACCTCGATGAGCCGCTCGACCAGCTCCGCGCGCCGCCGCTCCGCCCGCGTCTCCGTCATCCCGTGACAGTACCAAAAAGGATTCTCTGGTACCCGTTCTGGTACCGTGCAGGTGGCGAAAGGAGTCCGCGCATGCCCGCCACCCGGCACCTGCCCACGTCCGAGTCCGAGGACCTCCTCGCGCTCACCCGCGAGATCGCCGCCAAGGAGCTGGCGCCGCGCGTCGCGGACGCCGAGCGCGCCGGCGCCTTCCCCCGCGACGCGTTCACCACGCTCGGCCGGGCGGGCCTGCTCACGCTCCCCTACCCCGAGGAGTTCGGCGGCGGCGCCCAGCCGTACGAGATCTACCTGCAGGTGCTGGAGGAGATCGGCGCGGTGTGGGCCAGCGTCGGGGTCGGCGTCAGCGTGCACGCGCTGTCCTGCTTCCCGCTGTTCGCCTTCGGCTCCGACGAGCAGCGCGCCCGCTGGCTGCCGGACATGCTCTCGGGCGAGCGGCTCGGCGCGTACTGCCTGTCGGAGGCGCACGCCGGGTCCGACCCGGCCGCGATGCGCGCCAAGGCCGTCCGGGACGGCGACTCCTACGTCCTCAACGGCGCCAAGGCGTGGACGACGCACGGCGGCAAGGCCGACTTCTACACCGTCATGGCCCGCACCTCCGACGAGGGCTCGCGCGGCATCTCCTGCTTCCACGTCCCGGCGGACACCCCCGGCCTGGAGTTCGACCAGCCCGAGGACAAGATGGGCCTGATGGGCTCCACCACCGCGACGGTCAGGCTGGTCGACGCGCGCGTCCCGGCGGGCAACCTCATCGGCGGCGAGGGGCAGGGCCTGTCCATCGCGCTCGCCGGCCTGGACGCGGGCCGCCTCGGCATCGCCGCCGTCGCCACCGGCCTCGCCCAGGGCGCCCTCGACCACGCCGTCGCCTACGCAAAGGAGCGCGAGGCGTTCGGCAGGCCGATCATCGACCACCAGGGCCTGGCGTTCGTCCTCGCCGACATGGCCGCCGCGGTCGAGTCGGCCCGCGCCACCTACCTGTCGGCCGCCCGGCTGAAGGACGCCGGCCGCCCCTACGGCCGCGAGGCGTCCATCGCCAAGCTGGTCGCCACCGACAACGCGATGAAGGTGACCACCGACGCCGTCCAGGTCCTCGGCGGCGCCGGCTACACCCGCGACTTCCCGGTGGAGCGCTTCATGCGCGAGGCCAAGGTCATGCAGATCTTCGAGGGCACCAACCAGATCCAGCGCCTGGTGATCTCCCGCCACCTCGCCCGCTGAATCGCCCGCCGAGTCGCCCGTCTCCGGGCGGAGTGCGCGTTCTGTACGACGCGTCACAGTGCGTCCCCGCGCGGGCGCCTAGCGTCGGAGCATGTGGCAGTTCGTCCTGTGGGGAGTCATGGGAGCCGTGGCGAACCGCACGCTGGCCTTCCTGGAGGCTAACCGGCGCGTCGCGCGGCCGCCGTGGAAGTACCCCGGCGGGCCGGGCGGCGGGTACTACCTGTTCGCCTGCGCGCTGCACTGCATGCTCGCCGCGATGGTGACCTCCGCCGCGGCCGCCAGCGACATGATCACCGCGCCCTGGGCGGCGTTCGCGCTCGGCGCGGGCGCCCCGGCGGTCCTGGCCAAGCTCGGCCGGTACGCGCTGCTGGCCTTCCCGCCCGGGCGGGTCGGCGAGGACGGCGACCACGAGGACGAGGACGACGGGCCTGACCGGGCCGGACTGACTGGGGGACGCAATGCCGAGTCCTGACCGCGCCTGGCGGCGGCTGCTGGAGGCCTTCTCCGATGCCCCGGCCGGCACCGCCGCCGCCCGCCGGGCCGCCGCGCCCACCGTCGAGCGGGGGCCGGGCCGCCGCCTGCTGGAGGCGTTCTCCGACGCCTCCCCGGCCTTCGCCGCGGCGGGTCCGCGCCCCGTCTCCGCGGGCGGACCGGCCGTCGGCCGCGCTCTCGTGTGGGGCCTGGTGGTGGTCGGCGTCCTCGGCGCGGTGTGCACGGCGTGGGCCGCCGCCGCGACGGGGACGCTCGCCGCCGGGCTGGTCGCCGCCCTCACGTTCGCGGTGCTGGCCCTGTTCGCCGCGCCGCTGGTGGAGTTCGCGCGCGCACGGGCGGCGTCGTCCGCCGGGACGCGGGACCGCGACGCCGGGATAGCCGAGCAGCGGGACAGCTTCTGGCACGCCCTCGCCCCCGACGACCGGCGCGCCGTCCGCGCCGCCGCGCGCCCCCGCACCTACGGCCCCGGCACGCCGATCCTGCGGCAGGGGCACACGGCCGACTACGTCGTCGTCCTCCGGTCCGGCTGGACGAAGGTCCGCGTCGACCGGGCGGGCGAGGAGCGGATCGTCGCCGTGCGCGGTCCCGGCGACCTCGTCGGCGAGCGGGCGCTGTTCGCCGACGACACCTGGTCCGCCACGGTCATCGCGCTGGACACGGTGCGGGCCCTCGTCGTCGCGGCGGAGGACTTCCGACCGCTGGTGGAGAGCCGTCCGGGCGTGCAGTCGGTGCTGGAGAAGCAGGCCTACGACCGCGCCGCCGAGGAGGCCGGCCGCACGACGAGCACGGAGCTGGCCGACACCCAGCGGCGGCTGGCCGCGCTGTTCACCACGCTGTCGCGGGCGCGGGGCCGCACGCTCCCGGTGACCGGCGGGGAGCTGGCCGGCTGGACGTCGTCGTCGCCGGCGGCCGTCGACAGCGTGCTCGCCCGGTGGGACGGCGAGGGCCTCGTCCGCGCCGGGTCCGCGACGATCGACGTCCTCGCCCCCGACCGGCTGGAACGCCTCACCGCGGCGGGCGAGCCTCCGGGCCCGCCGTCCGGCGCCCCCTTCCTGACCGGCCAGGACTGCACGGTGATGTTCGCCGACGTGGTGGGCTTCGGTTCGCCGGAGCGGACGGAGTCGGACCGCGCGGCCATCCGCGGCGTCCTGTTCCGGTCGCTGGAGGACGCGTTCGAGTCCGCCGGGATCCCGTGGGCCGCGTGCCATCACGAGGACCGCGGGGACGGCGCGCTGCTCGTCATCCCGCCGGGCGTCCCCGCCGGGGCGCCCGCGGGCCCGCTGGCCAGGGCGCTCGCCGACCGCATCGCCCGGCACGACGGCGGGGCGGACGCGCCCCGGCGGTTCCAGGTGCGGGTCGCGGTGGACACCGGCCCGGTGCACGCGGGACCGGGCGGGATCACCGGGGCGGTGCTCGGCCGCGCCGCCCGGCTGCTGGACGCGCCCGTGCTGCGGCGCCGGCTGGCACCGGGCGCGGCCGTGCTCGGCGTGATCGTCTCCCCGCTCGTGCACCGCGCCGCCGGCGGGACCGCCCCGGAGTTCGAGCCCGTCGAGGTGCGCGGGACGAAGGACGGCGCCACCGGCACCGCCTGGCTGCGGCTGTTCCCGGCGCCCCCCGGGGCCGCGGCGACCTGACGCGGACCGCGTACGGGGCAGAATGGCGGGGTGGCACGTGATTCCGTCCTGACCAGGGCGGTGCGGATCTTCGACGCCTTCGATCCCGACCATCCGTCGCTGTCGGTGTCGGAGATCGCGCGGCGGACCGGCCTGCACGTCGCGACGGCGTCGCGGCTGGTCGAGGAGCTGGTGCGGCACGGGCTGCTGGCGCGCGACGAGCGGCGCCGCGTCCGGGTCGGCATGCGCATGTGGGAGCTGGCGTCGCGGGCCGCGCCGACGCTCGGGCTGCGCGAGGCCGCGATGCCGTACATGGAGGACCTGCACGCGGTGATCGGCCACCACACCCAGCTCGGGGTCCTCGACGGCCGCGAGGTGCTGTTCGTGGAGCGGCTGTCGATGCCGAACGCGGTGATCAACGTGACGCGGATCGCGGGGCGGCTGCCGCTGCACGCCTCGTCCAGCGGCCTGGTGCTGCTCGCGCACGCCCCGGCGGGCCTGTGCGACGAGGTGCTCGCCGGGGACCTCGCCGCGTTCACGCCGAACACGGTGGTGGACCCGCGCCGGCTGCGCGCGCTGCTCGCCGACGTCCGCCGCGGCGGCGTCGCGTTCTGCCCCGGGTACATCGACGAGCGCGCGACCGGCATCGCCGTGCCGGTCCGGGGGCCGGGCGGCGACGTGATCGCGTCGCTGTCGGTCGTCGTCCCGAACGACGGCAACGCGCGGGCGCCGATCCCCGCCCTGAAAGCGGCGGCGCGGGGCATCGCGCGGGCCGTGGGCGATTCGTCTCTCACCAGATGAGAAGGCCGTGGCCGGGGCGCCGCGCCGGAGGCGATTCTCGAGGCCGTATCCGGACCTTGAGGAGGCCCCATGGCGGACACGGCCCTCGAACTCCGCGTCGCCGCCAAGGACCGGGCGGCCGACGGCGTCGTGACGCTGGCGCTCGCCCGTCCCGACGGCGGCCGGCTGCCGGACTGGGCGCCCGGCGCGCACGTCGACCTCGTCCTTCCGAACGGCCTGACCAGGCAGTACTCGCTCTGCGGCGACCGCTGGGACGCGCGGACGTACCGGGTCGGGGTGCTCCGGGAGCCCGGCGGGCGCGGCGGGTCGGCGTTCGTCCACGACGAGCTCGGCGTCGGCGACCCGGTCGGGATCGGCGGTCCGCGCAACAACTTCCGGCTCGTCCCGTCGGACCGGTACCTGTTCATCGCGGGCGGGATCGGGATCACGCCGCTGCTGCCGATGGTGCGGCAGGCGGAGATGCTCGGCGCGGACTGGCGGCTGCTCTACGGCGGCCGTTCGCGGGCGTCGATGGCGTTCCTGGACGAGCTGGAACCCTACGGCGACCGGGTGACCGTCGTCCCGCACGACGAGCAGGGACTCCTCGACCTGGCCGCGTGGCTGCCCGGTGAGGACCCGTCCACCAAGGTCTACTGCTGCGGCCCGGCGCCGCTCCTGGAGGCCGTGGAGGAGCGCTGCGCGGGCTGGCGGCGCGGGCTGCTGCGCACCGAGCGGTTCGTCGCCCGTGAGAGCGGCGCCGTCCGCGACGAGCCGTTCGAGCTGGAACTGCGCCGCACCGGCGTGACGGTCACCGTCCCGCCGGGCCGGTCGGTGCTGGACGCCGCCGGCGCCGCCGGGGTGAGCGTGCTGTCGTCCTGCCGGCAAGGGCTGTGCGGGACGTGCGAGACCGCCGTCCTCGGCGGCGTGCCCGACCACCGCGACTCGATCCTCGACGACGACGAGCGGGAGGCCGGCGACTGCATGTTCGTGTGCGTGTCCCGGTCGCGCAGCGAACGCCTCGTCCTGGACCTGTGAAAGGAAACGCCATGAGCACCGTGCAGGCTCCGCCCGCGATCGACGCCGACCCGTTCGGGCACGAGCACCTCGAAGACCCGCTGCCGCTGCACGAGGCGCTGCGGGAGGCCGGTCCCGTCACCTATCTGACCAGGTACGACGTGTTCGCGCTGGCCCGCTACGAGCACGTGCGCGCCGCGCTGGCCGACTGGCAGGGCTTCCAGTCCGCCGCCGGTGTGGGGCTCAGCGACTTCCGGCACGAGAAGCCGTGGCGGCCGCCCAGCCTGCTGCTGGAGGCCGACCCGCCGCGCCACGACGCGCCGCGCGCCGTCCTCGCCAAGGTCCTCGGCCCGCGCGCGCTCCGGCGCCTGCGCGAAGCCTGGTTCGCCGACGCCGAACGGCTCGTCGACGAGGTCCTGTCCGACGCCGAGTTCGACGCCGTGCCGCGCCTGGCGGAGGCGTTCCCGCTCCGCGTCTTCCCCGACGCCGTCGGCCTCGGACGCGACGGGCGCGAGAACCTCCTCCCCTACGGCGACCACCTGTTCAACACGTTCGGCCCGGACAACGACCTCGTCCGGAAGGGCCGAGCACGCATGCCCGACGTGCTGGGATGGGTGAACGCCCAGTGCGCACGCGACCGGCTGTCATCCGACGGGTTCGGCGCGCAGATCTGGGCGGCGGCGGACCGGGGCGACATCACGCCCGAGCAGGCTCCGCTGATCGTGCGGTCGCTGCTGTCGGCCGGCGTCGACACGACCGTCCACGGCCTCGCCGCCGTCCTCTACGCGTTCGCGGTGAACCCCGGCCAGTGGCGGCGCCTGCGCGACGAACCGCATCTGGCCCGCACCGCGTTCGACGAGGCCGTCCGCTGGCAGTCACCCGTCCAGACGTTCTTCCGGACCGCCGTGGGCGACCAGGAGATCGGCGGCACGGTGATCCCGGACGGCCGCAAGATCCTCATGTTCCTCGGCGCCGCCAACCGCGACCCGCGCCGCTGGGACGCCCCGGACGCGTTCGACCTGGCGCGCGACCCGTCCGGCCACGTCGGCTTCGGCATGGGCCTGCACCAGTGCGTCGGCCAGCACGTGGCCCGCCTGGAGTCGGAGGCCCTCCTGACGGCCCTGGCCCGCCGCGCGGACCGCCTCGAACCGGCCGGAACGCCGACCCGCCACCACAACAACACCCTCCGCGCCTGGAAGTCCCTCCCCCTCCGCGTCCACAGAGCCTGACGGAACTCCCGGCTGAACACACAACGGAAGGCCAGACCCCAGCCACCTCACGGGCAGGCACGCGGAGCGAGCGCCAGCGAGCGCAGCGGGCCTGCCCGACGGGTGTTCCAGGGGGTCGCCCCCCTGAGTCAACACGGGCAGGCACGCGGAGCGAGCGCCAGCGAGCGCAGCGGGCATGCCCGGCGACGGACGGGGCGTTTCGCGCGGAGCGCCAGCGGAGCGGGAAACGCCCCGTCCGTCGTGACGGGGGTTCCAGGGGGTCGCCCCCCTGGGAAAACACAGCCCCCTGGGTCAACACAGCCTGACGTACTGGTAGTCGAAGGGGCGGCCGTTGATGCCGTTGCGGGGCGGGGCGATCCAGGAGGCGATCTTGCCGCGCTCGTGGACGGGGCGCATGAGGGAGCGGACGTGGGTCTTGTCGACCTCGGTCGGCAGCCAGGCGCCCTTGCGGGCCTCCCACTCCTCGGCGGTGAGGCGCTCGCCCTGCGGGGTGGCCTCGATGCCGGCGAAGGCGCCGACCTTGCGGTTGAAGGCGACGCTGGGGAGGTAGAGGCGCTGCGGGAGGCCGGCGTCGGCGAGGATGCGGTTCCAGCGGTTGACGCCGCTCTGGCAGTCGGAGACGTACTCGCGGCGCAGGTCGGTGTTGAGGCCGACGAGGGCGGCGACCTCGGTCTGGCCGATCTCGCCGTCGACGAGGGCGTCCACCATGATGGAGTCGCCGGTGAGGCGGTGGTCGTCCTTGCGGCGGCCCTCCATCCAGCGGCCCTTGAGCCCGGCGGTGTAGTAGTTGGCGACGTTGCTGGACGTCTCGGAGCCGAACAGGTCGAGCGACACCGAGTAGTGGAAGTTCAGGTACTTCTGGACCATGTCCAGCGGGATCGCGCCGTACGGGGCGACGTCGTCGGTGTCGTGCTCGATCATCAGCTGCGCGGTGCGCTCGACGACGCGGTCGATGCCGGTGGTGCCCACCATCATGTGGTGGGCCTCCTCCTTGAGCATGAACTCGCAGGTGCGCGACAGCGGGTCGAAGCCCGACTCCTTGAGGGTGCCGAGCTGGTACTTGCCGTCCCGGTCGGTGAAGTAGGTGAACATGAAGAAGGAGAGCCAGTCGGGCGTCTCCTCGTTGAAGGCGCCGAGGATGCGCGGCGACTCCTCGCTGCCGGAGTTGCGGTGCAGCAGTTCCTCGGCCTCCTCGCGGCCCTCGCGGCCGAAGAAGGCGTGCAGGAGGTACACCATCGCCCACAGGTGGCGGCCCTCCTCGACGTTCACCTGGAACAGGTTCCGCAGGTCGTAGAGGCTCGGGGCGGTGGCGCCGAGGTTGCGCTGCTGCTCGACGGACGCGGGTTCGGTGTCGCCCTGGATGACGATGAGCCGCTGCAGTTCGGCGCGGTACTCGCCGGGGACCTTCTGCCAGGCGGGCTCGCCCTTGTGCGCGCCGAAGCCGATGCGGCGGTCGCCGTCGCGTTCGGCGAGGAAGATCCCCCAGCGGTAGTCCTTCATCGCGACGTGCCCGAAGTGCGCCCAGCCCTCGCGGCCGACGTTGACGGCGGTGCGCAGGTACACGTCCTGGGTGGGCAGGGTCGGGCCCATCGACTCCCACCAGGACAGGAAGTTCGGCTGCCACGACTCCAGGGCCCGCTGCAGGCGCCGGTCCTCGTGCAGGTCGACGTTGTTCGGGATCTTCTCGGAGTAGTCCGCGGAGACGGGCATGCTCAGACTCGCTTTCGGTCGAAGTCGGCGCGCCGTCCGGTGCCGTAGCGGCGCAGCGCGCCGTCCGGGCCGGACGCGTTCGGCCGGTTGAAGATCCAGTTCTGCCAGGCGGTGAGCCGGCCGAAGATCTTGGTCTCCAGGGTCTCGGGGCCGGGGAAGCGGTGGTTGGCCTCCATGCCGGTGAGGGCGTCGGGGGAGAATCCCGCGCGCTCCTCGACGGCGATGCGGACCTCCTCGTCCCAGTCGATGTCGTCGGGCGCGAAGGTGACCAGGCCGAGGCGTTCGGCGTCGCCGGCGTCGAGGGGCTTGGCGGCGGCGTCGCGGACGGCGGCGAGTCCCTCGTCGTCGCCGAGGAAGCGGGTCTCCAGGCGGGTGAGGCCGTTGCCCATCGGGAGGGGGCCGAGGTTCATCGCGTCGACGGCGACGGTGGCGGGTTCGGCGTCCGGGTCGACGTCCTCGAAGACGCCTTCCAGGTGGTAGGAGCGGTCGGCGGCGAGCGCGAGCTCCAGGAGGGACCCGGCGAAGCAGCTGCCCGGCTCGATCAGCGCGATGAGGCTGCGGCTGGTGACGTCGAGGCGCTTGAGCGTCCGCTTGAGGTAGAGGACGATCTCATTGGCGAGCCAGTCGGCGGCGTTGTCGAGCAGCAGGCGGTCGTGGTCGAGGACCTTCAGCGCGTCGCCGGCGGTGCGCAGGATCCAGGTGCCGAGGGACGGCTCGTTGGTGCGCAGGTCGAGGATGAGGTCGTCCAGCTCGCGGGTCATCGCGAGGGTCCAGAAGTCCGCGCCCTGGGCGTGGACGGCGGCGATGTCCTCGGGCGCGTCGGCGGCGGGCCCGGCGACGGTGATCTCCACGGCGGCGGCGTCGCGGTCGAGCTTCGCCGTGACGTGCCGGTAGGTGATCTGGTCGCCGGTGCGGGTCTTGTCGAGCGGGGTGAGCGCGACGCCGCGGGCGCCGGCGGGACGGGTCGAGCGGGCGGCGAGTTCGCGGGCGCGTTCCGCGACGGTCGCGTCCCACGCGGTGCGGGACACGGCCTCGTCGACCAGCCGCCACGCGACGGCCTTCTTGCCGCCGAGCCCTTCGGCCTTGGTGGCGAAGTAGTCGGCGCGGTCGCGGCGGACGTGCCGCTTGTCGGTGACGCGGGTCAGGCCGCCGGTGCCGGGCAGCACGCCGAGCAGCGGGAGCTCGGGCAGCGAGACGGTGGACGACCGGTCGTCCACGAGCATGATGTGGTCGCAGGCGAGCGCCAGCTCGTAGCCGCCGCCGGACGCGGTGCCGTTGCACGCGGCGATGTAGGTCTGGCCCGAGTTCGCGGTCGCGTCCTCGATGCCGTTGCGGGTCTCGTTGGTGAACTTGCAGAAGTTCACCTTCCACGCGTGCTCGGACGCGGCCAGCATCCGGATGTTCGCCCCGGCGCAGAAGATCTTCTCCTTGCCGCTGGTCACCACGACCGCGCGCACCTCGGGGTGCTCGAACCGCAGCCGCTGGACGGCGTCGTACAGCTCGATGTCCACGCCGAGGTCGTAGGAGTTGAGCTTCAGCTCGTAGCCGGGGACCAGGCCCCCCTGTTCGTCGACGTCCATCGTCAGCGTGGCGACCGGACCGTCGACCTCGACCCTCCAGTGCCGGTAGCGGGCCGGATCCGTCCGGAACTCGACGTGCATGGGGTGCTCCTCCCGTCTGTCCGTGCTCCCATGCTCCACAGAACACGGTCATCACGTCAAGAGTTTGTAGTATATCGGCGCGCACCGGGCCGCCGAGGGGCCCGGGGGCGCGCGGGTCAGTCCCGGCCGAGGAGCGCGGCGGCCAGATCTCGGACGGCGAAGCGGCGCAGCTTCCCGCTGGCCGTGGTCGGCAGCACGTCCATGATCAGCACCTCGCGGGGGCGCTTGAACGCGGCGAGCCCGGCCCGGCAGAAGTCGATCAGCTCCTCCGGCTCGGCCTTCGCGCCGTCCGCGAGGACGACGCAGGCGATCGGCTTGTCCAGGCCGTCGCCGTCCGGCAGGCCGACGACGGCGACCATCGCGACCGCCGGGTGCTCCAGGAGCCGGGCCTCCACCTCGGCGGGCGACACCCAGATGCCGCCCGCCTTGAGCATGTCGCCGGTGCGCCCGAGGCAGGTGTAGTAGCCGTCCTCGTCCACCACGTAGGTGTCGCCGGTGCGCAGCCACGCGCCCTGGAACACCTGCCGGGTCGTCTCCGTCCGGCACCAGTAGCCGGTGGCGATCGACTCGCCCTTCACCAGCAGCGAGCCGGGCGTGCCGGGCGGGACGTCGGCGCCGGCGGAGTCGACGACCCGCAGCTCGTAGCCGGGGACGGCGACGCCGGTGGTGCCGGGCCGCACCTCCCCCGGGCGGTTCGACAGGAAGATGTGCAGGCACTCGGTGGAGCCGATCCCGTCGATGATCTCCACGCCGTACCGCTCGGTGAAGCGGCGGCACAGCTCGGCGGGCAGCGGCTCGCCCGCCGACACCGCGAGCCGCACCGACGCGAACGCGTCGGCCGGCACGTCCGCGTTGAGCAGCGCGGCATAGAAGGTGGGGACGGCGAAGAACAGCGTGGGCCGGTACTCGCGGAGCCGCTCGGCGACGGACGCGGGCGTCGGCCGGTCCGGGTCGAGGACCGTCGTGGCGCCGACGGCGAGCGGGAAGAACATCGAGTTGCCGATGCCGTAGGCGAAGAACAGCTTGGCGACGGAGTAGCAGCGGTCGTCGGGGGTGATGCCGAGGACCTGCCTGCCGTAGGTCTCCACGACGTGCCGGATGTTGGCGTGCCGGTGCATCGCGCCCTTGGGCTTGCCGGTCGTCCCGGACGTGTAGAGCCACAGCGCGCTGGAGTCCCCGGAGGTCGCGTAGGGCTCGCGGATCTCCCCGCCCTGCGCCGCGCCCTCCGCGACGAGGTCGGCGAAGGGGTTCAGCCGGGCGCCCTCCGGCACGCGCAGCACCGCGTCGCCCTCGACCGCGACGCGCCGGACGCCCGGGGCGAGCGCGAGGGCCTCCTCGGCGGCCCCGGCGAACCGGTCGCTGACGATCAGGACGCGGGCGCGCGCGTCGTTCAGCAGAGCGGCGAGTTCGGCGCCCGTCAGCATCGTGGACACCGGGACGGGGACGGCGCCGAGCCGCATCGCGCCGAGGACCGCGCCCGCCATCGACGGGCCGTCCGCCATGAAGAGCACGACCCGCTCCTCGGGGCGCAGCCCCCACGCCTCCAGCCCGGCCGCGATGTTCCCGGCGAGGGCGTCGAGGTCGGCGTAGGTCAGGTCGCCGCCGGGGCCGGTGAGCGCCGTCCGGCCGGCGGTCCCGGGATCCCGCGCCGCCCGCAGCAGATAATCGGAGGCGTTGAACGTGTCCGGCCGCGCCTGGCCGGCCGCCGCGTCAGCGGTCATCGGGGGCTCCCCTCGCCGTGAACCGTGGCCAACATGTTCTACAGTCACAAAACGCTAGTCAATAGTTATGTGGAATGATGAGGGACCGGATGCAGACGCCCGCGGAGGGAGAGCCGATGGACCGGACCGGCGGCGCGGACGCGGGGACGGCCGCGGACGCGGCGGCGTCCGCGCGGGAGAGGCCGGACGGCGACGAGGGCCCGGCGGCGGGCCCGCGCTTCCGGCGCCGCCGGGAGCTCGGCGCGGCGAGCGCGCGCTCGCTGCTGCTGACGGTCCTCGGCGAGTTCGTCCTGCCCGCGGGCGAGCCCGTCTGGACGGCCGCGTTCCTGGAGGCGCTCGGGCTGGTCGGGGTGGAGGAGAAGGCCGTCCGGCAGGCGCTCGCCCGCAGCGCGACCGAGGGCTGGCTCTCCGGCGAGCGGCACGGCCGCCGCACCGCCTGGCATCTCACCCCGGCCGGGCGGCGGCTGCTCACCGACGGCACGGACCGCATCTACGGCTTCGGCCGGCCCGGCGGCGACTGGGACGGGCGGTGGCTGCTGGTGCTCGCCACCGTCCCGGAGACGAACCGGAAGCTGCGGCACCTGCTGCGGACCCGGCTGTCCTGGAACGGCCTCGGCAACCTGTCCCCCGGCGTGTGGGTCAGCCCGCATCCCGAGCGCGAGCCCGAGGTGCGCGAGGTGCTCGCCGAGATCGGCGTCGCGGACACCTCGACGCTGTTCGTCGGGAGCCTCGGCGACCTCGGCGAGGCGCGCCGCGTGGCCCGGCAGGCGTGGAACCTGGACGAGATCGAGCTCGCCTACGAGGACTTCCTCGACGCGGTCCGCGCGCTGCGTCCCGCCGACGACCCCGGGACGTTCGCCGCGCACGCCCGGCTCGTCCAGGAATGGCGGCGGTTCCCGTTCCTCGATCCGGCGCTGCCCGCCGAGCTGCTGCCGGACGACTGGAGCGGCTCGCAGGCGTTCGCGCTCTTCCACGAGCGGCACGGCGCGTGGCGGCCGGTCGCCGACCGCCACTGGAAGGCCCTGACCGCCGACTGACCGGCCCGCGGGCCCGCCGCTCGCCGGCCGGCCGCCGGCTAACCCGCCGCCGATGACCCCGCCGCCCGTCCGGTCGCGGGCTCCGGCGCGTCCCGCGGAGTGAGCCGCAGCAGGTTGACGGTGCCCTCGGCGACGACGCGGTCCCGGTCGTCGGTGATGGTCGCCTGCCAGGTGACGTGGTCGCCGACCCGGTCGACGGGGCGGGCGCGGGCGGTCAGCCGGCCCTCCCGGACGGCGCGGATGAAGCGCGTGTGGTTGCTGACGCCGACGACCTGGTGCTCCAGCCCGACGGTGAGCGCCGCGCCCATGCTGCAGACGGTCTCGTTGACGGCGCAGTAGACGCCGCCGTGGACGATCCCGTACGCCTGCATGAGCCTGCCGGTCACCTCGATCTCGGCGACGACCTCCCGGTCGGACGCCGCGGTCACCACCAGGCCGAGCGTGCGGTCCAGCGGGCCGGCGTAGCCGGACGGTTCCACCGCCATCGCAGCCTCCTCGACGATCTTCCGACGCTATCCAGCCGTCCGAAAGGCCGTCAATGCACCGTTACGTCGCATCGTCGTGCCGGCCCGCCCGCGCCTCCAGGTGTAGGAGGCCGCCTGGCGGGAAGGGTCGCACCGCCTTGTCCACGGGCTGGAGGTGACCGCGGTGAGCGGGCTGGTCGGACGGAACCTGCTGGCGGGCGCCGAGCCCGACGTCGCGAAGGACGCCGGGTACCCCGACGCCCCGCCGCGCATGGGCTTCTTCACCGACACCTCCGTGTGCATCGGCTGCAAGGCCTGCGAGGTCGCCTGCAAGGAGTGGAACGCCGTCCCCGAGGACGGCCTGGAGTTCACCGGGATGTCCTACGACAACACCCAGGGGCTCGGCGCGGACACCTGGCGGCACGTCGCGTTCATCGAGCAGGACAAGCCCATGGGCAACGCCGACTCCGGCGTCCGCTGGCTGATGGCGTCGGACGTCTGCAAGCACTGCACGCACGCCGCCTGCCTCGACGTCTGCCCGACCGGGTCGCTGTTCCGCACCGAGTTCGGGACCGTGGTCGTCCAGGAGGACGTCTGCAACGGCTGCGGCTACTGCGTGCCCGCCTGCCCCTACGGCGTCATCGACCAGCGCAAGGAGGACGGCCGCGTCTGGAAGTGCACCCTGTGCTACGACCGGATCGGCGACGGCCTCGAACCGGCCTGCGCCAAGGCGTGCCCCACCGACTCCATCCAGTTCGGCCCCCTGGACGAGCTGCGCGAACGCGCCGCCGCCCGGGTCGACCAGCTGCACGACATCGGCGTGGACGACGCGCGGCTGTACGGGCACGACCCGGAGGACGGCGTCGGCGGCGACGGCGCGTTCTTCCTGCTGCTGGACGAGCCCGAGGTGTACGGGCTGCCGCCGGACCCGGTCGTCACCACGCGGGACCTGCCCGCCATGTGGAAGCACGCGGGCGCCGCCGCCGCCGCGCTCGCCGCGGGGGCCGCCGCGCTGTTCGCCGTCCACGGCCGGCGGGGAGGCGGGCGATGAGCACGTCCGACGTCACCAAGGGCGGGATCGAGGGGCGCCGACCCGGCCGGGACGCCCTGATCGGCCAGGGCACCGGCAAGGGCGGGCGCCGCAGGCGCCGCGGCGGGCGCGGCGAGCGGGCGATGGTGCCCGAGGCCGAGTTCACGTCCTACTACGGCAAGCCCGTGCTGAACGCGCCGGTGTGGGCGGCGTCCGACGTCGCCGCCTACCTGTTCCTCGGCGGGCTGGCGGGCGCCGGGTCGGTGCTGGCGGCGGGCGCGGAGCTGACCGGGCGCCCGGTCGCCGCGCGGGCGCTGAAGATCTCCTCGCTGGCCGCCATCGCGGGATCGGCGGCCGCGCTGATCCACGACCTCGGACGTCCCGCGCGGTTCGTCAACATGCTGCGGGTGATGAAGCCGACCTCGCCGATGAGCATGGGCTCGTGGGTGCTGGCGGCATACGGGCCGGCGGCCGGCGCCGCCGCCGTGCTGGACGCGACCGGGCTCTTCAAGCCGCTGGGCAGGGCCGCGACGGTGGGCGCCGCGGCGCTGGGGCCGGTGGTCGCGACCTACACCGCCGTCCTCATCGCCGACACGGCGGTGCCGGCCTGGCACGAGGGCTACCGGGAGATGCCGCTGGTGTTCGTCGGCTCGGCCACCGCCGCCGCGTCCGGGATGGCGCTGCTCACCGCGCCCGTCACCGAGACGGCGCCGATGCGCAGCGCCGCCGTCCTCGGCGCGGGGCTCGACCTGGCCGCGGTGACGCTGATGGAGCGCCGGCTCGGGATGGTCGCGGAGCCGTACCGGCAGGGCAAGGGCGGCGGGCTCATGCGGGCGGCGCGGATCCTGTCGGCCGCGGGCGCGGCCGGAGGCGCGGTGCTCGGCGGGCGCAGCCGGATCGCGGCGGCGATCAGCGGCGCGGCGCTGCTGGCGGGCTCGGCGTGCACGCGGTTCGGAGTGTTCTACGCCGGCATGCGGTCGGCGGAGGACCCGAAGTACACGGTGGTGCCGCAGCGGGAGCGCGCGAACGCGCGGGACACGGCGAAGACCGAAGGCGCATGACGGTCCGGTTTCTGCAAGAAGCATGAAATCTTGCGCAATCGCTTGACCCGGCTGCAAGAGGAGAGCATTCTCACGGTGCTCGCGGACGGCCGTCCCCCACCCCCTCAGGCACGCGCCATGTGCCCTGTGACAGGAGTTCGCCGACATGCACCGTGGAACCCCCGCACGCTCCCTGATCGCCGCCGCCACCCTCCTCACCGTCGCCGCCGCGCCGTTCGCCGTCCCGTCCCCGGACGGGACGGCCCGCGCCGCCGCACCCGCCCTGAACGCCAGTGACGTCACCGCGAACCTGTGGGATGGAACTGGAACTCCGTCGCGAAGGCCTGCACCGACCAGCTCGACCCGGCCGGGTCCGGGTCCGGGTACGACTACTCCGCCGTCCCGTACGGATACGGCGACTTCCACCATCCCGGCGACAGGTACTGCAACGACGACGACTGGACCGACACCGCCTAGGTCCAGAACTGCGAGCTGGACCACCTCTCCGACGTCAACTGCTCGGTCCTGATGGACCGAGCGTGCCGGCTCGGTCCGGAAGGCCGTGCTTATGCTCCCGGGTGTCCTTGATGGGAGGACGGGCACGGGTCACATCGCCGGTCCCGCCGTTGAGGCGGGGGCCGGTTGGGGCATGTTGACAAATACCCACGCCGGGCGTGCGCGGTCGCGCACGTTGACCCCGGCGACGACGTCGGCGGGCCCAGCGAGGCCGCACCGACGACAGCGAAAAGCGTCTCGCGAAGGCCGGTTGGCCTTGGCGGTGTGGCCGCAGCGCGGGCAGCGCTGCGAGGTGTAGGCCGGGTCCACCTCGATGAACGGCACGCCGGCACGACGGGCCTTGTAGGCGATGAACGCCCCCAACTGGTGGAACGGCCAGGACGACTGCCGTGCTCGCTGGTCGCGTCGAACCGTGACCCGCTCGCGGATGCCCTGGAGCTCCTCCAAGGCGATGCCGCGTTCGGTGCGTTGGGCGACAGCAACGACGGTCTTGGAGATCCGGTGGTTGACGTGGGTGGCATGCCGTGACTCGCGGCGGGCCCGCTTTTTGAGCAGTTGCGCGGCCGAGCGTGTCTTGCAGGCTTGGATCTCGGCTTTCTTGCGGGCCTGCCAGCGGCGGTAGCGGTCCAGGCGCCGCCCCGAATGGTTCTCGCCGTCGCTCGTGGTGGCCAGGTTGGCGATGCCCCGGTCCACTCCGAGCCAGTCCCTCGACTCGTACCGCTCGGCTTCGGGGACCTCGCAGGTAGCGACCAGGAACCGCTTCCCATCTCGGAAGGCCAGGTCAGATTCGCCTTTCCGATACTGGACGAGTTGCTTGAGCGCCCCCGCCGAGCAGGCGAACCGGACGTTCTTCAGGCGCCCGTCCATCGTCCAGATGGACACGGTCTGGGCATCGTAATTCCACGAGGCGCACCGGTCATCGTAGGTATGCGCCGCGTCCGCCCGGAAGGCGATGGGCTTGGACTCGGCCTTGCGGCGCCGCTTGGAACCCACGCCGCCGAGATTCCCGGCCCGGACACCGGCCCGCAGGGCGGTGTAGGCGTCGGCGACGCGTTTGATGACGTGCTGCGCGGCCTGCGCACCCAGACCACGGGCCTTCAGCTCGCCGTAGGCCATCGACCGCAGATCCTTGACCGATCCCTTGAGCCCGTAGGTCGCGAACGAGGCGGCCGACACCTGATTCGCGCACTCGTTGACCGTGTGCAGGGTGCGCTCCAGCGCCGACGCCTGTACGACGTCGGGGATGAGCTTGACCTGCACCACGACCTTCACTCCGTGACCATAGCATTACAGTCTGCAGCTTCGATGGTTTTGCCCTCGAACACATGCACGGGATGTCACCACAGTCTGCAAGCACCCGCGCAATACCCCTCCAGGCCCCCGTGCGGCGCCAACCGCGTCTACATCACCGGCACCTCTCCGCACACCGCGAACGACACCTGGCGCTGAACACCCGCGGCGGCGTAGCCCGCTCAGGAGGCGGGGCGGTCGCGCGGCGTGCGGAACAGGCACTCCTGGGTGAGGCTCGCGACGAGGGAGCCGCCGCGGGTGTGGATCGTTCCCGAATACAGGCCGCGCCCCGAGGCGACGGTCAGCGGGACGAGGTCCATCAGCACCCAGTCGTCCATCCGGACGGGCCGGTGGAACCAGACCGCGTGGTCGAGGCTGGACCCGGACCGGGCCGTCCCGTCGTGCAGCGCCGACAGCCCGGAGGAGATGTCGGACAGGTACGTCAGCACGCACGCGTGCAGCAGGTCGTCGTCCGGCAGCGGCTCGTCGCAGCGCGACCAGAGCCGGGTCGGGAAGTCCGACGCCGGGTACGGCTGCGGCGGGACGCGGCTGTCCATCGAGAACAGCCGCGGCATCTCCGCGTCGGGCAGCGTCTCGGGGGCGGGCGCGTCGGGGGCGGGATGCACCTGGCGGTCCTCGTCCTCGGCGGGCCGCTGGAACGACACCGACATGTTGAAGATGACCTCGCCGCCCTGCAGGGCGACCACGCGCCGCGCGGAGAACGAGCGGCCGTCGCGGTCCCGGTCGACCCGGAAGATCGTGGGCCGGGCGGCGTCGCCGCCGCGCAGGAAGTAGCCGTGCAGCGAGTGCGGCAGCCGGCCCTCCGGGACGGTGCCGCCCGCCGCGCGCAGCGCCTGCGCCGCGACCTGCCCGCCGTAGAGCGGGTACGGGTCGTCGAACACGAGGGCGCCGCGGTACAGGTCCCGGTCGAGCTCCTCCAGGTCCAGGAGCTCCAGGACGGAGTGCCGCTCTTCCAGGCGCGGTTCGGGTTGCTCGGAGATGGTGGGTCGCACGGTCGAGACGTTATCCGACGCGGTCCGGCGCGGTTCCGGCCGCCCTCACGGCCGGACGTCGTCGACCAGTCCCCAGGCGAGCGCGGTGCGCGCGTCGACCGGCTCGCCGGTGAGCGCGAGGTACAGGGTGCGCCAGCGGCCGATCCGGCGCGGCAGCGACACCGTCCCGCCCGCGCCGGGGATCAGGCCCATCGCCACCTCCGGGAGCCGGAACGTCGCGTCCGCCGCCGCGACGACGCGGCCCGCGAAGGCGGGCAGCTCCACGCCGGCGCCCACGCAGGCGCCCTGCACGCGGACCTCGATGCGTGTCCCGAGCCGGTGGATCGGCCGGGCCGCGCCCGCGCGGGTCCGCACGAAGTGCGCCGTCGCCAGGTCGGGCGCGGTGCCGAACTCGTCCAGGTCGCCGCCGGAGCAGAACACCGGGCCCGCGCCGTCCAGGACGACCCGGGCGATCCCGTCGTCGAGCAGCGCGAGCCGGAGGGCGTCGACGAGCGCGTCCCGCAGCTGGCGCCCGTAGGCGTTGCGGCGCTGCGGCCGGTTCAGCGTGATCGACAGCACGTCCCCGTCCCGGGCCAGCAGGACCGGGTCGGGGACGTCGGACGGCAGCAGCCGCGGCCCGCGCGAGGCCAGCCACCGCGCGAACTCCGCCCCGCCGAGCAGCGCCGAGTACGCGTAGGACTCCACGTCCAGCGCCGCCGGGACGTCCATCCCGGCGGTGGTGCGCAGCACGTCGCGCAGCACCAGCGCCGCCTGCGGGTTGCGCTCCGCCGCGTCCCGCAGCGCCGCGGCGCGCTCCGCCGGGTCCGCGGCGGCGACGCACTCCGGCCCGGCGTCCGCCGCCCCGGTGAGCGTGACGTCGAAGGCGCGGACCAGCGCGGGGTCGCCGGAGCCGACGCCGACGAGGACGCGGTCGCAGTCCCGGGCGCGGCGCGCGGCGCGCTCCACGACCGCGGCGTCGGCGGGCGCGAGGTCCACGACGGCGAGGGGGGCGCGGACCGCGCCGTCGCCGTCGAGCGGAGGCGCGTCCGCCGCGCCGTCCGCGAGGTCCGCTATCGAGATGTGCACGCCGGTCCCTCTCGCCCGGGGACCCTCCGGCGGGACGGCGGATCCGCGCGATGATCTCTACCGGGACGCGAGTGTAGCGCCGGACCGGGTCCCGGACGCGGCGCCGGTGCCCGCGAGTCCGCGCAGGTGAGCGAGGTGGACCGTGCCACGCGGCCACCTCAGCGTGGCCTTCGTGGAGGCGGACGGGCGGCCGGGCGGCGGGTTAGGCTGGAGGCTCCCGGAGCCCGGTGGGGCGTCCGGGACGTCCGGACGATGGCGTGCGGGGAGGGGCCGTGACGGCACCGGCAGAGGCCGCCGAGAGGGTCCGCATCATCGATGCCGCGTACCGCTGCCTGCTGGCGGCGAACGGCGTGCCGGTGACCGTCGGCGACGTGATCGCGGAGGCGGGGCTGCCGGGCGAGGCGTTCGCCCGGCACTTCGCGTCCAAGGACGCGCTGCTGCTGGCGATGTTCCGGCGCGACGGCGCGCTGATGACGGCGGAGATGCGCTCGTGGGCGGCGTCCGCCGCGGGTCCGCCCGAGGCGCTGCGCGCGGTGGTCGACGGCATGCTCCGGATCACCGCCGACGACCGGCGCCGCCGCCGCGCGCTGGCGCTCGCCTCGGGCGAGGCCGTGCGGGCCCGCGGCTGCACCGAGGAGCGCGCCCGCGCGGTGGCCGAGCAGGAGGCGCTGATCGCCGAGATCCTCGCGGCGGGCCTGGCGGACGGGTCGCTGCCGTGGGCCGACCCCGAGCCGGACGCGCGGTCGATCCGGGCCGCGCTCGGCCGGGCGTTCGAGCACCAGCTCACCGGGACGGCGCGGGAGAGCGCGTCCGCGGCCGCCGCCCAGCTCACCGCGTTCCTGTTCCGGGCGCTCGGCGTCCGCAGCGCGAACGGCCGTCCCATGACGAATGTCATGGGCGGGTGATGCGCCGTCTCACTGCCGGTGACCGGGCCCCCGCGCGGACCATTTCCGGTATGAACGAGAACGAGAACGGCACCGCCCAGGACCTCCGCCACCCGCAGAACCTGCGGGCCTTCCGCGACCTGAAGCTGCTCACCGGCGGCTACCTCGCGCTCAGCTGGCTCACGATGGGAGCCGTCTTCCTCCTCCGCGACCACCGCTCGATGGTGAACGACAACGTCTGGGTGCGGGGCGGCATCGTCGCCCTCGCCTCCGTGCTGTCGTTCGCGCTCGCCCACCGCGCCGCCCGCGGCTCCCGGGGCGCGTTCCGGCGGCTGCGGATCCTGTCGGCGGTGATGACCGCCGCCATCGTCGTGATCGTCTCGCTGCCCGGCTTCCTCCCCCCGTGGATGCGGATCGAGCAGGCCGTCTGCGGAGTGCTGCTGCTGGGCGTCGTCCTCATCACCGCCCGCGGCCGCATGCGGGCACTGTTCGCCGCCGAGTGAACGCGGACGAGGCGACGGGAGGCCGGTAACGTGCCGGGCATGCAGGACGCCGTGGAGCGGCCGCCGGACGGCGGCCCGCCCCCGAAGCAGCACGGCGCCGACCCGCACCGGTGGGCGCGCGGCTGGCGCCGGACGGCGCTGGCGACGGGAATGCTGGTGTACCCGTCGGTGACGGCGCTCGGGGTGGCGCAGTACTCCTCGGGGGCCGCCGCCGCGGCCGGGTTCGCGATCGCCGGGGCGTTCGCGGTCGCCTACGTCCTCGCGGGCGGGGCGGTCGTGCGCCGGGACCGCGGGCGGCTCTGGCTCTTCCACGGCGTCATGGTCGTGCTGTTCCTCGCGGAGCTGCCGTTCGCCCGGAACCTGGCCTTCTACCTGTGGGCGGTCATCACCGCCTTCACCGCCCTGATGCTGCGCCGGCGCATCGCGCTGATCGTGCTGGCCGGGGCGCTGCCCCCGCTGATCGTCCCGTGGGCGGTGCGGCCGTGGCACACCGGTCCCGACCTGCTCACCGCGCTGATGGTCGTGTTCACCACCATGACCGTCTACGCGTACGCCGAGATGGCCGGCGCCAACGCGGAACTGCTGGAGGCGCGCGCCGAGGTGGCCCGGCTGGCGTCGGAGGCCGAGCGCGCCCGGATCGCCCGCGACCTGCACGACCTGCTCGGCCACTCGCTGACCGTCATCACGGTCAAGAGCGGGCTCGCCCGGCGGCTCGCCGAGAGCGGCTCCGCCCGCTCGGTGGAGGAGATCACCGCGGTGGAGGAGCTGGCGCGGCAGGCGCTGACGGACGTGCGCGCCGCGGTGTCGGGGTACCGGCAGGTGTCCCTCGCGGGCGAGCTGGCGCGGGGCCGGGAGGTGCTGCGCGCCGCGGGCGTCGCCGCCGACCTGCCGGCGGCGACGGAGATGGTCGACCCCGCCCACCAGGAGCTGTTCGGCTGGGTGGTGCGCGAGGGCCTGACGAACGTGGTCCGGCACGCGCGCGCGACCCGCTGCACGGTGACGCTGTCGCCCGCGGGCGTGGAGATAGTGGACGACGGGGTGGGCGCCGCCGCGTCCTGCGGGAACGGGCTCGCCGGGCTGCGGGAGCGGGTCGAGGCGGCCGGCGGCGGCGTGGAGGCCGGCCCGGTCCGGCCACGCGGCTGGCGGCTGAAGGTGACGGTCGGGACCGCGGAGGGTGCGCGCACATGACGATCCGGCTGCTGCTCGCCGACGACCAGGAGCTCATCCGCACGGCGCTGGCGACGCTGCTCGACCTGGAGGACGACTTCGAGGTCGTCGCCGCCGTCGGCCGCGGCGACGAGGTGGTCGGCGCGGTCCTGCAGCACCGGCCGGACGTGGCGCTGCTCGACATCGAGATGCCCGGCGTGGACGGGCTGGCCGCGGCGGCGGTGCTCGCCGAGAAGGCGCCGGACTGCCGGGTCGTGATCCTGACGACGTTCGGCCGCGCCGGCTACCTGCGCCGGGCGATGGGCGCGGGCGCCGTCGGGTTCGTGGTCAAGGACGCGCGGGCCGAGGCGCTCGCGGACGCGGTCCGCCGGGTGATGGCCGGCGAGCGGGTCGTCGACCCGGCGCTGGCGGCGGCGACGCTGGCGGCCGGGGACTCGCCGCTGACCCCCCGCGAGGTCGACGTGCTCAACGCGGCGCGCTCGGGCGCGACCGTCGCGGCGATCGCCGGGAACCTGTACCTGTCGGAGGGGACCGTCCGCAACTACCTGTCCGCGGCGATCGCCAAGACCGGGACCCACAACCGGATGGAGGCGCTGCGCGTCGCCGACGAGCGCGGCTGGCTCTGACCGTCCCGGCCCGGCGCCCGCCCTCCTCCGGCCCGCCTCTAGTCCGCCTCGGCGCTGCCGCTGACGCGCAGCTTGCGGCGGGCGCGCTCGTAGAAGGTCGTCCCGCCCAGCCGGACGACGCGGGCGGCGCCGCGGGCGGCGGTGACCCGCAGCCGGTCCCCCGCCTCGAGCTGCGCGGCGATCCCGCCGTCCACCTCCACCGCCAGCGTCCCCGACGTCGGCAGCAGCGTCAGCTCGACGTCCTCGTCCGCCGACAGCATGACGGCGCGGTTGAACGTCGAGTGCGCCGCCGCCGGCACCACCAGGAAGCCCTCGACGGCGGGCGAGACGATCGGCCCGCCGGCGGAGTAGCTGTAGGCGGTCGAGCCGGTCGAGGTCGCCACGATCACCGCGTCGCCCGCGTACCGGACGAACGGGTGGCCCTGCACCGACACCTCCACCGCGGCGAGGCCGTCGCCCGGCATCCGCACCAGCGCGATGTCGTTGAACGCGGACACGACCTCCCCATCGGGCAGCCGCATGCACACCGCCATCCGCGGCTCAACCTCGTACCGGTGCGCGTCGATGCTGGTCAGCGCGTCCGCCAGCCCGTCCACGTCGATCTCGGCGAGGAACCCGAGGCGCCCGAGGTTGACGCCGAGGACCGGCGTCGCCGCGCCCGCCGCCAGCCGCATGCTGCGCAGCATCGTCCCGTCGCCGCCGAGGCTGACGAGCAGGTCCGCGCGCTCGGCGAGCGCGGCGGCCTCCACCGCCACGGCGCTGCAGTCGATCCGGCCGATCTCGTCGGGCAGCCCCAGCACCGCGCCGCCGCGCCGGCCCGCCCATCCGACGATCGTGTCGACGGCCGCCTTCGAGTCGCGTTCGGGATGCAGGACGAGCCCCACCGTGTGCACCATGCCCATGACAGAACCGTACGGCCCCGAGGGGCGGTTCAGCGGTCGTCCGGGAGCGGCGCGGCGAGGATCCGCAGCAGGATCTCGGTGAGCGGGCCGTGCAACGCGGGCAGGCCCGCCGCGTCCCCGGCGCAGACGTGCTCGGTGATCAGCTCGGCGATGGCGCCGACCGCGGCGCGGTAGGCGGGCTCTTCGACGGGCGGCCATTCGGGGTGGCGTTTCGCGGCGTGCTCGCGCCAGAGCCGCAGCACGTCGGCGACCGCCCCGTACGCCTTGTTGCGGCCCTTGAGCGCGCGCGGGCCGACGGCGGGCAGCTCGATCAGGATGCAGCGCGCGTACTCCGGCTCGCGCGCACACAGGGTCAGGTACGAGCGCAGGCCCGCCTGGAGGACGGCCCGCGGAGACGGCTTCGCGCCGAGGCTCTTCGGCGCGTTCATCAGCTCCCGCAGGATCACCTTCTGGGCGTCGGCGAGCGCGGTGAGGAAGCAGTCCTCCAGGCCGGTGAAGTGGTCGTAGAACGCCTTGCGGGACACGCGGGCGCGGGCGACGACCATCGCGACGGTGGTGCGGGGGTAGCCGTGCTCGGCGACGGCGGAGATCACCGCGGCGAGCAGCCGCTTCCGCTGCGCCTTGCGGACGACCGGCGCGGGCAGGCTGCTGCGCCCGCGGGGCAGGCCGGGACGCGCCGGGTCGTAGACCTCGGCCAGCCGGGGGCCGCCGGGTCGCCGATCGCCGGACCGCGGGCCGCCGGGGGAGGCGCCGTCGTCGGGGGGCCGCTGTCGTTCGATGCAGCGCATTGTAGTGGGCGGACGCCCGGCGGCCGTGCCGCCGTGGGCGGCCTTTCTATGGGCGGTTGCTAACCGCTCCGCGGCGTTTCCGCATCACCGTCCGTATCCCGCCCCATCGGCCGGGGTCCACCATGTCCGGGACCCACAGGTACGCATGCGTACTTCTGAGAGGAGTCCCCATGAGAGTCGGACAGGCGGGCGCCGCGACGGCCGGGCGCGGCCCGCTGCGGCGCTCCCTCGCCGCCCGCGCGGGCGCCGCCCTCGCGCTGCTCGCGCTCGCGGTGCTCGCGTTCGTGCAGGCGCCGCCCGCGCACGCGCTCCCGCCCCAGGACGTGCCCGCCGTCGGGGTCGACACCGGCCGGTTCAAGCTGCCGATCGGCTGCACGATCAGCCTCGGCGGGCTGCCGGTGTTCTACCTGCCGACCGACGTGGACGTGCAGGGCGTCGCACCCGTCCAGCTCGGGCCGGGCCAGCGGTTCTACCTGTCGCAGGGATCGGGCAGCATCACGTTCCCGTCCTGGCTGACCTCGCTGGCGCCGATCCTCGGCATCGACAGGGCGGACGCGAAGATCACCGATCTGAGCATCGGGGCGAGCGGCTCCACGCCGTCCAGCATCAACATCGCGGCGGGCGGCCCGTTCGAGATCGACGACATCGCGATCAATGCCGGGCGGCCGCTCAAGGTGGGGCTGCCGCTGACCGGGACGTTCGACGTCGGCCCGTACACCGCGCCGAACGGCGGCAAGGTCACGCTCGCGTTCGAGCACGCGCTCGCCGAGGTGGACCTGAAGTCGTCGGCCGGGTTCAGCCTGCCGATCACCGCGGACTGCAAGCCGTCGGCGGGCAACGCGCTGCTGACGATCGCCGTCGGCGGCGCGGCGGGCCGGCCGCCGGCGAAGATCACCGGCGCGCCGCTGAACTTCCCCGAGCCCGCGTCGAACGAGCTGGTCGGCATCATCAACGCGCCCTACACGTGCAAGGTCGGTGCCGACGCCCTGGACGTCGGGATCGCGGTCGGCGCGCACATCCCGCTCGTGGCCAAGCGCGGGAGCTCGTTCTCCTTCACCCAGGCCAGCGGCGCGCTGGTGATCCCGGCGGGCACCGTGAACAAGCTGATCGACAAGGGCTACACCTCGGCGTCCGGCAAGGTCACGGCGCTCAACCTGGCGGTCGAGGGCGGCACGCCCGCGACGCAGAACGTCATCCCGTCCGGCGGCATCGCGATCCCGAACACGCCGCTGACGCGCGACGAGCAGATCACGGTGCCGCTGCCGGGCGACGGCACGCTGACCGCGGGACCGTTCACGCCGTCGTCGTCGGCGACGAGCACGTCCGTCGCGCTCGGGTCGGCCGCCGCCGACCTGTCGTTCAACGGCGGGTCCACGGCCTCGGCGACGTGCGGCGCCCCCTCCCCCACCGTCTACCTGGTCGACAACCCGGTGACCTGACCGCGCCGGCCCGCCGCGTCCCGGCACGGGACGCGGCGGGACGCGGCGGGATCCGCCGGGTCGCTCAAGCGGGGGTGAGCCGCCAGTAGCCGTGCGGGTTGTGGAAGAAGTCGTCCTCCGCGAACCGCTCGCACGGGCCGTGCCGCAGCACCCACTGGTCGGCGCCGTCCTCCAGGGCGAACGTCTCGCCGTCGTGCAGCTCCCGCGTCCGCTGCTCCATCAGCAGGTAGAGCGCCAGCCCGTCGATCAGGTCGAGGACGTCCTCGGGGTGCGGGGCGCCCGGATGGTCCAGCTCGACGTCCGGGGCGCCGAGCAGGTGCATGCCGCAGCTGAAGTACAGCGCGCCGGTCGTGATCGGCCGCTTGACGCACGCCTGGTACAGCGGGACGGCCGCCTCCTGGCCCGCGTACGCCTTGTAGGCGAGGTCGAGCCACCGGTCGCGGCCGTGCGCGAGGCCGTTGCTCTCGTTCTTCACCGCGGTCGCGCCGGAGCGCAGCAGCCGGGCGGTCAGCGCGAGGGTGCGGCGCGCGACGGTGAACGCGACGCCGGGGCGGGCGGCCGGCGACAGCAGGTAGGCGACGGTGTCGTGGCCGCGCACCGCCTCCCAGTCCAGAGCGGTGAACGAGGCGGCGGCGCCGCACGCCTCGAACGCGGCCGGCATCCGCGGGTCCGGCGCGTGCCCGGAGTACTCCCAGTCGAGCTCGAAGCCCTCCGGCTCGGCGATCGCCTCGACCTCGGCGAGGTCGAGCCCGGCGCCGAGGACGCACAGGACATGCCGGGAACCCACCGACGTGTGCTCATCAATCATCAGGCGGCAGGCTACGCGAAGATCGTGGTCATGGCAGAGGTTCGCCGTGATCAGCGGGCCGCCGCCGCGGGGGCCGCCGCGGGACCCGCGGTGCGGCCCGTGCCGGCGGGCGGGAAGCACCTCCGGGAGACGGGGCCGCATCAGCGGGACGCGGCGGGGAAGGGTGATTGCATGGACTTATGACGCCGTCCGGACGAGCGCGATGTGGGGCAGGTCACAGCCGGACCGGGCCCGATCGCGTCACGTTCGGCGGCACTGATCCATCTTCTCTGTGACGGGTCGCACGGAGGGTTTGGAGGGGGCATGGGCGCCATACCGGAGAGCAGCACGCCACGGCGGTTCAACCTGACCATGCTGAACGCCGCCTATGACGCGTTCCGACGGGACATGGCCCGGATGTCGGCCGCCGCGGACGCGGACGCCGCGCCGGACCCCGGGCGGGTCGCCCGGGGATGGGCGATGTTCCGCCGGCACTGGCTGGCCCAGCAAGCCGCCGAGCAGCGCGCGTTGTGGGCGGTGATGCGCGGCCGGGAGCATCCCGCCGTGTTCGACGCGCTGGAGACGCGCGCGTTCCGGGTCGTCCCGCTGCTGGACGGGGTCGACGCGGCGCTGGAGCACGGCGACCGGCGCGCCCTGCGCCAGTACGCGCGGGCGCTGCCGGCGGCGGTGAACGACCTCCTGGACTACAAGGAGGCGGAGATGCTGCCGCTCATCCACCGCGCGCTGACCCCGTTCGAGTGGGGCACCTTCGACGTCGAGATGCGCCGCGAGCTGGGCATGCGGGGGCTGGGATCGTTCGTGCCGTGGCTGCTGGACGGGGCGCCCGACGCCACGTCCCGGGCGGTGCTGCGGCTGCTGCCGCCGCCGTTCCGGATGCTGTACCGGGCGCGCTGGCTGCCGCGCTACCGGCGCCGGGAGAGGTGGGCGGCGCCCGCCGTCTGAGCGCCGCCATGGTCTGAGCGCCGCCCTGTTGCGAGCGCCGCCCTGGTGTGAGCACCGCCATGTGACGGGCGTTACATCGCCTTGTGTCACGTTTCGTCGGTCTGGATCGGTCTTATGCGCAGAACCGGTCCAGACCGACGAAAGGACGGCGTCGATGGCGGACACGATGCCGAGCACGGGGACGGGTGCGGCGCGGGGCGTCGACGCCGCGGCGCACGCCCTCGACGAGCGGCTCGGCACCACCGGCTTCGCGCGCAAGGCGCTGCGCAAGGCCTTCCCGGACCACTGGAGCTTCCTGGTCGGGGAGATCGCGATGTACTCGTTCGTGGTCATCCTGCTCACCGGGGTGTACCTCACCCTGTTCTTCAAGCCGAGCATGAACGAGGTCACCTACCACGGCTCGTACACGCAGTTGCAGGGCGTGCGGATGAGCGAGGCGTACGCCTCCGCACTGAAGATCAGCTTCGACGTGCGGGGCGGGCTGCTCGTCCGGCAGCTCCACCACTGGGCCACGCTGATCTTCCTGGCCTCGATCCTGGTGCACACGCTGCGGCACTTCTTCACCGGCTCGTTCCGCAAGCCGCGCGAGCTGAACTGGATCATCGGCGTCGTCATGCTCATCCTGGCGATGCTCAACGGGCTGTTCGGCTACTCGCTGCCGGACGATCTGCTGTCGGGCACCGGCATCCGGATCCTCGAGGGCGTCACCGCGGCCATCCCCGTGGTGGGGACGTACCTGGTGATGTTCCTGTTCGGCGGGGAGTTCCCCGGCAACGACATCATCCCGCGGCTGTACGTCATCCACGTGCTGCTGATCCCCGGGCTCCTGGCGGCGCTCGTCCCGCTGCACGCGATCGTGCTGACCTGGCGGCAGACCCACACCCAGTTCCCCGGCAAGGGCAGCAGCAACACCACCGTGCGCGGCTACCCGTTCTTCCCGGTGTTCATCGGCAAGACCACGTCGCTGTTCCTGTGGGTGCTGGGCGTCACCACGCTGATGGCCGCGTTCATCCAGATCAACCCGATCTGGCTGTTCGGCCCGTACGACCCGGGCGCGATCAGCTCCGGCTCCCAGCCGGACTGGTACATGGGCTGGCTGGAGGGCGCGCTGCGGATCATGCCGGCCTGGGAGGTCACCGCGTGGGGGCACACGGTCACGCTGAGCGTGGTCGTCCCGGCGCTGGTGGTGCCCGGGGTGCTGTTCACCGGACTCGCCCTCTACCCGTTCCTGGAACGCTGGGTCACCGGCGACCGCCAGATCCACCACCTGCTCGACCGGCCCCGCGACGTCCCGGCGCGGACCGGGATCGGCATGGCCGGCGTGGTGTTCTTCGGCGGCCTGTGGGCGGCGGGCGGCAACGACGTCATCGCCGACCGGTTCGACGTCCCGCTGTTCTGGACGACCTGGTTCTTCCGGGGCCTGGTGATCCTCGGGCCCGTGCTGGCCTACGCCGTCACCTACCGGATCTGCGTCGGCCTGCAGCACCGCGACCTCGCGCTCGTCGAGCACGGCCTGGAGACCGGCGTCATCCGGCGGTCGCCGGAGGGCCGGTACAGCGAGGTCGAGCGGCGCCTTCCGGCGGAGCGGACGGCCGCGATCACCGATCCGCGCCCTGCGCCGGCGGTGCCGCTGGACCTCCCGCCCGAGACCGGCGGGGTCGAGAGCCCGCGGGCCCGGAGCCGGACGGCGCGGATGCGCGCGGCCCTCAACCGCCGGTTCCGCGCGGACCTGGCCGTCGTCCCGGACACCGCGCCGGACGCCCCCGCGATCGAGGACGGCGGCGCGCACGGGGAGGGCGCCGGCTCGGCGGCCGCGCGGGCGTCCCGCTGAATCCGCGGGCCGGAACCCGGTCCCTTTTCCGCTCCGCACGGGTCCGTACAGGTGTGAGAGCGGTGGAGGGAAGTGCCGATGGCCGATGACGGGGAGTTCGCGCGGCTGACCGATCCGTACCGGTCCGAGCTGCTGGTGCACTGCTACCGGATGCTCGGGTCCCTGGACGAGGCGGAGGACCTCGTCCAGGAGGTGTACCTGCGGGCGTGGCGGTCGTTCGACCGGTTCGAGGGGCGCGCGTCGCTGCGCACCTGGCTGCACCGGATCGCGACGAACGTGTGCCTGACCGGGCTCGGCGCCCGGCGCCGGCGGCCGCTGCCGTCGGGGCTCGGCGCCCCGGGCTCCGATCCGGAGGGCCCGGTCGGGCCGGCCCGGACGGAGGTCGAGTGGCTGCAGCCGCTTCCGGGCCGGTGGGCGGACGCGGCGGACGGCGGCGACCCGGCGGCGGTCGTCGCGTCTCGCGCGGGGGTCCGGCTGGCGCTGATCGCGGCGCTGCAGCACCTGCCCGCGCGGCAGCGGGCGGTGCTGATCCTGCGGGACGTGCTGGGCTGGCGGGCGGCCGAGGTCGCCGAGACGCTCGGCACGTCCACGATCGCGGTGAAGAGCATGCTGCAGCGGGCGCGCGAGCAGATCGAGCGGCTCGCCCCGGAGGAGGACGGCGTCGCCGAGCCGGACGACCCGGGCGTCCGCGCGCTGCTGGACCGGTACGCGGCGGCCTTCGAGAACGCCGACGCGGCGGCGCTCGCGGACCTGCTGACGCGGGACGCGACGCTGGAGATGCCGCCGTTCGCGGCGTGGTTCGCCGGCCGCGACCACGTGGCGCGGTTCGCCGCCGCGCACATCCTCGGCGCGCCCGGCGACCTGCGGCTGTTCCCCGTCTCGGCGAACGGCCGGCCCGCCGCCGCGTCGTACATGCGCTCTCCGGACGGCGTGCACCGCGCGCACTGCGTCCAGGTGCTGACGGTCGCGGACGGCCGCGTCGCGGGGATCGTGGCGTTCCTCGATCCGGGCCTGTTCCCCCGGTTCGGGCTTCCCGCCGAGCTGCCGTACGAGCCGCCGTCCGCGGCGGTGCCCGGCGGACCGGTTCCTTCCGGATCGGCGGCGGTCTGTACCCGGTGAGCGATCCGCTCCAAGGGAAGGGACCGGGATGCCGGAGATGACGAGCAAGACCGCGACCGGCCGGGAGGCGTCCGAGGCGGACGCCGTCCCGGCGGCGCGGCGGGTCTGGACGCTGGTGCTGGCGGGGCTGGGGGCGTTCCTGTGCTCCCTGGACGTGGTGGTGGTGGCGACCGCGCTGCCGGTGCTGCGCACCCACCTGGGCGCGAGCCTGTCCGACCTCGAATGGACGATCAACGCCTACAACCTCGCCTTCGCCTGCCTGATGCTGACGGGGTCGGCGCTCGGCGACCGGTTCGGCCGGCGCCGGATCTACGTGACGGGCCTGGCGGTGTTCACCGCGGCGTCCGCCGCGTGCGCGCTCGCGGGCGGCGCGGGCGCGCTCGTCGCGGCCCGGGTGGTCGAGGGCGCCGGCGCGGCGCTGCTGCTGCCGCTGACGCTCACGCTGATCAGCGACGTGTTCCCGGTGGAGAAGCGCGGCGGCGCCATCGGGCTGTGGGGCGGGATCACCGGCCTCGGGGTGGCCGGCGGGCCGGTGCTGGGCGGCGCGATCACCGACGGCCTGGCGTGGCAGTGGATCTTCTGGATCAACGTGCCGGTCGGGCTCGTGATGATCCCGCTGTCGGCGACGCTGCTGCGGGAGAGCCGCGGACCGCGCCCGCACCTGGACGTGCCGGGCCAGCTCCTCGCGGGGCTCGGGATGTTCGCGCTGACGTGGGCGCCGGTGCGGGCGCCGTCGGCGGGCTGGGACTCGCCCGAGGTGGCGGGGTCGCTGGCGGCCGGTGCCGTGCTCGTGGCGGCGTTCCTGTTGTGGGAGCGCCGGGCCGCGCATCCGATGCTGCCGCTGGCGTACTTCCGGCTGCGCGGCTTCGCGTCCGCGAACGCGGTGATCTTCCTGCTGGCGGTGTCGCTGCTCGGCGCGCTGTTCATGATGACCCAGCTGTTCCAGGTCGGGCTGGGCGACTCCCCGCTGCAGACGGGGCTGCGGCTGCTGGTCTGGACGGGCATGCCGATGGTCGCCGCGCCGCTCGCGGGCGCGCTCGCCGACCGGATCGGGCCGCGGCCGCTGATGGCGGGCGGGATGGTGCTGCAGGCGGCCGGGCTCGGCTGGCTGGCGGCCGTGACGGCGCCGGACGTGTCGTACGGGACGCTCGTCGCGCCGCTGGTGGTCGCGGGCGCCGGCACCGGCATGGTCTTCGCGACGACGGCCGGGGCGGCGACCGCCGCGGTGCCCGCGGGCGACGCGGGCGTGGCGGCCGGCACCAACACGGCGTTGCGCGAGCTCGGCGCCGTCTTCGGCATCGCGATCCTCGCCGCGGTGTTCGCGCACAGCGGCGGCTACGAGACGCCCGCCTCGTTCATCGACGGGTTCAAGCCCGCCTTGTGGGTCGCGTCGGCGGTGGCCGCCGCAGGAGTGGTCGCGGCGCTGTGCGTCCCGGCGAAGGCCCGCGCCGTCCCGGCGGACCCGGCGGATCCGGCGGCCTCGGCGGGGCCGCGTTCCGCCGCGTCCCGGTCCTAGGACCCGGCGGTCCGGGCGGGCTTCTCGAACAGCAGGCGGATGACGGGTTCGGCGGCGGCCTCGGGGTCGTCGCCGAGCTCCGCGGGCAGGGCGCCGCGGAGCCACAGCTCGGCGAAGCCGTGCACGATCGACCAGGCGGCGATCGGGGCGGTCAGGTCGCCGCGGGGACGGCCCGGGGCGACGCTCCGGGCGCCGCGCACGAGCACGCCGTCGGCGCGCGCGCGTGCGGCGACGACCTCGGGATCGTCGGCACGGTACAGCTCGGGCCGGAACATGACCTCGAAGTGCGCGCGGTGGTCGATGGCGAAGCGGATGTAGGCGAGCCCGACGTCGTGGAAGTCGTCGCCCGCGCCCTCGAGCGCGTCGGCGAACAGCCCATAGCCCTCGGCGGCGACGGCGGTGAGCAGCCCGGCCTTGTCGCCGAAGTGGTGGGCGGGGGCGGCGTGCGAGACGCCCGCGCGGCGGGCCAGCTCGCGCAGGCTCCAGGTGGCCGGTCCCGACTCGGCGATCGCGCCCACGGCCGCCGCCATGATGGCGCGCCGCAGATCACCGTGGTGGTAGGCGTCGTCACTCATGCCGCCGATCCTATCTTGTCATTGACAAGTTCGCGGCCGCGGAGGCAATCTGGCCATTGACAAGATTGCATCCGAGCGAAGGACCGTCCCATGCCGACCCTGCCCTGGACCCCCGTCCACGCCCCCGGCCCCGGCGCCGAGGTCACCGTCATGGCGTCCCGGCTCGAGGTGCGCTCGCTGCGCCACGTGCCGGGGTTCCTCCTCGCGTCGCTGTCCCTGCGGCGCCAGGCCCGCCGGTCCGACGGCGCGCACGGCGTCGCCCTGAAGGCCCAGCTGCTCGAACGGACGTTCTGGACGCTGTCCGCCTGGCGCGACGAGAAGGCGATCCGGGCCTACGCCGCGGCGGAGCCGCACCGGTCGACGATGCGGGCCAAGCGCGCGGTGATGCGCGACTCCACGTTCGTCTTCTGGCAGGCGAAGGCCGCCGACCTGCCCGTCACCTGGGAGGAGGCGCGGCGGCGCATCGCGGAGAGCCGAAGCCCCGGCGAGCGGCCGGGCCGCGGCTAGCCGGGCGGCTCGGCGTCCTCGGCGAACGCGCGCAGGCCGGGCAGGTCGATGACGGTGATCCTGCGCCAGCCGGTGCGGATCAGGCCCGCCGCGCGCAGCCCCGTCATGGCCCGCGCGACCGTCTCACGCGAGGCGTCCATCCAGCTGCCGAGCTCCTCCTGCGACAGCGGCGGCCCGATCACGATCGACCCGTCCGGCGCGGGCGGGACGTGCTGCGCCGAGCGCTCGGCGAGGTCGGCCAGCAGCCGCGCGAGCCGCTGCGTGCCGCGGCTGGTCACGTGCGCGCGCAGCCGCCGGTCGGAGTCGTCGATGCGCTGCACGAACGTGCCGGTGACGAGCATCCACACGTCCGGGTGCTCGTCCAGGAACCCGGTGAACCGGCCGGCCGGGACCACCAGCGCCCGCACCGGGGACAGCGCCGTCACCGTCGCCGAGCGGGTGCGGCCGCCGAGCACCGCGCTCTCGGCGAGCAGGTCGCCCGGCCCGCGCACGGCCAGCACCACGTCGTGGCCGTCCTCGGTGGAGGAGGTCACCTTGGCCCAGCCCCGCTCGATGATGATCACGTGGTCGGACTCGTCGCCCTGGTAGACCAGCGGCGCCTTGACCGCGAACTGGCGGGGCCGCGCGGCGGCGCGCAGCGCGGTCCGCTGCGCGGTGTCGAGCGCGGCCCAGAAGCCGGGGCGGGGGACGGACGGGGAGGGCGGTGAGGAGGGGGTCGCCAAAAGTCGTCCTCCTTACCGGTCGCCGGGTACCTTGACATGCCCGCTGTCACCTGTTCGGTAAACCGCCCTGGCACGAGTTCGTCGGAGAGCCGCGCCCGTCATGGACGCGAGTGCGTCAGAGACCGGCGCGCGCCCCCACGCCCTCGAAGCTCAGGGCGGGACGCCCTCCGGGATGGCCGACGGTGGCGCCGGCCGCCGCGACCGAGAACCGGGCGGCGCGCTCCGGCGGCTCCCCGCGCGCGAGCGCGGCGATCAGCGCGGCGGTGAGCGCGTCACCGGCACCGGTGGTGTCGGCGACGGGCGTCTCGTCCAGCGGCACGACGGCGCGGCCGCCCTCCCAGACGAAGACGTTCGCGTCCTCCACGGCCAGCGCG
Source organism: Actinomadura sp. RB99 (assembly GCF_014706005.1). Classification (NCBI taxonomy): domain Bacteria; kingdom Bacillati; phylum Actinomycetota; class Actinomycetes; order Streptosporangiales; family Thermomonosporaceae; genus Actinomadura; species Actinomadura sp. RB99. The sequence continues at coordinate 6,062 of NZ_JABMCA010000081.1, read as the reverse complement.
ACCAGCGCCGGGCCGCGCCGGACGAGGTCGGCGCCGAGCCGCACCGCCTCGTCCGCCGGACGGGCGGCGGGAGGTCCTCCAGGTAGCGCCAGCGGCCGTCGCCGTCCACGACGTCCACGATCAGGCCGGTCCGCGCGCCCTCGCGGCGCACCACCGCGGACACGTCGATGCCGTCGCGGACCGCCTGGCCGAGCGTGTCGCGGCCGGCGTCGTCGTCGCCGACGACGCCGGCCAGCGCGGGCCGCATGCCGAGCTGCGCCAGCCCGACCGCCTGGTTGGCGCCCTTCCCGCCGAGCATCTCCCGGCGGCGCCGCACCCGCGCCGAGCCGCCCGGCCCCGGCACCTCGCCGACGACGAGCACCAGGTCGCGGGCGATCTGCCCCACGACGCAGACGTCCGGCCCGCCGCCGCTCACGCGCGCCGCGGCGGCTCGGCCTCGACGGTCAGCGCCCGGTGGTCGAAGCTGAAGTGCCCGGCGACCTTGAGCGCGTTCTCCAGCGGGTCCTCATAGGACCACGCCGCATCCTCCGCGCCGTCCAGCGACCAGTACGTCGCCTCGCCCTTGTAGGGGCACACGGTCCGCTTCTCGCTGCGGGTCAGCAACTCGCGGCGCACGTCGACGGCCGGAATGTAGATCCGGTTGGGCAGCCCCGTCTCCGACAGCACCTTCGGGTGCTCGGTCTCGGCGATGAGCTCCCCGTCCAGCAGCACCCGGACGTGCCGCGACGAGGCGCGGGCGTCCACCCGGTGGAACGGGTCCCGCAGGTGGCCGTGGACCCGCTCGTCCTCGTCGTACCAGGCGTCCATCGGGGCCCAGTAGAAGGCCATGTAGCCGCGCAGCCAGGACGACTCCGGCAGCGGCTCCGGGTACCCCCACACCGCGTTCTCCGCGACCCGGTCGCCGACGCGGATCGTCCAGTACGCGGCGTCGCCCTTGAACGGGCAGTGCGTGCTGTGGTCGGTCCGCTCCAGCAGATCGGTCCGCACGTCGTCCTCCGGGACGTACAGGGCGGGCAGCAGCCCCGTCTCGTGCAGCAGCCTGCCGCGTTCGGTGTCGAGCACGACCTCACCGCCGAAGCGGGCGTGCACCCGGCGCGGGAACTCGTGCATCAGCAGCCGGTGCTTCGGCCCGTCGATGCCGTAGTTGACGTCGCCGGGCGATCCGGCGAGGGGTCCTGGGGCGAAGGTCAGCGACATGCTCATCTCCCTGCGGGCCGGCTCGCGCGGCCGGCCCGTCCACGGAGTCGGCGTGCCCAACCGGGACCGCGCTCACACGCCCGACGGCATGGTCTCCAGCTCGCCGCGGCGCGCCGCCTCCAGGTGCAGCGGAGCGAGCGCGGAGGTGATCCGGAACCAGCACAGCGCGTCGTACCGCTCGGCGAGCCGCGTCGGCACGTACTGGCGCGGATCGCGGTCGGGGTCGTAGACGACGCCGATCGCCCGCTGCCCGAGCGTCCCGGTGAGGAACCCGGGCATGTCCCGTTCGGGCGGCACCACGAACATGCCGCGGTGCAGCTCCGACCGCGCGAGCACCTCCTCCAGCGACCCGTGCGCCGGCGGCGGGACGGTCATGACCTCCATCGGGTCGCCCCAGCTCGGCGCGGCGACCACCTCGCCGGGACCGCCCGCGAACCCCACGATGACGACCCGGTCGCGGCCGCGCCGCTCGCGGGCCAGCTGCCCGAGGTTCACCATGCCCGCGTCCGCCATGTCGGTGGCGCGCGCGTCGCCGACGTGGGTGTTGTGCGCCCACACGACCCCCTTGCCGGTCTGGCCGCCGTGGGTGTGGAAGTCCGTCAGCCGGTCGAGCGTGTCGGCCATGTGCACGTCGCGGACGTTCCACGACTCCGGCCCGCCGGCGATCATGGTGCGGTAGTACCGCTCGGCGCCCGCCGCGATCTCGGCGTTCTGCCGGACGTCCAGCTCCTCGTCGGGGTCCCGGGAGTCGCCGTGCGAGACCGGGCGGCGCAGCCGCGTCAGCAGCGCCATGACCTCCTCGGCGCACCCGTCCGGGACCAGCGAGGTGTTCCAGCCGTAGGACCGCGGGTCCTCGCCGTGCGGCTCGAAGCAGCGGTAGGCCTCCAGCGCCGTCGCCAGGTACTCGGGGCGGTGCTCGGCCAGGTGGTCGACGACGGCCCGCAGCGACTCCCACAGGCTGTAGACGTCGAGGCCGTAGAAGCCGGCCCTCTCGTCGGGCGGCAGGCCGGCGTTGTGCTCGCGCAGCCACCGGCAGAACCGGACGGTCTCCTCGTTGGCCCACATCCAGGTGGGCCAGCGCCCGAAGCCGTCCAGGGCGGTGCGCGGGTCCTCCGCGCCGCCGGGCGCCAGCGTGACCGACCGCCCGACCTCGCGGCAGTCCGGCCAGTCGCCCTCGACGGCCACGAAGGAGAAGCCGCGTTCGGCGATCAGCCGGCGGGTGATCGCGGCCCGCCACGCGTAGTACTCGTGGGTGCCGTGGCTGGCCTCGCCGATCAGGACGCACGAGGCGTCCCCGATGCGGTCGAGCAGCGGGTCCAGGTCCTCGGCGTACTCCAGCGGCAGCGCGGCCCCCAGCACGTCGTCCACGTCGCTCATCGTGTCCCCCTCCCCCAGGGTTCTCCCGCGACGGATTTCGACATTCCACTCAAATCGCTCGTTGCTGTCGCCGTTCCCCGGATCCCCGGATCGATGCACGCCGCCGGACCGATTCGGGCCCCTGCCCCCGGGTCCGGGGCTCGCGACCCCGCTCAGCCGCGCCGATGGGGACCGGCCGCACGCTCACGGTATGCGGAGGGCGACAGTCCGTAGGCGGCCCGGAACGCCCGGCTGAACCCCGCCGCGTCCGGCAGCCCCCAGCGGCTCGCGATCGCGCCGATCCGCAGGCCCGCCAGCGACGGGTCGGACAGCTCCCGGCGGCACCGCTCCAGCCGGAGGTCCCGCACGTACCGGGCCACCGTCGTGCCGGACGACTCGAACACCCGGTACAGCTGCCGGACGGAGATGTGGTGCGCGGCCGCGATCGCTGCCGGGGTCAGATCCGGGTCCCGCAGGTGCGCCTCGATCCACTCCTTGATCGCCCGGACCTCCGCGGCCTCCTCCGGGCCGGGACCGCGGCCCTGAGACCGGGCGGCGAGCCCGTCCGAGCGAGCGGGCCGGACGCGGAACGGGCCGGGGGCCTCGCGGATCGCGTGCCGCCCGAGGCCGGCACGGTCGCGTACAGGGTGGTCCGAGGTGCTGACGAGCGCGGACATGACGCTCCTTCTCGCTGGGTGCGGGACCCCGGACGCACTCGCAAGGCTTCTACGGTCGGTCAGGAAGGTCAATGAGCGAGTCAGCACGACATCGGCGCCGTTCTTTGGGCAGTCGGCGCCAACGGCGGCGCCGTCCGGCGGGACGGTCACGGGCGGGCGAAGGGCGCGGTCCGGATCCGTCCCGCGGGTCCGGCGGGGACCGACCGGTACACAGACGTAACTGGAATCCCCCACGAAACGCGCAGGGAATGGATAGTCTCCCACCGATCACATTTGGTTAAGTAAGACAATCTGGAGCACCTGCCGCATGAGCGCTGCCAACCGGGTACAGGTCATCACACGGTGGGGGGCCATCGCCTTCATGGCGATCGCGGTCATGACCGCGACCGCGGGAGGCTTCGCCCAGTCCTACGCCGGTCTCTACCACTGGGCACTGGAACACGGCCTGCGCGGATGGAAGGCCGACTCGTTCCCGCTGCTGGTCGACCTCTTCATCATCGTGGGCGAACTCGGCCTCTTCCTGCTCGCCGTCGACGCCTTCGTGCTGCGCCGCCGCGACATGATGAGCTGGCTGGACTTCTTCCTGCCGCTCGCCATCGCCCTCGCGGGCTGGACGGCCAGCCTCATCTTCAACGTCGGGCACGTCGGGCACCGGTCGTTCTCCTACCAGGCGACCGCCGCGGTCCCGCCGATCGTGTCGATGCTCGGCCTGTTCGTCCTGCTGCGAACACTCCACCGGTACGTCTCGCGCCAATCCGACGAGGAGGAGGAGCCGAAGGCCGCCGAGCCCGCGCCGCGCGCCATCGCCGGCCCGGTCACGCTGCAGCAGATCACGCTGATGCCGCTGCGCAACACCGGGCCGTTCCCGCAGATCCAGGTGCCCGGACACTCCGGCAAGGCGATCGAGTCGGGCACGGCGAACGGCTCGGCGAACGGCTCCGCCGCCGCGACCCGCGAGGCCGAGCCCGCGGCCGCCCCGGCGCCGTCCCCCGCCGCGGCCTCCCCGGCCGCGCCGCGCGAGCCCGAGCCCGCGCCCGACCCGGAGATGGCCGTGGTCAGCGCCGCCGCGCGCGGGAGCCTCAACGGCCGCAGCGCGGTCGGCGTCCCGCACGAGGAGACCGGCCCCGCCCCCGACCCGGAGAACCTGCGCACGATCGTCATCGACGTCCTCGAACGCCGGCACGGCGACATCGCCGCGACGCTGGCCGAGGTGCGCGCCGAGGGCTACAGCTGCGACGAGGCCGAGATCCGGCGGATCAGCGACAACCACTGGTTCCCCTACGCGGTGTACCGGCTGCTGGCCAAGCACCACGGCGACGGCGAGCTGGTCGCCAAGGAGCTGGGCGACCAGGGCATCGTCTACGACCAGGCGGCGCTGGACGAGCTCGTCCGCTCCTGGCGCGTCTGACCCTCCCGCACCACCGGCACCGCGAGCGCACCGCTCGTCCAGGGACCGGCCGTCCGTAAAGGCGGCCGGTCCCGTCCGTTTCCGGGGTCATCGCGGCCCGCGGACGGTTTCCCGGTGATCTGCGCCGTTCCCGTGCGACGCTGGACGCGCATCTCATGCCCATGCCGCATCAGCGATGCCGGGAGACCTCATGAAGACGCGACTCCTCGCGGTGGCCGCCGCGGCCGCCCTCGGCGGCGCCGCCACCGGATACCTCCTCGCCCCGTCGGCCGGCGACGCCGCCGCCCGCCCGGCCGCCGCGTCCCGGGCCGCCGGAGCCCTGGCCACCGGGACCCTGCACGCCGCGCTGAACATGCCGGCGGGCGACCGCGCGAAGGCCGCGGCGCTCGGCTACGACCTGTTCGACGTGGACCCCGACGCCGGAGAGATCGCCTCGCTGCCGAAGGGCGGCCGGGCGCTGCTGTGGGTCGGCAACACCACCTGCGGCGACTTCCAGCAGAACAGCACGTCGGCGTTCGCCGACACGGTGAAGCGGTTCGCCGGGAACGACCGCGTGTACGGCTGGTACCTGTCGGACGAGCCGAACCCCGACCAGTGCCCCGGCATCGCCGGCGAGCTGCGGCGGCGCGCCGACATCGTGCACCGGTACGCGCCCGGCCAGAAGGCGTTCGCGTCGCTGACGGACTGGCCGATGGCCCCGCTGAAGCCGTCGGAGACCCACCTCGACCTGATCGGCCTCGACCCCTACCCGTGCCGCTCCGGGCACGACGGGTGCGACCTGAAGGCGATCGACACGATGGTGGGCCAGGCGACCCGGGCCGGGTTCACCCGGAAGATGATCGTGCCGGTGTTCCAGACGTTCGGGCAGTCCTGCAGCGACGGGGAGAAGAACTGGCGGCTGCCGGCCGCGGGCGAGATGAAGGCGATCCTCACCCGGTGGGACCGGCTCATCCCGAGGCCCGCGTTCGACATCAGCTACTCGTGGGGCCGCCAGGACGCCTGGGCGTGCCCCGCGCTCGCCGACGCCGACGGCCGCGACGGCAACCCCGACCTGCAGTCGGTGATGAGGACGCACAACCTGCGCCGCACGGGTCCGGGCCTCCCCGAGCGGGACCCGGCGCCCGCACCGAGCCCCACCGCCACCGGCTCCTGCACCGACCCCGCGAAGGGGTAACTAGGCCGCACGGCGGAACCCCCGGCCGCGGGAGGCGGCCGGGGGTTCCGGGGCGGGGCTGTGCGGGGCGGCCGTGTCAGCGGCCGCCGGGCGGAGGACGGTCCTCTCCGCGGACTCCGCGGCTCACGAGGCCCTACCTTCTTGATCGGGTTGAGCGAGCCGTTCGTAGGGTTGGCTGGCCCAGGGGTGCCGGGTGTGGCTTTCATGCGGCTGCCGAAGGTGTGGTTCAGGACGCTTCGCCGCCCGGCAC